>JAKOVD010000100.1 GCA_029782215.1 Chloroflexota bacterium
TGTCACCCTCGGCGAAGACGCCTGCCAGGTTTGCCGTGGTCAGACACCGCTCCTCCTTGCCCTCATCAACAGCCTTGTCCTATTCCTCATCGACTTGACCGGCGCCACCAATGCCGCCGCCAAAATCCGCGAGTTTGCCGCCTATCCGCAACGTGCTTTGGACCTTATCCTCCTCCCCCCCTGACTTTTGAGAAGCCCTGGATATGCTCCCGTCGTTTGACGGCAATCTGGCGGCGGCAGGTCCGGCTTGCTGCTCCGCGACAGGCTATGGTACAAGACCACTTTGGCAGGGCGCCGCGCGCTGCCCAGGGTATCGCAGCGGCGCATGGGCCCTTTATCTGCAATACGAGACGAGGAATCATTCGATGTCAATTCATTTTGGGACCGATGGCTGGCGCGCCGTGATCAGCGAGGACTTCACCTTCGCCAATGTTCGCCACGTGGCTCAGGCCATCGCCGACATGGTCAATGCCGAAGAGGACGGCGCCGCCAGCCGGGTCATGGTGGTCGGATATGACACGCGCTTTCTGTCCGACCGCTACGCTCAGGCTGTCGCCGGCGTCCTCGCCGCCAATGATATCCGTGTGCTGCTTTGCGAGCGCTTCGCAGCGACGCCCGCAGTCTCCCACGCCATCGTCGACCAGCAGGCAATCGCCGGCGTCATGATCACCGCCAGCCACAATCCCCCACGCTACAACGGCATCAAGCTCAAAGCCAAGTACGGTGGTTCGGCGACGTCGGCCGCGGGCCGCCGGGTGGAACAGATCCTCGAAGCCAACCTCCGCAGCGGTCGCGATCCGCAGGTGATGGACCTGGAAACGGCGCAGCGCCAGGACAGGGTGACGCCGCTGGATCCCTACCCGGCCTATGCGGCGCATCTGCGCCGGCTTGTCGACGTCGACGCCATCGCCCGTTCGGGTCTACGCCTTGCCGTTGACGCCATGTACGGCGCGGGCATGAACTTCACCGACCGGATGCTGCGGGAGGCGGGCGTCGAGCCTGTTCTGCTGCACCATGAGCTGAACCCAGGCTTTGGCGGGCTCTATCCCGAGCCCATTGGGCGTCACCTTCAGCCCCTTTCCACGACCGTTCCGGCCCAGGGTCTCGATTTGGGCCTGGCCACCGACGGCGATGCCGACCGCATTGGCGCTGTGGGTCCCTCTGGCGCCTTTATCGATCCCCACCGCATCATGACCCTTGCCCTCGACTATCTGCTGCGGCGGGGGTTGCGCGGGGACGTCGTCAAGACGGTAAGCACCACGCAAATGCTCAATCTGCTCGCTGCCCAGCATGGGCTCGAAGTGCATGAGACGCCCGTCGGGTTCAACTACATTTCCGATCTGATGCTCACCCGCGACGTCCTGATCGGCGGCGAGGAGTCAGGCGGCATCTCGATCAAGGGGCACATTCCCGAAGGCGATGGCGTGCTCATGGCCCTGCTCCTGGCCGAGCTGGTCGCGGTGCAAGGTCGAAACGTGGAAGACCTGGTGCAGGACATCATGGACAGGATCGGCGCCTTCGCCTACGCACGCCATGACTACCACACACAGCCCTTCTCCAAGCCTGAGCTGTTGCGCCAGCTCGCCGACTCGGCCCCAGACCAGCTCGCCGGTCGCAGCGTGACGGGTCTCAACACGCGCGACGGCGTCAAGTACCTTCTCGCCGACGACAGTTGGCTCCTGATCCGGCCCTCCGGCACCGAGCCCATCCTGCGCGTGTACGCCGAGGCCCACGACGAGCGCATGGTGCGCGACCTCCTTGACGAGGGCGCACGGCTGGCGCAGTTCGCCCAGCCCATCCTGGCGTAAGACCCCCAGCTGCAGACAAAGGTAAGCCCGGCTGCTGTGACACGGCAGCCGGGCGTTTATTGTTTGTAGACATTTTGTCCACGTCATCCCCGTTGGATTGCCATGTCTCAGCCCACCTTTTCTCCTCACATGCCCCGGCGGCGGCGCTATCTGTGGATCGTGGTTCTCGTCATCCTGGGCCTGGGCGCCCTCGTCGCCTGGCAATTCTGGCCTCGGCCCCAGACCGTGGCGGCGACGCTCGTTTCTGGCAGCGTTGCGCCCTCGGGCTTCACTCGCGCCAGCGCCGGCACCCCCATCCTCCTGCCCGCCGACCAGGGCGCTCACCCCGACTATCAGACCGAATGGTGGTATTTCACCGGCAACCTAGCCTCGGATGCAGACCCCAGCCAGCGGTGGGGCTACCAGTTCACCATCTTCCGGCGCGCCTTGACGCCTGACCAGGACAAGCGCCTCTCCGGCTGGAGCAGCAACCAGGTCTACCTGGCTCATCTCGCCATCACCGACGCTGGCCGCAACACGCACGTGGCGACAGAACGCTTCAGCCGCGGCGGCGCCGGCCTGGCCGGAGCGCAAAGCCAGCCCTTCCGCGTCTGGCTGGAAGACGCGGAGGTCAGCGAAGAGGCGCCCGGACGCTGGCGTCTCCACAGCAGTCACGATGGCTATACGCTCGATCTCACCCTCGAACCGGCCAAGCCGGCCGTGCTCCAGGGCAAAGATGGCTACAGCCAGAAAGGGTCGGACCCTGGCAACGCCTCCCACTACTACAGCTACACGCGGCTCCAGACATCAGGCACGCTCACCAGGGAGGGTCAAACCCACCCAGTCTCGGGACTGAGCTGGATGGACCACGAGTGGAGCACGAGCGCCCTCGAAGCCGGACAGGTGGGCTGGGACTGGTTCTCGGTGCAACTGGATGACGGCTGGGATCTGATGGTCTTTCAGCTTAGGCGCGCCGATGGCAGCGTCGATCGCTTCACCAGCGGCACTTTGGTCGATCCCGATGGCAAAGCCATTCCTCTCAGCGCTAATGACCTGATCATCCGCAATGAGGGCACTTGGCGCAGTTCCGACAAAATCGCGGTCTATCCCGCCTCCTGGCAGATCGAGGCCCCCGAACACGACCTTTCGATCAGTCTGACGCCGTTGATCGCCGATCAGGAGATGCGCCTGTCGACGCGTTATTGGGAAGGGGCGGCGAACGTCACCGGCAGCCACAACGGTCGGGCGGTGCAAGGACGCGGCTATGTCGAGATGACCGGCTATGCCGGCTCGATGGAAGGACGCTTCTAGCTGCGCTCCGAACACGTATCTATGCGAATAGATACTGCTGTAGCAACAATTGGCGATGATTATACGAAGAACTGTGAACGCGCGCTGCCTCACGACTACGCGCAAAAACCGTATAATTACGTCAAGCATGCGGAGCTGCCTTTGTTTGTGTCGCTGGGAACAACAGCAAGCGTCGGATCTCTTTCAGATGGTTATCCACAGTTGTGGATAACCATCTGAAAGATAAGCAGCGACAACCAGACCAACTGGGCACGATTCGCATAAAAAGAGTTGACAAACCGCAAAAACAGATCATAATATCAGGCTGTAATTCCCCCGCCAGCCAAAGCAGATCACTCTCGACGGAGGGAGCAATGCCAACATTTGAAAAGCTGACAAAAGACGACGTGAGCGATATTCTGGAGTCCAAGCGCCGGGGTCGCAGCAAGTCGCAGCGTCAGCGCGTCATCGATGGTTACAAGGCACAGTTGCAGGCTCTCGAAGTAGGTGAAGGCGTGGCAGTCAAGCTAGACGACAGAGACAATCGTCAAACCGTAAAGAATCGCATGAAGCGAGCTGCCAGTGAACTTGGCTATCAGATCGACTTCATCCGCTCTCGGGGCATGATCCGCGTCTTTCGCACAGCCTGAAGCCCAACTCGAATACTGGCCTCACTCTTCTTGCCACAATCTCAGCTCCCACCCTCAGGGAGCTGAGACTGTTTTGGGCTCCAAACGCGTCTTTCACCTCGAATGATAGATATCCGTCGCTATCAACCTGACGACGAAGCCACCGTGGCCGCCGTCTGGCATCGATCTGGGCTTGCGGCCTATACCTATCTTCCCACCTGGCAGGCTCTCACGCTGGAACGCGCCCTGCTTGTCTTTCGGGAGGTGATCGCACCGCGTTGCGACCTGTGGGTGGGCACAGTGGACGAGCAGGTCGTGGCCTATTTAGCCATGAACGGCAGTTACATCGACCGGCTCTATGTGGACCCGCCGTGGCAGCGTCAAGGTTGGGGCCGTCGGCTGATTGAGCTTGCCAAGGTGCTGAGTCCAGCGGGTCTGGAATTGCACACGCACCAACAGAACGATGCTGCGCGCACCCTCTATGACAAGATGGGTTTCACGGCCGTCAAATACGGCCTTAGCCCTCCGCCTGAATCAGCGCCGGACGTCGAGTATCACTGGCGACCTTCGCCGTCCGGCGCAGCGTCAACGCGAATGGGGTGAAAGGACCTTCTGCTCCGGCGGCACATAGGCGCGCCCATAGAGATCACAGAGTTCCGCCAGGCCAGCCTGGATGCCGGGCGTCAACTGCTGGGGTAAGAAACGCCACGACCAGTTGCCGCTGGCAGCTCCGGGCATGTTCATGCGGCCCTCGCTGCCCAGGCTCATACAGTCCTGCAGGGGCGTCACGGCGATATCGGCAGGCGACATCATGGCCAGACGAATGAAATCCCAGGCCACGTCGCTGCCGCTGACGCGCAGGTAACGGCGCACGTAGTCCTGCTCCCTGGCCGGCGCCTTGTCGTACCAGCCCCGCGTGGTGTCGTTGTCGTGGGTGCCGGAATAGACGACGAAGTTTTTGTCATAATTGTGCGGCAAGAAAGGATCGCTGCCGTCACTGGCCCAGGCGAACTGGAGCACCTTCATGCCTGGGAAGTGGAAATGGTCACGCAGGACGTAGACGCCTTCCTCCGGTTCGCCCAGGTCCTCGGCAATCAGGGGCAGCTCGCCCAGGGCCGCGATGACGGTCTCAAAGAATGCTTCACGAGGACCATCCTTCCATACGCCGTTTTCAGCGGTCTCGGCCCCGCCAGGAACCTCCCAGTAGTTGTAGAAGCCACGGAAATGGTCAACGCGAATGATATCGTAGAGCTGGAGATTGGCCCGAAAACGACTGATCCACCACGCATAACCGGTTTCGGCCATTTTTCCCCAGTTATAGATAGGATTCCCCCAAAGCTGGCCGGTTGGCGAGAAATAGTCGGGTGGCACCCCGGCAACCACGGTCGGTTGTGCCTCGGCATCGAAATAGAACAGGTTGCGTTGGCTCCAGGCATCGGCGCTGTCCATGGCCACGTAGATGGGAATGTCGCCGATGATGCGAACGCGCTGCGCATTGGCGTAAGCGCGCAGGGCCGACCATTGCTCGAAGAACACCCACTGCCGGAAGGCATGTGACTGGATCGAACGCGCAAGCCGCTGCCGCGCTGCCGCCAGCACCGCGGGCCGGCGATCGCGCAGGTCGGGCGCCCACTGCTGCCAGGACTGGCCGCCGTTCTCGCCTTTCAGAGCCATGAACAGGGTGAAGTCGTCCAGCCACCAGCGCTGTTCCTCCACAAAGGCGGTGAACGCGGCCGGCTGAGGCTGCGCTTCAAACCGCGCAAACGCACGATCGAGCAGCTCTGTCTTCCACCCGATCACCGGGCCATAGTCCACGGCTGCAGCCGGGAAGACCGGCACCGCCAGGTCGGCCATCTCCAGATAGCCCCGCTCTACCAGGTTGGCCGGATCGATCAACAAGGGGTTGCCCGCCAGCGCCGAGAAGCACTGGTAGGGCGAATCGCCGTATCCGGTCGGGCCCAGCGGCAGGACTTGCCAAAGCCGCTGCTTAGCTCCTACCAGCCAGTCCACAAAGGCGTAGGCCTGCTGGCCCAAGTCGCCGATGCCGAAGGGACCAGGGAGGGACGTTGGGTGCAACAGGATGCCGCTGAGGCGCGTGTCAGACATGGTCGGGTCATTCCTCACAAGCGATGAGGGCGGGCAGTTGCAGCGCGGGCAACCGCAGCCACGGGGCGTCAATCGGACAAGTGATGCAGAGCAGCCAGGCTGGAAATGAGCTGCTCGATAGGGCGTTCGGGGCGGGGTGCAGGCCCAAACGGGTCTGAGATTCCAGCGTCCGCCCGTTCTAGCAGTCGCATGGTGTTCAGGACGGCGTGCGCCAGGACATCCAGGTCATAGCCACCTTCCAGGGCGACCACCAGCCTGGCATCGCAAAGCTCCTGCGCCAGCATCAGGACCTGGTGCGTGAGGGCCGCGTAGCCGGTCAGGCTCAACTGTTCAGAGGCCAGCGGGTCCCGCCAGTGCGCATCGTAACCGGCAGAGACCAGGATCAGATCGGGACGAAACCGCCGGGCAAAAGGCTGCAGCAGTTCGGTGAAGACCCGTTCGTACCCGCAATCGCCGACGCCTGCCGGCAAGGGTACGTTGAAGGTGGCGCCGCCGCCGGCCCCCCGCCCCATGTCAGCGGCGGCGCCGGTGCCGGGGTAGAAGGGATACTGGTGGGTGGAGAAGAACGCCACTGCCGGATCATCGTAGAAGACTGCCTCGGTGCCGTTGCCGTGGTGGACATCCCAGTCGACGATGAGGATGCGCACGGCGCCGAACTCCGCCAGCGCCGTGCGGGCGGCGATTGCCACATTGGCGAAGATACAGAACCCCATGCCGCGTCCGGGAAGCGCATGGTGCCCCGGCGGCCGCATCAGCGACATGCCATTGCTCGCCCGGCCGCTCATCACCGCTTCCACCACATTCACCAGCGCGCCCGCCGAGGCCAGCGCCGCCTCGTAGGTTTGCCGCACCACATAGGTGTCAGGATCGAGGTAGCCACCGCCTGACTCCGCCAGGCGCGCCACCTGGTCGCTGTAGCGCTGAGGATGCACCCGGCCCAACCGCTCCAGGCTGACAGGAGTCACCGCCACTCGCGGCAGGCGTTCCCCGATGCCATCGGTCTCCAACAGCCGCATGACGCCCTGCAGGCGGCCCCGATTTTCGGGATGGCCTGCCAACGTGTGCTGCTGCTCAACCGGATCATAGGCATAGCAGGTGGTCATGGCGCCCCAATCATAGCCCAGCGTGACAACCGCGCCAAAGGCAGAGCGTCTCTTCGGGTAGCGATGAGACCTCGCCCCTGCGCGAGGGATGGATGTTGTAGAGGCGAGGTCTCCTCACCCACTTGCAGTGGCGCGCAACTTTGCACTGCATCCCGTCTTTTCGAATCCCGGCCCTGGAGGACCGGCAGAGCGGAAGCGATTTCACAGTCAGCGCGCCGGTCTGGTATCATAATGATATTAAATTTCACAAGATCAGACCTTCAGGGCAGGGTGAGCGGCGCAAAATGGGTCAGAGACCCATTTTGCTTAAGCAATTCCCGACCGGCGGTAAGTCTGGCAGCGACCAGATGAGCCCGCGAGCGACCTTGGGTCATCGTCCTCCCAGGACATGGCCAGGCGCCCCCGCACGATGGTGCGCAGGCTGCCAGTAAGGTGACAGCAGACCCGGTGAGAATCCGGGGCCGACGGTACAGTCCGGATGGGAGAAGGTCGTGGCCTCTGTCTGGCGTCCGCACACCCTCATGTGATGCGCGCCACCCTCCGCATATCCCTGAACTGCGGCGACTGGGCACGACCCGGTCGCCTTTTTTGTTGTCCTTCGTCCTCACATCCTGCTGGCCATGACTGAGAGCACCCGCCTTCTGTCCCCAAGTGGACGCCGCACCGGCGACGAAGAAATCATCTCCCCCGATGTCGAGCAGCAGACCCTCAGGGAGGGACTGCTGGCGCGGCTGCGCGCCAACGGACGCCATGTGCTCGTGGGCAGGGTGCTGCTGGTGCTGGTGACGCTGACGGTCTTCCTCATGCTTTGGGAAGGTCTGGTGCGGTGGCGGCAGTATCCGGCCTTTATTCTGCCGGCGCCGGGCGCCGTTTGGACGAAGTTCATCGATCTCACCCTCTCTGGCACGCTGTGGGAGCACGCCGCAATCACGCTGTTTGAGATCCTGGCCGGATTGGCCATCGGCGTTGGCGCCGCCGTCATCGTCGGCTATTTCCTCGCTAAGTCGCAGGCGCTGGAACGTCTGCTTTCGCCCTATATCGTCGCCTTGCAGTCCTTCCCGATCGTCGCCATCGCTCCCCTCCTGGTGATCTGGATTCGCGACGGCGAGACACGCACGGTCATCATCTGCAGTCTGACGCTCTTCTTCCCGACGCTTGTCGCTACCATCGTGGGGCTGCGTTCGGTAGAACCCGAGCTGATGGCGCTGATGCGCTCACTGCGGGCAAGTCGCTGGCAGATCTTCACCAAGCTGGAGATTCCCGCCGCCCTGCCGGTGCTGTTCGGCGGGCTGAAGATCGGCGCCACCCTGGCCGTCGTGGGCGCCGTCATCGGTGAGTTCGTCGGCGCCGATCGCGGCCTCGGTTTTCTCATCAACCTGGCGCGGGGTCTCTTCGATACGCCCATGCTCTTTGTCGCTCTCTTTGCCCTGGTGTTCATTGCCCTTGGCCTCTACGGCCTGATCAGCCTTGCCGAGTATCGCCTCCTGGCGTGGCAGCGGCGCGGTTGATCCTGCCAGGGCCGGTCACCCAGGCTTTCCCAAGCACCCCCATCGCAAAACACCTATGAACAGGCGCATTTCGACCCTCGTCACCCTTGCCCTTGCCGGCATCCTGCTGCTGGCGGCCTGTGCCCCGGCAGCGCCCGCAACCGTCGCCCTCACGGCCACACCCGCTGCCGCCTCGCCCGCGACCAAAGCAGCGCCCACGCCGGTCACCCTCAGCCTCGGCTACATTCCCAGCGTCCAGTTCACGCCTTTCTACGTCGCCATCAAGAACGGCTATTTCGCCGACGAGAACATTGAGGTCAAGCTGGAGAACGGCATCGAGACCGATTTTCTCAAGCTGCTGGGCACGAACGAGCGCCAGTTTGTCGTCGCCAGCGGTGAACAAGCCATCCTTGGGCGTTCGCAGGGACTTCCGGTGACGTATGTCGCCAGGTGGTACCGCAGGTTCCCCGTGGTCGTGTTCTCCCAGGCTGCCAGGAACATCAAGACGCCTCAAGACCTGATCGGCAAGACGGTGGGCATTCCCGGCCTGTTCGGCGCCAGCTTCGTGGCGTGGAAAGCCCTGGTGGACGCCGCCAACCTGCCCGAAGACAAGATCACGTTGAAGAGTATCGGCTTCACCCAGGCCGCGGCGGTGGACCAGGGACTGGTGGACGCCGCCCTGGACTACGAGGTCAACGGACCCGTCCAGCTCCGGTTGGCCAACAAAGACGCCAACGTCATCCCCGTGAATGACTACCGGCAAATACCGGCCAATGGCCTGCTCACCAACGAAGCGACCATCGCCGCGCACCCGGAATTGGTCACCAGCATGGTGCGCGCCTTTCTGCGGGGCGTCCGCTATACCCTCGACCACCCGGACGAGGCCTTCAAGATCAGCCTCGAGTTCGTGCCCGAGGCCGCCAAGGACGAAGCCACAAACCGGGCGGTGTTCGATGCCTCTTTGGCCCTGTGGCAGCCCGACCCGGGCCAGCCGTTGGGGGTCAGCGACGGCGCCATCTGGAGCCAGACGGCGGACTTCATGGCGCGGACCGGCTTGATCAACCAGCCCGTCGATACCAGCGCCATCTGGACCAATCGCTTTGTCGAGGCTGCGTCGGCGCCGTGACGCCCCTGCTTGAGCTGCGCCACGTCCACAAGGCCTACGGCGACCCTGCCGACCCCTTTCACGCCCTCCACGATCTCTCGTTCAGCATCGACCCTGGCGAGCTCGTGTGCATGGTCGGCCCCAGCGGGGGAGGGAAGTCCACCCTGCTGCGCCTGATCGCCGGGCTGCTGCGGCCCACCAGCGGCGAAATTCTGCTGGATGGCGAGCCGGTCACGGAACCCAGCCCGCGCATCGGCATCGTCTTCCAGAACATCAACCTGATGCCGTGGCGCACAGTCCTGGACAACGTCGCCCTGCCCCTGGAGTTGATCGGTGTGCCGCGCGACCAGCGCTACGCTGCCGCCAGGCAGCTCATCGATCTGGTGGCGCTCCACGGTTTTGACGAACACTACCCACGCCAGCTCTCGGGCGGCATGCAGCAGCGCGCCGCCATTGCCCGCACGCTGGCGCAGAACCCGGAAGTCCTGCTGCTGGACGAGCCCTTTGGCGCCCTGGACGCCATCACCCGCGAGCACCTGAACCGCGAGCTGCTCCGCATCCAGCGCCTGCGCCAACAGACGGTGTTCATGGTCACGCACGCCATCGGCGAAGCGGTCTTCCTGGCCGATCGGGTGCTCGTCCTCTCACAGCGTCCTGGTTCCATCCAGAGCGAGATCGCCATTCCCCTCCCCCACCCGCGCACCGAAGAGCTTCTTACCCAGCCCGACTACCTGGCCCTGGTGCGCCGGGTCAGGGCGGCGATTGGCTAGCGGTCGCCGGTGGCGTCTGTCCTGCCCGGCGGCGCATCCATGCCAACAGGCGCGGCATCGCCTCGGTGTACAGGCGATAGGCTGACGGCCGCGGCGCATAATCCCAGGCGCCGATCCAGCGCTGGAAGTGGCCCCCAAACCCTTCCTTGAAACGGTAGACGCCCCACATACTCTCGCTCGCGTCGAGCTCGTCCGGAGCGCCCCACCAATCATACAGGGTGCAGCCCTGCGCCAGGGCCCAACGCATGGCCTCCCACTGCAGCAGGTAATTGGGCATGAGCTGGCGCTGCCGTTCACTGGAAGCGCCGTAGAAATACCAGGCAGTAGGCCCCAAGCGGAACAGAAAGACGCCTGCCACGCTCTCTCCATCAGCCTCGGCCAGCAAGAGCTGGCCCAAGCCGTGCCCCTGCATGCGCTCCATGACGGCCAGGTAGTAGGATCGGGGCCGGATCAGGAAACCGTCGCGGGCCGCTGTCTCCTCATAGAGCGCGTAAAAGGCGCCGAAGTCGGCGCTCGGACGCACAGCCACGCCGCGCCGTTCGGCCAAGCGCAAGTTGTAGCGCGTCTTCTGCTTCATCGCCGCCAGGAGCGCTTCCTCGCCAACACTCAGATCCGTCAGCATGGTGTTGCGGAACTGGATCTGGTCGCCGCTGAACACCCATCCCCGCGCCTGCAGCCGCTCCAGCAGGCCGGCGCCTTCCTCGCTGTCCCGATCGATATCGGGATCGATCTTGATGAACAGCGCCCCCCGGCGCCGCGCATAGCCCTCCAGGAAGGCCAACTGCTCTTCCCAAAGCGCCGGCCGCGCCACCACCGGCCCCTTGGGCGCATAGAGGATACGTACCGGCAGCCGCCCCAACCGCCGGCAGAGCACCGTCGCCGCCGCCAGCGGCTCCTCCTGGTCACCCCACAGCAGATGTTCCGCGGTCCAGGTGGGCGCCTTCAGGGCTGCCCAATGGCTGGTCTGCAGAATGTGCGGCCGGGCAAAGCGCAGCAGCGCCGCGTCGAAATCCGCTGGTGAAGGTTGGAGCGGGGGCGAAGGAAGCAAGAAGGAGGCAGCCGCCTGTGAAGGGAATCGCTGGCAAGTCTACCCTTTGCTCCGGGCTGCGACAAATGATCCACCTCGTCTCCGGGAGGTCAGAGACCTCCCGGAGACGACCTATCGCACGTACGGCTGCACCTTCTGCCGGAGAACGGGCGCCGGCACGGCGCCCACGATGTGATCCACCGCCTGGCCGTTGCGGAACACGATTAGGGTGGGGATACTCATGACGCCGTAGCGCGCCGCCATCTGCGGATTCTCGTCCACGTTCAATTTGCCGACAACCAGCCTGCCGGTGTACTCCTGGGCCAGCGCCTCGACCGCCGGGGCAATCATGCGGCAGGGACCGCACCACGGCGCCCAGAAGTCAACCAATACCGGCAGATCGCCCCGAATGACCCGATCAAAGGTGGCATCGGTCAGCGTCACCGGTTTGGCGCCCTGGCCCCCTGCCACGCTCGCTGGGGACGCGCTCGCCGGCGCCTGGGCTGGAGCTGCTGCGGGTCGATCGGCGGCAGCCGGGGGGCGCTCACCCCCCTTCACGAGATAGTCGCACCAGCGCCGCAGGTCTGCTTCGGCCGGCGCGCCGGGCGCCCTGCCTGCCTGGCTACCGTCCTTGTAGAAGATCAGCTCCAGCGGCTGTGTCACCCGGAAACGCTCCACCAGGTCCGGTTCGTCATCACTGTCGATCTTGGCGATGAGAAGCCTGCCCGTATAGTCTTCTGCCAGCCAGCTCAGGGTGGGATCAAGCTGGCGCGCAGCCGGACTGCTATGCCGGAAGAAGACCAGGACGACCGGCAATCCGGCCCTAAGGACGCGATCAATGCTTTGATGATTGGTGAAAACTGGCGCTGAAATGGCCATGATCAAACCTCGCGCAAGCCCGGTCTGCCGGCTTGCCGGCGTTTCGGTGCTGGAATCTCTACCCAGTAGACGCGTTAGGAGGCCGACTCGTTACAACCGCGCACCAAGGCTGCCAGCTCGGTCACAGCCAGCGCGAGCCGGTTCTGGACTCTTTTACGCCTGGCAATGCCAAACAGCGCCAGCATGACCGCAAACGGCAGGAGAAGAATGGGGGCGATGCGCAGGACCGTGACCGCAGCAATGACATCGATGCCGCGCATGAACAGCATGAGCACCACCCGACGACGGAGCCACAGGAAGGCCGCCAACGCCAACCCCGTGTAGACCAGCACTGCCGCCGCGGGCACGAAGCCGCACAGGCCCAGGTAAAGAAACGTTGCCCAAGTAAGCGCTACATCGATGGAAAAATCGTACGGACCCAGCCGCGTGGGGCGCCCGGCGCTGCGGGCGAGGGGGCCGTCAAGCCAGTCAGCCGTCCAGGCCACCGTCAGAACCAGGACGGCCACCGGCAGCGAGGAGGCGCCCTGCCAGGCGCCCAGCCAGACAATCACTCCCACCGCCACAAACCTGAACACGGTAAGCCCATCGGCCAGAAAAGCTCTCGCCGCTGCAAAGGAGACGTTTGGCTTCACATCATCCACCATGATGCCAACCTCGTCGCAGGTAGAACAATCAGAGCCGGCTTAGTCCATCCTATTGTTTCTGCGAACAAGCGTCAAGCCGGTCCACCGGCCGCCGCCAATCCCTTATCAGCGGAACGGCGAGGCGGTCCTGCCATCAGGAGGGGAGTGGTCCAGGGCGTCTGCTGCTGCAGCGGGGCTGACCGCACAGCACAGGACTCCATCGCGCAGAATGCACAGTAGTCGGGCACGCACGGGTCGAAGTGGGCAATCACCTGGCATTCCTGATCACTGGCCTTGAAGATCACTTCCTCCAGGTTCTTCTGCACCCGGTGCGACTGCTCCAGGCTCCAGTACCGGGGCAGCGCCATGTGCAGGTCGACGAAGCGCACGGCGCCGCCGCGCCACGAGCGCAGGTGATGCGGAGCGATCCAGGCTGGCACGCGGGCATCCGACAGCGCCTTCGTCACCAAATCCAGGTAGGAACGGTCTGACTCGTTCATGAGCCCGGCCGTGGCCGAACGGAGCAGCCGATAACCCATGAAGAGGATGTTGAGGGCCATGAGGCAGGCGACTAGGGGATCGATCCAGGTCAGCCCCGTGATCCGCACAAGCACCAGGCCAATGATGACCCCGATGCTGGTATAGGCATCAGAGTGGACGTGGTGCCCATCCGCCACCAGGGTGTCGGAATGTGTCTTCTTGCCCGTACGGACCAGGTACACACCGAGCAGGTAGTTGACGACACCGCCCACCACGAGCAGAAGCAGACCGGCATCAAGCTTGGTCAGCTCTTGGGGCGCGAAGAAGCGCGGAATCGCCGTGCGCAAAATGGCAATGGCAGCCACGACGATCAGCCCGCCCTCGAAACCGGCGGCGAAGAACTCCACCTTGCCATGGCCGTAGGGATGCGAGTCGTCTGCAGGTCGGGCGCTCTGCAAAACGCTGAACAGGGCAAAGCCGCTGGCGACGACGTTGATGATGCTCTCCAACGCGTCCGAGAGCACTGCCGCCGACCCGGTGAGAGCATAGGCCGCGAACTTGATCACCAACAGGGTGATGCCCACGACGATAGAAGTGAGCGCCGCCCGCAGGCGCACCGAGGAATCAGGTAGGGTCTGAGTTGTCACCATCTCTCCTTTCCGGCGCGGGCCAGGGATAGGCGCGCGCCGCCGCATAGAGCGCATCCAGGTAGGCGAGCGGGATGCCCGGCGCCAGTCCGCTGCAAGTCCCGAAGATCACCGGCGTCCCCGCCACTGGGTCAAAGATGTCGCCAAGGCGGCTCCGCAGGGCGGTCTCATCACGCGGCTGCGCCAGCCAAAGCAAATCGAGATTGCCCCACAGACACAGGTGGGGCGTGCTACGCTCGCGCGCCAGGGCAAGCGACATCGCCGAGTCAGGATCGAGACACTGTACCCCTGCAATCGGCGTCCCCACCAACGCCTCCCAGATCGGCCACAGGTTGCCGTCGGAGTGAAACACCGCCGGCAGTCCCAGGTCCTGCGCCGCCAGGGCCATCAGGGTGAGATAGGGAATGTAGTCACGACGCAGATGGTCAGGCTTGACATAGGGTCCGCGCCGGTAAGCGATATCGTCGCCGATGATGATCCCGTCGGCGCCGGCATCCGCAACCCCCTTCAGCAGCTCTCCCAGCTCGATGACGGCGTCGGCCAGGAAAGCGGGAAGCTCAGGATCACCGCGTGTAAAGCGCATCAGGGTCTGCTCCCATCCCCACGCCCGCGCCGCCACGCTGAAAGGACCATCCACCAGGGCGAATACGAACAACTTCGAGTTCTGCTGCCAGTAGGAGAGGCGGAAGCGGGCCTCATCCTCATCCGGCTGGACGGGAGCGCCCCAACCATTGGAGAAGGGCACCACCACCAGGTCGTGCCCCCACCGTTCAAGCAGCGCCTGCTCGGCCGCCAGGGGCACGGCCGAATCGGCGTCCAGGCCCACGGCTTCGCGCACAAGATCAAGCTCCATGACCAGCTCCCCGATGGGCAGGCGGTCTGGTCTCCGCCCCGACAGGACGGTGCGGATTCGGTCGCGGCCAGGAAGTGAAGCACTGCTCATGATTCCAGAATAGGACAGACCCTCACACTCGCGCAAATCCCTGTCCATCCTCCTTGCCAGGGAGGCATCGCGGCTGCCCTGACTTCCAGCTTGCCCCAGTGGTCCGGCGGCTCAGCCGCTCCTTATGTCCCTAGACTTCGGCCCGCTCCTGCACCCAACGCCACAGCATCCACAGCGTCACCACCAGCGCCACCATGGCGTAGACGAGGTTGGCGTAGAACCCGATATTGTCGAACAGCCATGTCGCCGCTGAATCGGTGACGCCTCGGGTCATGGCCGCCACCATCACCCCCAACGCCAACATGGTTGCTCTGCTCGCCGGCCGCTGCTGTCCCAGCAATGGAATCGTGCAGACCACGGCGTACTCGATGCAAAAGGAGACCGCTGCCAGGCCCGCCACCAGCGTCACCACGGCGCGGTTCAGCACGGGCATGAGCGCAAGAATGAGGATGAAGAGTGACACCGCAGCGATCACCGACCGGCGCTTGCCCACGCGATCCACCGTCAGGCTTGAGACCACGGACCCGCCCAGCTCGGCAATGCCGATGATGGCCGCGACCTGCCCCACCTGGACCGGTCCCAGGCCGAAGTTCCGCTGCAGATGCGCCCCCCAAATGACAAAAAAGGTCTCAGCGGCAATGAAAATGCCACCGTTCACCAATATCGTGCCCAATGCGCTGCGGTCGCGGGCGATGACGCCCGCCTGCTTCCACAGCGAGCTCCGGGGAGCAGGGTGCCGGGGCGCATCCGCCGGCATAGCGACGACGAACAGGACCGCGGCGAGCAGCGCTCCGACGGCGATGACGCGGAAGGGCGCATGCCAGCCGAAGACGGCGATCAGCACGCCCACCAGGGGCAGCATCACGATGCCGGTGAGCGCCCAACTGTATTCGACCATCGCCAGGACCTGACCGCGCCGGTAGGTCGGCGCATGTTCGCTCACATAGGCCTGCATCAGCGGCGTGACAAGCGTATCGCTCAGACCGACCAGCACCATGGCGGCCACTGCCACCGCCAGCCCCGATGCCAGGCTGAACAAGGCCATGCCCACGCCCAGAAGCACGTAACCGGCGATCAGAAAGCCACGCGGACCGCTGCGATCGGCGCGATCACCGAACACGGGCGCCAGCACGAGCAGGGTGGTGCGCAGCGTCAGCAAAACGCCGGCAGCCACCAACGTGATCCCCAGGCCCGCCGCATACTGCGGCAGGAAGGGATACATCATCCGCATGCCGGTGTCTCGCACCACGCGGATCACAATGGCCAACAGGATGAAGCGGGTCAACGCCCGCCCATCCAGTACCCCTAAAGGCTGTTGCATCGGCTGGGGATTATCGCCCTGGCAGGCGGGCGCGTCGCTCGATCGCCCGCACGACCAATGACAGGATCAAGGTCATGATCAAGTAAACGAGCAGGACCGAGTTGAAGCCCTCGAACGCCCGGAAGTTGCGCGAGATCCAGAGGCGGCCTTGCTGGAGGACCTCGGCCATGGCGATGACCGAGACGAGCGAGGAGTCCTTCAACATGGCGATGAAGTCGTTGCCCAGAGGAGGCAGGACAAGCCGGATCGCCTGGGGCAGGATCACATGGCGCATGGCCTGGAAGTAGGTCATGCCCAGCGAGCGCGCCGCCTCCATCTGGCCCTTGGGGATGGCCTGAATGCCGGCGCGGAAGACCTCGGCGAGATAGGCGCCGTAGCCAAACGCCAGACCCAGCACCGCCGCCGGAAGCCCCCGCAGATCAAGCGCGCCGTTTGTGGCATCCCGTAGGGCGGGTGTCACGGCAAAGCCCATGTAGAGGATGATCACCAGGAGCGGCACACCGCGCACGATCTCCACGTAGAGGGTGGAGAGCGTGTAGGGCATGGCCGGCAGCAAGAACATCACCCCTTCCACCAGGAGCGCGAGCACCAGCAGGTCCTTGGGCGTTCGCCAGGACGGTTTCCAGAGGACCAGAAGCACGATCACCACCAGGCCAATCGCAAGGCGCCGCCAGATGTGCTCCCGCAGATCAGGGGAATGGCTGCCCACGCGCATGATGCCGAAGATCAAGCCGATGACCAGCGCCAGAGCGAAGGACAGGAGCGTGATCTTGATGGTCAGGATAAGACCGTTGGCCACCCACATGCGCCTGGCAATGCGCACCGGCTGGCCGCTGTAGTCATCCATGACCTGGACTTCCTTGGTGCCCGGCGGAGCCACGCCGCTGATCGTGGGCGTACTTGTCTCGACCTTGACGACCTCCCCCGTCGGCGGCGCCAGGGGCGCCTCAGCGGTGGCCGGCGCTCCCTTGGGCACACTAATGGTGTAAACGTCGCTGCGGCCGAGCACCTCGTTGGCCGGGGCGCGGTAAGTCCCATAGAGCACGTACTGGCCCGGCGACAGCGGCTGGGTGAAGGTATAAGTCCAACTACCGTCGGCAGCGATTTCTTTCCCGCTCAACGTCGCCACCACCGTCTTGTTCCACGGCAGGTCGAGAATGAAAGTGAGCGCATCCGTGTAGTAGGCATTCGACAGAACCGAGTAGCCTACATACACACCCAAGATCAGGATGATGATTGCCCACCAGGGCATGGAGTCCCAGGAGACCGCCATGCCCATGCGCCCGTGTTCCCGTGCTCCCGGGTCGGGCATGAGTGGAGACGCCGCCGGTGACTGTCCAGTGCTGTCTGACATGGTGTTCGCGCTCTGAAAGTCGAATCTGGCGCGCCGAGGATGGCGCTGGGATGGCGGAAACGAAGGCCGGTATTAGGCGGCGAGCGCTGCCTTAACGGCCGACAGCGCCCTATCGTAATCAGGCTCCATGCTGATATCAGGGCAGTACTCGGTATGCCGCACGACGCCACCGGCATCGACCACGATGACGGCGCGCTGGTCCAGGCGCACATCGCGAATGTAGGTTCCGTAGGCAGTCCCAACGGCCATGTCGAAGGCATCCGAAACCATGATGGCGTCGGGCAGGCCGGCTGTGGCGCACCAGTTTTTCTGCATGGAGGGCAGATCGGCGCTGATGGTGATCACGGCGATCCTTGCATCGGCGGCAAGCTCGCTGTTAAACCTCCTGGTCTGCAAATCGCAGATCCTGGTGTTCAGGCTGGGCACGAAGTTTAGAACTCGCACCTTGCCCACCGTATCCCCCATGATGTCGAAGGTTGCCGTGCCAAAGACGTTGGTGCGGCCCGCCACTGCCGGCGCCTGCTGGCCAACCTGCACCGGCTCGCCAAGAATAGGTGAAAGAGGGTTGCCCTTCAAAGAGACATAGCGCTCTGACATAACGAGACACCTTGGGTGGCTGCCATGAGATTCGTTGGGTGGAACGGGCGGCGTTCCGCCCGGTCTGGCCTGCAACTATCGATTCTTCATCCTGGGATCGAGGGCGTCCCGCAGCCCGTCACCCAGGAGATTGAAGCCAAGAACTGTCAAAGCAATCGCCAGACCCGGAAAGAATACCAGATGAGGCGCGCTAAACACCTGATTGCGTTCAGCGCTCAACATGGCCCCCCATTCGGCCATGGGCGGCTGAGCACCCAACCCCAGGAAAGAGAGCGCCGCCGCGTCGAGGATGGCCGTGGCAATACCCAACGTGGCAACGACAATCAGCGGAGAAATCGCATTGGGCAGAATATGCTTCGACAAGATGCGGTTGGATGAAGCGCCCAAGGTCCGCGCGGCCAAAACATAGTCCTGTTCTTTGGCCGACAAGACCACGGAACGCATCACGCGTGCATAGATGGGAATCGAAACAATGGCAATGGCCAGCATCGCATTCGTCAATCCTGGCCCCAGGACGCTGACAATGGCTATGGCCAACAACAGGGATGGAAATGCCAGGAGGACGTCCAGGCTACGCATGACGCCATCATCGGCCCAGCGTCCCGCGTAGCCCGCCACGGCGCCCAGAAAGATGCCTATGAGCACGGCGCCGATGACGGTGAAGAAACCCACAGCCAAGGAGACCCGCGCGCCGTAAACCACTCGGCTGAAGACATCCCGCATGTTGCCATCCGTACCCATCAGATGCTGGGGCTGATCCTCAGGACAGCCCAGGAAATGGATACAGGGCGGCTGGCGCTTCTTCACCTTCTCAAGCCCGGTTAGCACCTGCGTCGGGTTGTAGGGAGCGATCTGCCCAGCAAAGATGGCAACAAAGAGCAAAAAACCGATGATCACCATGCCCGTGATGGCCGACCGCTGGTGCATGAAGACGCGCAGCCGCTGGCGCCACGGGCTCTCGTGGACGGTGAGTCTGACCGCCGGGGTCAACTCAGAAGCGCTTATAGGGGTCGCCGGCGAATCATCAGTCATGCAGTCTGGGTCCAGAAAACGGTCGACGACAAACGAGCGTGAGGTGGAATCTCCTGGGGGCACGGCGGGTTGCCGTGCCCCCAGGAAGTGTCAGTGACTGCCCAGGCTGCTCTTACTGCGCGGCCGGAGGCACGTTCATCAGGCCCCACAGCGTCGAGAAGTACTCGAAGGCGCCGGTGTTGCCCTTGTGCAGGGGGTTCGCCGCATCCCAGGCGATGCCCCAGGACATGACGACGTCGTTCGCGTCCA
>JAKOVD010000104.1 GCA_029782215.1 Chloroflexota bacterium
TGTCACCCTCGGCGAAGACGCCTGCCAGGTTTGCCGTGGTCAGACACCGCTCCTCCTTGCCCTCATCAACAGCCTTGTCCTATTCCTCATCGACTTGACCGGCGCCACCAATGCCGCCGCCAAAATCCGCGAGTTTGCCGCCTATCCGCAACGTGCTTTGGACCTTATCCTCCTCCCCCCCTGACTTTTGAGAAGCCCTGACTTTTTGCCGCGGGTATTGACGACGGGGGGTGAAGGCGCTATCATGTAAGCGAAAGTACGTTTCTGGGTAGCTGGGGCCAGGATGGCCCTGATCCCACTTCCTCGAGGAACCACCATGGGACATCTTGCCAACGCGGAGCCTCCCTATCGCCTGCTCCAACAGCGGCTTGACCGCAACGTGACCGGGGCGCCGGACTCGCCGGAGTTCATGCAGATCCTGCGGCTGCTGTTCTCACCGCCGGAAGCCGAGATCGCCCGGCAGATGCCGACGCAGTTCATCTCCCTGCCCAGGCTCGCCCGTAAGCTGGGGACAGCGGCGGAGCCTCTGGCCGAGACGCTGACCGGCATGGCGGCGCGGGGATTGGTGCTCGATATGGAGCACGACGGGCGGCGCTATTTCGCCCTGGCGCCGGTCGTCATTGGCTTCTTCGAGTTCACCTTTATGCGCGTGCGGGAAGATTATCCAATCGCCGAGCTGGCTCGTCTCTTCGATACCTATCTGTTCGAGGACGGGCGCCTCGCCCACGCCGTTTTCAGGGACCAGACCCAGATCGGGCGGTCCCTCGTGCGCGAAGAAGCCCTACCAGCAGGCGACCATGTCGAGATCCTGGACTGGGAGCGCGCCAGTCACATTGTGACCAGCGCCTCGGCCCATGCCGTTTCGCTTTGCGCCTGCCGCCATCATGCCCAGCATGCGGGCAGAGCCTGCGACCACCCCCTGCGCACCTGCCTCACGTTCAACGGCGCCGCCACGCTTCTGACCCGCAGAGGCATTGCCGAACCGGTGACCCGGCAGGAAGCGATGGGCATCCTGGAGCAGTGCAAGGCGGCGGGCCTTGCCCAAACCGGCGACAATGTCCAGCACGAGGTAGGCTACATCTGCAACTGCTGCGGCTGCAACTGCGGTATGATGAACGCCATCCGCCGCTTTGAGATCCGCAACGCCATCGTCAGCTCAAACTGGATCTCCTCCATCGATCCCGCAGTCTGCAAGGGCTGCGGGCGCTGCGTCAAGGCGTGCCCGATCGGCGCCCTCTCCATCCTCAAAACGGCGGAACGAGGCCCACACCGCCAGCACGCGGTCTGCGACCCGGAACTATGCCTTGGCTGCGGCGTGTGCTACAGCGCCTGCAAACACGGAGCGCTGAAGCTGAAGTCGCGGCCGCAGCGGGTGTTCACCCCCGAGACCACATTCGACCGCATGGTGGCGATGGCCATCGAACGCGGCAAGCTGGGCGATCTGCTCATGGACAACACCGAGGGCTGGAGCGCTCACGCCCTGGCCCGCATCCTTCACGTCCTTGAGCAGACCCCGCCTGTCAGGGCGCTCGTCGCCATCGGCCCGCTGAAATCGGTCTTCCTCTCCGGCCTTGTCAAAGGAATGAACGCCGGGGCGGCGAAGGCGCAGACGCCGGCCGCGTAGCGAGGCGTCGCGCCCAACCACCCGAAGACCACCCGGCGCTCCTTCGGAAGCTTGCCCCCCGGCCCAATCAGGCGGGAGGAATGCAGATCTCGCTGTGGAGCTCCGGGTGGCGACCCTGGATGTCGGCGTAGAAACGCCGGATGCACTCGAAGTCAGCGCGGATATCCCCCGACGGCTGCAGGAGGCCCCCGATGCCGACCTCTTTGCGCGGATAATCCGCATAGCCAAAGGCAATGGGCACGCCCGCGCCCTGGGCAATGTGATAGAAACCGGTCTTCCAGTGCGTCTGCGCCTGCCTCGTGCCTTCGGGACAGATTGCCAGGCGCATCACCTCTTGGTTCTCGAAGGCCTTGATCATCTGATCCACGAAGCCGGTGCGGCTGTGGCGCTGCACCGGGAGACCGCCCATGGCCGTGAGCAGGCGGCGCGTGGGCAGGCGAAAAGCCTCGCCCTTGGCAACCCAGCGCATCTGCACGCCCGCGCCCATCAACAAGAAGGCGGCCAGGACATCCGTGATGGAGGTGTGGTGAGCCCCAATGATCACGCAGCGAGCCGGAACATCAACGGCAAGCCTCACGGTCCATCCCGCCAGCTCTCCCAGGGCCAACGTGGTTCGCTGCCAAAGCAGCGGCTGTGGCAGGCTCAACACGGCCGACTCAATCATGTCCAGGCATCCTATCGACAACACGCGAACGATCCTGATCTGGCCAGCTCGGCCACCTAACCGCCTGCCACAGAACGTGGGATGTGGAAGGGTTGTCACAGGACGTCATAGAGGAACTGCCGACCTTCTTGCAGCAAGGCCATGACAATAAGGCCATTGCCGATCCCTGTCAAGCGCACCATGCCGAAAGATCGGCTTCCGCACCCGGTTCCCAGCGCCGGCCCCGGCACATGCAACGACCCGCACCCCGGCGGGGACCGGAATGCGGGTCGCTGTGACGACGCTGGGTTAGGCGGCGCCGCCCTATTCCTTGTCTTGCCCGCGGGCAAAGTCAGGATGGGCGCTCGGATCCTTGGGAAGGGTGCGCTGCCCGGTGGCAAAGTCCGGGCCGGTCATGTCCACCTCAGTGGACCGCTCACCAGCCGCAAAGTCAGCCCCAGTCTCGTCTGCATCTGTGGTGCGTTCGCCGGCGGCGAAGTCACCATGTGTGTTCTTGACTTTCTCGTCCATGACGGTCTCCTTACGCAGTGTGTGCGTGTGTCAAGGTCCTGGATTGGAGCCTCACCTCGATTCTACGCCCCGGCAGCGGGAGACTTTGTGGTCTACTACCCCAAGAGGCGCCAAACGACCTCCGATTCACCGGGAAACCGGCAAGTAGTCGCCACAGCACCGGGCGGTGAGCCCGCTGCTTCTGCGCTCTCTGTTTCCCGCTTCATGCCGAGGCGCGCTGCAGCCGGCGGTCGATCCAGAGGTCCAGCAGCACAGAGCCGAGGGTCACCAGGCCGAAGACGATGTAGGTATACTCATAGGCGAGCCGGAGCTGGCTGATCATGTTGTCGACCACGATGATGACCAGCGTGCCCAGGAAGATGCCGATCATGTTGCCGCGGCCGCCCGTGAGCGCCGTTCCACCCACCACGGCGGCGGCGACGGCCCGCAGTTCCCAACCTTCGCCCATGTGCACCGAGAAAGCCGCCACGCGGGTCGCCTGCAGGACGGCGGCGAAGGCGCTCAGCCCACCCACCATCGCAAAACAGGTGATCTTCACGAGCCCGGTCTTGATGCCCATGGCCCGCGCCGCCTGGACATTGTCGCCGGTGGCATAGATCCAGTTGCCGAACCGGCCGCGATTGAGCACGAAGTAGAGGACCACCGCCACGAGCACGAACCAGATGGCAGGGACCGGCACGCCCGCCACTTTGCCCGAAAACAGCGCCATAAACAGCGGGTACTCATCCACGGGCACGGTGCGCACCTTGCCACCGGAGAGGATCTCCGTAATGCCGCGGTAGGTGAGCATGGCGCCGAGGGTAGCGATGAAGGACACGATGTTGCCTTTGACGACGATCAACCCATTGATCGTGCCCAGCAGGGCGCCAAAGACCAGGGTGGCCGCCGTCGCCACAAAAGGATTGCCGCTGGCTTCCAGCGTCACCGTGAAGGCGAAGGCGCAGAGGCCAAGGATCGAGCCTACGGAGAGGTCGAATTCCCCCGCGATCATCAGCACGCCGACGCCAAGCGCCATGACGCCGAACTCCGCTCCGAACGCCATCAGCACCTGGATGTTGGCAACGCCAATGAACGTATGCTCGGGCGTCAGGATGGCGGAGCCGATGACGAGAATCAGAAGCACCGCCAGCACGCCGGCATTGCGGAAACGCAGGAGCAGGTCGGCGCCCCGCTGCCTGGTGAACCCACCTGTCATCGCTGATTCGGCCATGGCTGCTAGTCTCCGTAGGTGCCGCGTACAATGATATCTGACAGGTCGTCGACGTTGGTGTCGCCGGTCGCGATGTCGGCCAGTTTGGCCCCATGGGCCATGATCACGATGCGGTCGGCGACATCGAAGACATGATGAAGCGTATGGGTGATGAAGATGACGGCCACGCCTTCGCTCTTAAGATGGCGCACAAACTCGAGCACCTCGCGCACTTCCTTCACGGCGAGGGCGATGGTCGGCTCATCCAGGATCACGAGCTTGGCCTTGAAATGGATCACACGGGCGATGGCCACCCCCTGCCGCTGCCCGCCCGACAAGGTTGCCACGGTCGTATCGGGTGAACGCAGCTTGAGCCCAAGGCTGGCAAGCGCCTTCATGCTCATCTCATTCATCGCCTTCTGATCCATCAACCCGAGGAAGGTGGTCGGCTCGCGCCCCATGAAGATGTTGCGGGCAATGCTGAGGTGTGGGGCCAATGCCTGTTCCTGGTAGACGGTCTCGATGCCGAGCGCACGCGCGTCATAGGGCGAAGCGAGCTTGGCCTCTTTGCCTTCCCACAGGATTTGGCCCTGTTCGGCCACGTGATAGCCGGAGATGACCTTGATCAACGTCGATTTGCCGGCACCGTTGTCACCGCATAAGCCAACGACCTCTCCCCGTTTGATCTCAAAATCAACGCCGCGCAGGGCATGCACTCGACCAAACCACTTCTGGATTCCCGTCATCTGGAGCAGGGGCTGCGAGTTATCGATGGGTGTGGACATGGCGTATTCACCTGGACCTGAAAAGGCGCCGGAGGAGTCTGGCCTATTGGCCGGAGAACTGGCGGTTAACGGCGTTGTTGACGAGCACAAAGATGATGACGGCGATGCCGATAAAGGTGTTGATCCCGTAAACCGGCACCTGCATCAGGATCAAGCCGTTATCGATGATCTGGATGATAAACACGCCCAGGGCGATGCCAACCATGTTGCCGACACCGCCTCGCAGCGACACACCGCCCACCACCACAGCGGCAATGGCCCTCAGATCGAAGCCGATCCCCTGCGTGGCGGCAAACTGGCCCAGGCGCGCCGACTGCATGACGGCGGCAAAGGCGCAGAGCGCTCCCAGGATAGCGAAACAGGTCATCTTTGTGAACGGCACCCGCACGCCCATGGCGCGAGCGGCATCGACATTGCTGCCAGTGGCGTAGATCCAATTGCCGAACTTGCTGAGATGGAGCATGATGCCGAGCACAATCGCCAGGATCACGTACCAAACGAACTGAACCGGAACCGGACCGATCTGCCCCGTCAGCATCTGCGCAAGGGGAGAGCTAGGCGGAACATAGCGCAGGGTGCTGATCGGCATCAGACCGCTCTCGACGTAGAGGAAGCCCCGCCAGAACATCATCGTGCTGAGCGTGACGATGAACGAGGGCAGGCCCGTCCGCACCACGATGACGCCGTTGAGCAGGCACAAGAGCGCGCCGCAGGGTAGCACGATCAGAAAGCCAAGAAAGGGATTCACCCCGGCGATCAGGAGCTGGGCGAAGATATAGGAGGTAAGAGGCAGCACAGAGGCGACCGAGAGGTCAAACTCGCCGCAGATCATGAGAATACCGACCCCCAACGCCACGACGCCCAGGTCCGGCGTGAGCTTGGCCATCGCCGCCAGATTGCGCGGATCGAGAAAACGATGTCCCGGAGAAAGCAGCCAGAACAGGAAGATGGCGAGCAGGAAGGCAATGGGCGTAATGAGGGAGCCGAGGTTGATGCGCTCGAAGCGAGGCCGTGGCAGCGCTGGGCTTTGCATGTCTTGTCTCTCACCAGGTAGACGGTGGGGGGCAGGCCGGCGGCCTGCCCCCCGGAGGCGCCCGTTGGGGCAGCAGCTAGGCTCAGCGGTACGTGCCCGACAGCTTCTCGATCAAGCCAAGGTTGTCCTTGGTGATCAGGTAACCACCGGTGTCGATGTTGGGGGTGAGGCCGTACTTGTTGTAGAGATAGAGGGTCGAGACGGCGTGGTAGCCCTGCAGGTACTGCTGCTGGTCGATGGAGGCCAGCAGATAGCCATCCTTGAGGCCCTGTACGGTTCCGGGGGCGGCGTCAAAACCACCCGCCCACACCTCGCCGGGCTTCTTGCCGGCGTTCTTGAGGGAGGTTGCCAGGCGATCCGTGACGATGCCGCCGGCGCCAAACATGAAGTTGGTGTCAGGGTTGGCCAGCAGGTAGGCCGTCTCACGCTGCTCGACGGTGGTCGCTTCGAGGCCGCCGCCATCGATGATGGGCAAGTCGCCGGGAACCCCGAATTCCGCCATGGCCTGCTTGAGGCCTTGCGACCGGACCTGGGCGTAGGCAGCCGCCGGCACCTCGGCGACAAAGCCAACCTTGGCCTTGCTCAGATCGACGCCGGCCGCCTTGGCCTCGGCAAAGATCTTGGCGCCCAGCATGTAGCCGGCGCGCACTTCATTCTGGCCGATGTAGGCCAGGCGCTTGTTGCCAACCGGGCCCTTGGTGTCGTCGTTGTTGATGCCGATGACAGGGATTCCTGCCGCCAGAGCGTCCTCGACGGGCTTGTCCCAGGCGTCGTCGTTGTTGATCACCAGGGCAATGCCGTCAGGCTTGCTGGCCACAGCCTGCTGGAATGCCTTCTGCTGGGCGGCGAGGTCGCTGCCGGCCAGATCGATCTCCGCCTTGACCCCGTACAGTGCAGCGGCGTCCATCATGCCCTGTTTGACGACCGCCCAGAAGGGATCGTCACCGCCATGTGTCACAAGCCGGAAGTAGAGCTGCTTCTCCTGCTGCGCCGGGGCCTTGGTAGCAGCGGCAGGCGCCGAGGTCGCGGCAGCGGGCGCCGTGGGGGCCGCCGCAGGTGCGCAAGCGCCGATGGCGCTGGACAGGATTGCGACGATCACGGCGAGGCCGATGATGCGCAGCAAAGTCACACGAGAAACGTTGCGAAACATGGAGCCATCCTCCTTTGGAAGCTCAGAGTCTGAAAGTGAGGCCGGTTCTGGGAAACACTTAGGGGCTAGAGCATCAACACCTCCGTCAGAGAATAGGACAGCATGGGCTCAGATCGTCCACTATGCACGAGCGGTCCTAGCATCGCTCTGCCTCCTCGCGCGCGATCTGGCACCAACGCATGACATTTCGCGGATTGCCGCCGATCGTATGGTTGTCTTTCATGATGGCCTCTACGCGGCAGTCACGCGTCGCTGCAAAAGCGCGCCGCAGGTCCTCGCGGATGCGCCCTTCATCGATCGTGGCCGCGGCAAGAACGGCCGGGCTGGGTTTCCAGGAGAAGATGTAGCCGGCCCCCAGCCTTTCGGCCATCACGGGGACGCTGGCCCAGGCCGATATCGACACACGGCGCAGTCTCGGAATCTGCTTGACCACGTGCCACCGCCTGTCAAGCGGCTCACAGCAGCCGTAGCAGTTCAGGCCAAAACGCTCGAGAATGGGCAGTTGGTACGGAAAGACGAACTCCGCAAACATCTGCGGTGAGACCCCCACCGTTTCCTGGCTCTCGGCAAAGCCCCACATGTCACACAGCCGCACATGGCCGGCATAGTCGGAGGCAGGCAGCTCGGTGGACCACCCGAGCCCACCTGAACCCACATAACTTCCATCATTGTTCAGGCTGAGAAGCTCCTGCTGCTCCAGATGGTCAAGCAGCGCCAGGGTGCCGTCCCGCATCAGCGCCATAAGACGGTGTACCAGGTCCGGTTCATCCACCAGGTCGTACATGAACCGTTCCAGGCCACGCAAAAAGGCGACCCGCATGGTCATCCCCAGACTCCACCACCAGTTGGTCCGCACCCGCACCGCCAGCAGGTCCCCCAGGATGCTGTCGGCAAGCTCGGCTACACGCTGTGTGGCCGCCCAATCCACCTGGATGCGAGGAAAGGTCAGACGATCGAGATCACGTTCGGATTTGATCGGTGACTCCCAGCGATACGACCCACCTTTTTCGCCCCCAATGATGGTCTCCTTCAGGCCCCATTCTTCCAGGCCTCCGGTGTGGATGTGGAAGACATTGAACGAGGGCTCGACAGTGTAGTCATCGCCCATCTGCTCGCCCCAGAAGATCTCCTTGCGGAGGTGCATTTCCCACCAGCGCGCGAGCTGGCCATGGCACACCAGGTGGGCGGGATCGATGATCTCGTTCCAGCCATTCTCGGGATCACAGAAGATGACAGGCCGGGTCGCCTCCAGGCGGTTGTGCCGCCGCCAAAGCTCGCGCTTTTCTGCTTCGCCGGGCCGGGCCGCGATCTCTGCCACTTCCCCGGCCAGGCGGCGAAGCAGCGAGCGCTCGGCCCCGCTGATGGCCAACGACCGGCCCCCCTGCAGCGCCTGGACGACGGTGGCGTCGTAGCGCGTCTGCACAGCGGCGATGTCGCGCCCGGGGTTGAAGGTGGTGACAGCGCTGTCATCCATCATCAAACAGAAAACTCTCCTAGACCGTCAGCTTGACGGCGACGCCTCGTTGCAGCGCAGAGAGAGGAACGAGAGTGACGACCGGGAACGCCCACACACCGACCAGGTGGTGAAACCACACCAGTAAGGCGCTCAATTTCCAACTGTACGCAATGTTACGCATCTTGTCAAGAACCGCGCCCCAGGGCGAACGACCCTGGTGCAGGCATCGCGCGGCTCTGCCAGGCACCGCGCGCCAGGGTGCTAGCGGTGCGACGCTGCGGTCGCCGGCGCCAGCGTCGAGGGCAGCGCGGCGACCTCCTGCAGGAGCCGCATGAACCAGGTTTGTTCGGGCAAGGCCTGCAAAGTCAGATAGTAGCTGGCCTGGCAGCCGAAGAAGATGGGCGGCGCCATGCTCACGCGCAGGTAAAAAGTGGCATCGACCGGCGCACGCCAGACCACTGTGCTGCCGGGGGCCCGGTCCGGGTCGTCGTCGTTGGTGGCCAGCACGGTTTCGCCGTGATCCGCCAGCAGCTCGAGCACGGTGTTGGGCCCATAGCTGGCGACTTCAGTTGTTGCCATGAAGAGCTGGCCCGCGGACGCGGTGAAACGCACGTAGTCCAGGTCGTCGGCCTGGTGGAAGGTGTGGAGCTGGGGCTCGTCGTACCCCAGCGGCCGCGCCTGCGCCGCCGAGTCGTCCACCTCATAGGCATCCGCACAGGCGGGCAAGGTCGTCGGCGTCAAAGTCGGGGTGGCCGTTGGCGTTACGGTGAACGTTGGGGTGGGCGTCCACGTTTCCGTGGGGGTGAAAGTTGGCGTCGGCGATGCCGTAGGCGTCCACGTCGGCGTGGGCGTCGGCGTCAGGGTGGGGATGGGCGTGAAGGTGGGCGTTTCGGTCGGCACCGGCGTCAGCGTGGGCGTGGGGGTGGGCGTCGGCGTGGGCATACACCTCGTGGGAACGCCCGCGGGCTGGAAGCTGGCGTCGTCGGTCACGATGAGCACGTCCAGGGCCGATTCCGTCTCGCGCGCCAGGAAAGCCAGCGTGTGCTGTCCCGCGGTCCAGGTGAAAGGCGCCTCGGGCTGGCCATCGACATGGACGATCTCCCAGGTCCACGGCCAGAGTCCTTGCACGGGCTGGATCTCGTAGTGGAAGGGCTCAGCGCCATCGATGGAGACGGCGAAGGAATTGTTATGGTAGGAAGTGCCCTTGACGCGCGCCCAAAGCCAGTAGTCTCCATCGGCAGGCACCGTCACCTCGTAGAGAACGCCCGTTTGCTCCGTCCATTCCACCGTCTGCACAAACGCACACTCAGACGACTCAGCGCCGGAGACGATGGTCATGGAGGGATCAACCGCTGCCGACTCTGCTTCCTGAATCCAACGGAAGCGGTCAGTCGTCGGGGTGGCGGTAGGCGTATTCGTGGGCGTACTCGTCGGGGTATTCGTGGGGGTGCTCGTCGCCGTTGGAGTGGGCGTCCGCGTGGGCGTCGCCGTCGACGTGAAGGTGGCCGTGGGCGTCGCCGTGGGGGTGGTCGTGGGCGTCGCCGTGGGCGTGGCCGTGAAGGTGGCGGTTGGCGTTGGCGTTGCCGTGGGCGTCAGCGTCGGCGTCAACGTGGCGGTGGGGGTGGGGGTGGGTGTACGGGTACTTGTCGCCGTTGGGGTCGGCGTCAAGGTAGGTGTGGGCGTAGGGGTGGGCGTGTTCGTCGGCGTGGGCGTGACCGTGGCCGTGGGGCTCAGGGTGGCCGTCGGCGTGCGGGTCGGCGTCGGCGTCACGGTCGGGGTGCGCGTCACGGTGGGGGTGGCTGAGGGCGACACCTTCACCGTGGGAGTGGGCGTCGCCGTGGGCGGTGGTTCCACCAGGTTCATGACGGGAATGGGAATCCCGGGACCGATGATCACGCAGATGATGCCCGAGCCCATGCTGGCCCCTTCTCCCTCGGCGCACAGTTGGTCGCCATCGCCGATCCGAAAAGAGCTGGAGAAGTTGGTCGAGCGCGCCTTGGCCAGATCCAACGCCCAATAGCCGCCTGCGTCGGTCAGCGCCGACATGATGGCCGACTGGCCTGGTGATTCCTGGCCGTTGGTATCCTTGAGGCTGACGTAGACGATGACGCCCGGGGCAGGGGTGATCCCGTCACTCAGGGTCACCAGACCGGAAGCAATGTTCGGCGCCGTGGCCGCCAGCGTCGGCCCGGTGGTAAAGGTATAATGAGCGCCGCCATTGTTGTCGACCTGCCCCCCATTGTTCAGGACAACATCATAGTAGTAGGTCGTATTCGCCGTCAAGGGGGTCAGATTCACCAGGTGCGTCTCCGCCGCAACGCCGCTGCCGCGGATATCGTCTGCCGTGGAGCCCAACGCCGTGGTGGTCCCGTAGCGTATCTGGCCCACGGCCGCCGTATTGGTCACCCAGGTAAGGGTCACCAGGGTGTCACGGATATTGGTGACCCGGCGTCCCGTGATCTGCACCTGGGGTGACGCCGGCATCAGGGCGCTGTTGGCCGCCCGGCTGCCCAACGCCGCTCCCCAAAGCGCCCATGCCGTGAACATGAGCGCCACGCCAAGACCTGCCACTCCAAGACTTCGCCACGTTTTCATGGCACGCTGGCAACCTTTGCTACGAGTGAGGGACGAAGCACTGCTCTGGAACCAAGTATACACAGCTTGTGGGGGGAGTCAACGACGACCGCGCCGGCGGTTTTGGCGTGATCCGTCCCAGCGCTCCCCACCCGGCATCACCGGCCCTAAGGGCCCGATGGTGGTTTCTGGGCTACTACGAACCAGTTGTGGGGCATGCCGGGCATATTCGTGGGGATGACGGGCAGAGACCAGCGCCCGTGGTTGGCGTCTGGCTGTCCCGCCTGGGTCAGCGAGGTGGTCCAGCCCCGCTCGGCCAGGAAGCCAACCGGATCGTCGAGCGTTCCCAGCCAGGGCGCCCCTTGCTGCGCCTGCATCTCCACCCACGGCCTGGTCCACGGCGACGCCAACACCTCACTGTTGACGATGTCAAAGCCCAGCCAACTGCCAGGGGCTGCCAGCCGCGCTACTTCGTCGAGCAAGGCCACCATGACCTCGCCTGGCAGATAGAAGAGACAGCCTTCAAGGAGCCAGCCCGTGGGCGCTTCCCGGTTGAAGCCGTTGGCGAAAAGCGCCTCCTGCCAGGGACCGGTCAGGTCCGCGGCCACCACCCTGCGCGTGCAAGCCGGACTCGCTCCCTGGCTGCGGAGCACATCCTCCTTGTACTGAAGGACCGGGGCCTGCTCCAGCTCGAACAACGTGGTCTGGTCGGGCCAGGCCAGCCGAAAGGCCCTGGTGTCCAGCCCTGCCGCCAGCAGCACAACCTGGCGGATGCCCCTTTCAAACACAAGTGTGTGCAGGAAATCGTCGAAGTAGCGCGTGCGCAGAACCATCGGTGCGACGCTGTCGGGTGAGCGCTGTGCAATCCAGGCGGCGCCGACCGTGCCCGCCAGCGCGGCCGCCCAGGGGTCGCTGAAGAGGGGGTCGGGCCGTGCGCTCTCCATGGCGCGCACCGCCGCCGTCCACGTCGCCGTGGCTCCCAAAGCCTGGTCAGGTCTATCGCTATCCATGATGAGGGGCCCACCAACCTGGGTCAAAACGTGAGGCAGCGCCAACCGCGGCGCTGCTTTCAAAATGCCATGATCAAGGCCTGGCATCCCTGCGCATCATAGGCCAGGGGCATGCGGGCGTCAACCCCGGCGCCGCTCCCGGCAGGACGCCCCCTGACTCACGGTCCGGGGCGCCGTCGTGCCACCCGCGCGCAGATCACGCCAGCCCTCGCTGCGCATGGGCCGTCTCGACGGCGGCGCGCAGCAGGCGCAGCTCTCCGTGGTCAAGCTGGCTGACCAGGTACGAACGGATCAGCGGATTGGCGAACCTGTAGCGCGTCCATATCTGCTGGCCAGCGGCGATCTCGTCGTGTTCGCACACAAGACGATGCCGCTGATGAAGGGTAGCGGCAATGACGTGGAGCGCCTCCCGATCGCTGCAGCCCCGCACGGCCGCCACGGTCTGCGCCGTGAAGATCTCGCCCTCGGCGGCGGCGATGTCGAGCAGACGCCGGGACTCGGCATCAACCCTGTCAATGCGCCGCTGGATGGCACCCGAGACACGGGCCGGCAGGGCGCCCCACAGCGGGGCGCCCTCCTCCACCCAAGCGCCGGCAGGATCATGCTTCAGCCACCCTTGGGCCTGGAAATGCGCCACCATCTCTCTGGTGAACAGGGGATGCCCGCCGGTGTGGGCGCAGAGAGCGGCACGGAACGCCTCGCTGAGTTGGTTGGGCTGCAGGTCCAACCAGGCGTCCAGCCAGGCACGCGCCTCGGCGGGGGCAATGGCATCGAGATCGACCTTGACCTCCCCGTAATCGCGAACCGCCTCGGCGATAAGCGCGCGCAAGGGATGGTCGGCGCCCTCCGTCGTCGTCACATCCCAAAGCAGTTCGCTGGGCCGGTACGCGCCCGCGATCAGGATCGGATGGCCGGCAATCCGCTTGCTCAGGTGGAAAAGAAGACCCGACGAGGAGCGGTCGAACCATTGCAGGTTATCGAGGAAGAGGAGCAGCGGTCGCTGCGCGGCCAGCGCCAGGATGACGGCGGTGTACTGCGCCAGCAACTGTGGTTCCAGGCCGGCAAGTGGGGTTCTCTGGGTGAGCTGAGGCTCGCCCGGGGCCGGCCGGGTCCTCGGCGCCTCCGGGCCTGGCGCCAGCGCGGTCTGGGGCGCCTGCTGCCAGGAGCGGCTGCCGCCAGGCGCCAGGTAGCGGATCAGGTCCGGCCCGGCCAAGGCCAGGCTGCGGGCGACCTGGGGCACAAAGGCCCGCAGACGGCCTGCTTGTTCCTCGCTCGGAGTTTCATCAAGGCACAGACAGCCGAAATCGGCCAACAGAACCGCAAGAACGTCTCGAAAAGGCACGTAGGCGGCGCTTTCTGCGGCCATCACGGTGCCGCAGCCTTCGGTCACGATCAGGTCCGGACGTAGCGCCATCGCCTGGCGGGCGAACTCGCTCAGCAGGGCCGTCTTTCCCGTCCCGACCTCGCCCGCCACAAAGAGGATGTGGCCGTGCCCCCGGCAGGCCTCCGCCAGGTGCTCGTGCAGCAGGTCAAGGTATCGCTGCCGCCCAACGAAGCGGGACGGCCCGGCGTCGTAGAGGCAGAGGGTGTGCGGTTGGGGTCTCACGGCCGCGACCGTCAAGGACCGTGCCGGCGGCGAAGAGGCCGAACCGGCGATCTGTTGGAAGAGAGCTACCGTTTCTTCTGAGGGGACCGTGTGCAGCTCGTTTGCCAGCGCCTGCTGGCAAACGCCAAACTGGTGGATCGCCGCTGCACGCTGCCCGGATCGGGCATAAAGCTCCATGAGCTGGCGATGGCCCTTCTCGTGCAGCGGATCGATCGCCAGGTGCTGGCGCAGGCAGGCAGTGGCTTCGTCCCATTCGTCGCCGGCCAGGAGAAGGTCGGCCAGGCGGTCAAGCCCGTCAAGAAACTGGGTGCGGTACGTTTCCTCGGTGAAGAACTGCCAGTCGTCAAATTCAGGGCTGTCGCGCAGCGTAAAACCGGCCAGGAAATGCCCGGCATAGAGGCGCCGCAGCGCAAAGAGATGCTCGCGGCAGGCAACGCACAGGCTCCCCGGCGCGTGCGCGTGGCTGTGGACGGCGGCAAAGTGCCGCGCGAAGTCGTCGACGTCCACCCAAATGGCCTGACGGTCGCCGACGAAGACCTCGTTGTGATCGGTGACAATCGCTTCCCCCAGGATAGCACGCAGGCGTGCCAGTTCACGCCGCAGGTCAGCGCGGGCACGGCGCTGATCGTATTGTGGCCATAGGAGTGTCGCCAAGACATCGCGGCCCTGTGGGTCCCCATTCAGCAAGAGATAGGCAAGCAATGCCCATTGCTTGCGCCTGGGGACCTCGACTCGCCTGCAATCCCCCTCAAGGCGTGGAGTGCCAAAGAGATAGACTCGCCATGCTGCCATATCGGCGCTCTGCCATAGAGCCGTCTGCCGCGCCAGCCACCTGCCGCTGCGGCCGGAGGGTCAGGCGAGAACGAAAGTATCGCTTGTTACATTTCATTTTACCGTGAGGTGAGATCGGTTTCAAGTGACGCCGCGTACCGATTTCCACCGAAGAGATCCTACGCAACGCTTTGTGAGACGCGTTCCGGGACAAATCAGGGACGTTGCGATCGTATGCTGGCAATAGGAAGAGAACGGCTTCGATGGCGAAGCGAGGAGCGGCCTTGTGGGCCAGCGGGGCTCATTTCCTCTTCCAGGAGGCTAATTATGCATCGCCAATGGCATGTCAACCATCCGTTTCTGGTGCTGTTCGCAGCGCTGTTATTGCTCATGGCGACGACGGTGATTACCAGGGTGCTGCTGATGGAGCCTGAGCTGCGTTTCGCCGACCTCTGGCCGCAGCAGGTGGCGAAGCAGTCCGTCAGTGTGGAGGCGTGGCAAAGCCGCGTCCCCGCCGGCTACTGGGCCAGTGAGAAGACCTCCCCCGCCGTCCACGTCCTCCCCTGGCAGAACCAGGCGCCGGCTGACTACTTCACCCAGGAGAAGACCGCACGTGCGGCTGCCGTCCCCGTCCTGCCCCTGCAAGGCCGTGTGCCCGCCGGGTACTGGGCCAGCGAAAAGGGCCTGACCCTCCCCTCCACCCAGACCTGGCAGAGCCGCGTTCCCGCTGAGTTCCTCGCCGGCGAGAAGACCACCCCCGCCGTCCACGTCCTCCCCTGGCAGAACACCGTTCCCGCCGCCTACTGGGCCAGCGAAAAGGGCCTGACCCTTCCCTCCACCCAGACCTGGCAGAGCCGCGTTCCTGCCGCCTTCCTGGCCGCTGAGAAGACCACCCCCGCCGTCCACGTCCTCCCCTGGCAGAACACCGTCCCCGCCGCCTACTGGGCCAGCGAGAAGGGTTTGACCCTCCCCACCGCCCAATACTGGCAGAGCCGCGTCCCCGCCGCCTTCCTGGCCGCTGAGAAGACCACCCCCGCCGTCCACATCCTGCCCTGGCAGAACACCGTCCCCGCCGCCTATTGGGCCAGCGAAAAGGGCCTGCCATAGGACTCACTGGCTCACCCCACCCATCTGGCGCCAGTCTGCCTGGCTGCCTGTAACCTTCCGGCGCGAATTGCACCTAATAAGGTGTAACTCACTTTGCACGGAACCAAGGACAGGCAGCTATGGATCAAATGACCATTGAATTCCCCGGCGGCGCCCGGGTGGATGCCCAATACGGCAGCTTTTCGATCAAGACTGACCAACCGCCCATCGGCGGCGGTGACGGTTCAGCGCCGACTCCCTTTTCCCTCTTTCTCGCCTCGCTCGGCACCTGCGCCGGCATCTACGTGCTGGGCTTTTGCAGGCAGCGCAACCTGCCCGTCGAGGGCATCCGCCTGGTTCAGAAGATGGAGCGGGACCCGGTGACGCACATGGTGTCCAAGATCGACCTGGAGATCCATGTTCCCCCCGAATTCCCCGACAAGTACTACGGCGCCCTCATCCGTTCGGCGGAGCAGTGCGCCGTCAAGAAGCACATGGAGCGGCCACCCGCAATGAATGTGACCACCGTCGTCAGCGCCGCTGCAGGCAACAGCCGTTAGCGGCGCCGCCAGTTCACCAACCTGATTGTCGTACAGACGAGTTCGCATTAGCCGGCGAACTCGTCTTCGTTTTTGGGGCCGGCCTGTGCAGACGCCTGCGTCCTTGCGGCTTTGGGTGCGCTCAGAGTCCTGATTGGCGAATGTAGGCGCTCACATCGCTGTTGAAGACGGCATCGTCGATCGTAAAGACGAGCCAGGGGCTGTCTTCATCTTTCCACTGCGCGCTTTGCACTGCCGGCAGGAGCTGGCCGTTCAGTTTTCGCCACTCCGTTGCTTCACCCCACCAGAGCAGGTAACCGCTCTTGGCGTCGCGGAAGCGCCGCTCCGCTTCCAGCCGCGTCGGCAGGCCGGTCTGGGGATTGAAATCGATGGTGAGCACCTGCTCACCGCCGCCGTAGGGAACATGCAGTCTGGCGCTGGCATCGTCAACGGCTTCCCAGCGCACTCCAGGGACGGTGAGGAAGGCTGCAGGGTAGGTCAGCGTCTCACCCCAGAGACCCTGGTTCGCCGCGCTTGCCTGGTCGGGATTGTTCTCTTCCACGCCAAAGGGGAGCACAAACCTGGTGCGACCGTCCAGGTAGTGTTCGTCTACCCGCATCACGGGCAAGCCATAGAATGTCGTTTCAATGTAGTGGTGGTAGCCCCTGCCGGTATCGTGCGTGAACCGCAGCCGCGCCGGGAAGGTGATGCCCAGGAAGCGCACCGTACCGCGCCCACTGATCACGGCCGAACTGAAGACCGGAATCTCGTCGCCGTAGACAGTCCGGTAGAACCTCTCGACCGGGGCAGGCAGACCACCGGGAAGGGGAACCGTCTGCACAGGTGATGAAGGAGCTGCGTAGGCCGGGAAGGGCGGGGGCGAAACGCGAAGGCCGAAGACGAAGACCAGCAGGACGAGAAGACCAAGGTCGATGATGGCGCCACGAAAGGCGACCTTCCAATCCAGGATGCAAAGCAGGAGCGACAGCAGAACCGCGGCGAACAGGACAGGCGCCCAAAGGGACCATCGAGCCGCCAATGCCGCGGCGGCCGCCACGAACCCTATCGCCGCCAGCAGCCACAGCACGCTGATCACACGCATTCCCGATGGTCCCAATTCCAGGCGTCCGCCGAGCAGGGCCGTCTTGTAGGGCAGATCACGCACCGGGACAAGAGGCCAGTAGGCGACGAAGCCCATGAGGTGAATCAGGCCGTGGACGACCAGGAGGAGGGCGAGAAGGTACAGAGGCAGGCGCACCATCGTTAGCTCCTATGGAGATTTCGCATGTAGAGGAAGATGCCGGCCACTCCGGCGATGAGCAGGAACACGTACATGCCCACATCAGGCCCGACCTGGAAGCCCATGAGAACCTGGCGCAGCGATCCGGCGGTCAGGAGAATGCCGGAGATAGCAGCCTTGACCAGCAGGACGCCGCCGAAGAGATAGCCCTGGGGACGACGGCGCCACATCTGTACGGCGGCGTAGGTCATTGCCGGAATGAGAAAGGCAAGGTCCAGAACAAAGACGAGATCGCCGGCGCCTACCTGCTGGGTCTGGATTCCCTTCACGATGCCCATCAGCCAGAGCGGCACCAGGAGAAGGGGCATCGCCAGGACCAAGGCCAGAAAGCGTGCGGGCAGCCAGACATCCACCTGCTCAGCAAAGGCCGGCACGTCCACTGCCGAGAGGAGCCCAATCAACGAGTAGGTGGAGAGCCCCATGATCGCCAGGTAGAGGGGATAGTAGAGGGTGTAGACGTAGCCAAAACAGTAGAAGGCGTAGTAGTAGCCGAAAAACACGAGGAGCCCGGCCCACAGGACCAACGCCCTCGTCGAACCCCGCCGTGCGAGGATCATGACGGCGACCAGGAGCGGCGCCGCCAGGAGGGAAACGAAATCCTGGACCGGCAGGCCCGCGAGCAGAGCGTCGCTGTGGATGAACGGGGCATACATGCCCGGATTGGCAAGGCCGGCGGCGGCAGCGATGGCAAGAAAGGCGGCGACAAGACCCCCCGCCACATAGTAGGGGCGAAGTGAATGGCGAAACACGGCACTGACTCCTTGGCGAGTGATCTGCGCGACAACGCGGCGTGCCCGGCGGCGGTGACACCGCAGGCCGCACGCAGCGCGGACATAGTGAGCGAGCTTACCACAGTCTTGGGTCCGAGCCAAGGCGCGAAGCCGCTTTGGCGCGGTGATAGGTGCGGGTTCTTCTCCCGAATAGGCGACCTTCGACACGATGCCCCGTCTGTTTTCGCGCCCGGGTTGATGCCCGCCATCTTTTCCGCTATCATCCCGAGGACAGGGAAACAGGCGTCCTCCAGTCTTCCAATGCTGACGTTCCCTGTCCGGCGGTGAACGTCATGGCCTTGGGCACCTATCCACTCAAACAACGAATCACGATCTTGCGCTGGGCACTGCCCCTTTGCCTGGCGACCGTCACGCTGCTCTATCAGTATTGGAGCGCGCACTTAGCCCATAACTTCTACGACGACACCATCCACTACGTCGTCGAGTTCCTGTTCTACGCCGCCGTGGGACCGCTGATGATCTATGTGGCGCTGACTCAACTCGCCCGGTGGGTCGATGAGAAGGAACAGGCCGAAGAGCATGCCCGCACCAGCGAACAGCGTCTCGCCGCCATCGTCGCCGCCTCTGCGGATGCCATTCTCAGCCTGGATGGCGAGGGACGGATTGGCTCCTGGAATCGAGGAGCTGAGCTTATCTTCGGCTACACGCCGCGAGAGATGTTGGGAAGGCCCCTGGTCGATCTGCTGGGTGGCAGTGAGGCAGCTAGGGTGGAGTTTGCGTGGCTGGTAGAGGGAGTCAGCCAGGAGAGTTTTGTGCGCGGCCATGAAACAACCTGTCACGATGCAAACAACCAACCCATCACCGTGGAGCTCACCGCCACCCGGCTCGGCGTTGAGGCCGATCAGGACCAGGTCATGTCGGTGATTCTGCGAGACGTGACTGAACGGAAGCGTCGTGAGGAGGAGATCTACCAACTCAATGCCAGCCTGCGCGAACAGGTCGTGGAGCGCACCTCTGAGTTGGCGGCCAAGGTCGAAGAACTGGCGCGAGTCAATGCCGAACTACAGAAGCTCGACCAACTGCGGTCGGAGTTTGTCTCTTTGGTGTCCCACCAGCTTCGAGCGCCGCTCACCAATATGTCGGGCGCAGTGCAGGCGATGGTGGAACACTCCGCAGCCATGGATGCCGCCGACCAGCGCATGCTGCGGATCCTTGAGGAACAGATCATCCGCATGGACCGCCTTGTGCAGGATGTGCTGAACGTCACCCGCATCGAGTCAGGTGCTCTCGTCCTGGCGCCCGAACCGATCTCGCTGCTACCCCTGGTGCGACAAGTCGTGGACCAGATCCACACGCGGTCTGGCTCGCGGCAGGTGCAGTTGCCTACCAAGCCAGGGCTGCCGTTGGCGTTTGCTGACCGCGCCAGTGTGGTAGAGGTCCTGGTCAATCTGCTGGACAATGCTGACAAGTATTCGCCAGCGCAAGAGGATATCATCATCACCGCCAGGGCTGATCAAGCGGCGGTCACGCTCTCAGTTCGTGATTCAGGTCCCGGGCTACCCCCCAAGGACGTCGAACGGGTGTTTGAAAAGTTCCACCGGCTCGACAGCAGTGACTCTCAGGCCGTGTATGGCTACGGTCTGGGCCTCTACATCTGCCGCCGCCTTGTGGAGGCGCAGGGAGGTCGCATTTGGGTGGAGAACCACCCCGAAGGCGGGGCTGTCTTCTCATTCTCCCTGCCGGTGGCGGCATGACGATGGCTCGCGAGACGATCCTCGTTGTCGACGACGACCAAACGCTGTTGGAGCTTCTGGCCGGTCATCTTGAAGCCAACGGCTACCATCCTCTGACCGCGCCCGATGGTCACAGCGGTCTGCACCAGGCGGTGACATCGAAGCCAGACCTGGTGGTCCTGGACGTCATGATGCCGGGGATGGACGGCTGGGAGGTCTGCCGGCGCTTGCGCAGCCAAGGCAACGTCCCGATCATCATGCTCACCGCCAAGGGGGAGGAAATCGACAAGCTGCGCGGCTTTCGTCTGGGGGTTGATGATTATGTCACCAAGCCGTTCTCCTTTGCCGAGTTGACGGCGCGCGTGGGGGCGGTGCTGGCGCGGGCACGCGCTGCACCCGCGGTTGCGAGCCGGCTGACGAGCGGCGATCTGACCATCGACTTTCAACAGCGCCGAGTCACCGTCGCAGGGCATGGGGTCGACCTCACGCCCACCGAGTACCACCTGCTGGAGACGTTGGCGCGCCATGCCCATCGGACCGTGCCCACCGAGCAGTTGTTGGCCGAAGTCTGGGGTCCGGCGTATGCGGGCGAGATCGAACACGTCAAGCACTTCGTCTGGGCGCTCAGGAAGAAACTCGAGGCCGACCACGGCAACCCGGTCCATATTCTTACAGAGCGCAGCTTTGGCTACCGCTTCGAGTAGCCGTCACGCGATCCACACCCTGCCTAGACCCAATCTACACCTTTGCGTGCTAGCTTACGCGGTAGAGGATAGCATCGACCCATGGCTCCCTACCGCGTTTTCTTGCCTGACATCAGCTACTACCAACAGTCGGTTCCGTGCCAGCAGGCCTGCCCGGTGCGGACCGATGCCCGTGCTTACGTCACCGCCATCGCGCAAGGTGAGTATGAGCGGGCCTACCTGATTGCCCGCGAAACGAATCCGTTTGCCTCGACGTGCGGCTGGGTATGCGGAGCGCCCTGTGAGGCGGCCTGCCGCCGGGGAAAGGTCGACGCTCCGATAGCGATTCGCGCCCTCAAGCGTTTCGTCAACGATCGCTACGGTGTCTTCCTGGGCGAAACCGGCGAACCACACCTGCCGCCGGCCTTTCCCGCCTACACGGGCGCCACTAACCGCTTCGACCTCGGCAACTCAGCGCTTCCGGCCGGCCGCACCGAGCTCTATGCCGCCCGCCAGCGCGGTCAGAAGACCGGCAAGCGCGTGGCCGTGATCGGCGCCGGCCCGGCTGGCCTGACCTGTGCACACGACCTGGCCCTGCTTGGGCACGAGGTGGTGATCCTCGATGCGGCGCCGGCCGCCGGCGGTATGCTGCGATTGGGCGTGCCTGAATACCGTCTGCCGCGAGAACTGATCGACCTGGAGATTCAGGCTGTGCTGGCGCTGGGGCCCACCCTCCAGCTCAACCAGGCGCTGGGACGCGAGTTCACCCTGGCCGACCTGAGGCGCGAATTCGATGCCGTCTTCATTGGCATTGGCTCCTATGCCAGCCGCCGCCTGAACGTCGAAGGCGAACAGTTCGATGGCGTCCTGCGTGCGGTCGACTTCCTGATCAACGTCAACCTGGGCGGCTACAACCTGGACCTGGGCAAGCGCATCCTGGTGATCGGCGGTGGCAATGTGGCGATGGACGTCGCCCGCACCGCCGCCCGCCTGGGTCAGGCGGCACAGTCGGGCGGCGACCTGGAAACAGCCCTTGACGTCGCCCGTGCCGCTCGCCGTCTGGGCGCCACGCAAGAGGTCCACTGCCTGGTGGTCGAGGACCGCCGGGAGATGCTGGCAGATCCGGTCGAAGTCCACGAAGCTGAAGAGGAAGGCATCGTCATCCACCATCACTTCGCACCGAAGCGGATCATCGGCGAGAACGGCCGTGCGGTCGCCCTGGAAACCCTGGACGTGATTCGAGCTTTCGATGAACGTGGCCGCTTCAACCCGCAGTTGCAGCCGGGCAGCGAGAAGCTGTGGGAATGCGACAGCGTGATCATCTCGATCGGGCAGACCGGCGAGCTGACATGGGTCAAGCCGGAGGATGGTGTGGAGGTGTCGCCGCGCGGGACCCTGGTGGTCGACAAAGAAACGCTCATGACCACGGCTCCCGGTGTGTTCGCCGGGGGAGACATTGCCTTTGGGCCGCGCTTGATCATCAATGCCGTGGCCGACGGGCAAAAGGCGGCCAGGGGCATCCATGCTTATCTCCAGAATGTGCAGCCTCGCCTGGTGCGCAAGGCCTTCTTCACACCCGTGGCGCGGCGGGACTATCCGCAGGTAGGGCCGCTGCGCAACTACCTGCGCTGGCCGCGGCGCCAGCCGCCGGCGCTGCCGGTGGCGCGGCGTGTCGGCGTCGCACGCGTCGAGATCGGCTTCAGCGAGGAAACGGCACGCGAACAGGGTGGACGGTGTCTCATCTGCAGCATCAACCCTGTCTTCGACGGCGAGCTGTGCATCTTGTGCAATGGCTGCGTCGACGTCTGCCCCATGGACTGTCTTAAGCTGGTGCCGGCAGCGCAGGTGGGCGGCGACGACAAGGTCGCGGCAGTGATGGCCGGCGGGTTAGTCAAGACCGCCATGCTGTTCGATCCCACGCAGTGCATTCGATGCGGCCTGTGCGCGATGCGCTGTCCCACCGATGCCGTGCAGATGGAAACGCTCCGTTTCACCGAAGAGGTGCAATTCGTGGAAGCCAATTCCGCAGGAGGGCAAAGTGGCGTATCAAAGTAAGACCAGGTTCGATTTCCTCACCGAATCGCGAGTTTGGCGTTCGTTTTTCCGGCACGGGTGGCCAGATAACCCGCTCGACCGCTCGCTGACCATGACCAGCAATGTCTTCTTCCATCTGCACCCGGTCAAGGTGAGCCGCAGGAGTGTACGCTGGTCCTATTCGTTCGGCCTCGGCATCATGTCCACGATTCACTTCCTGGTCCTGCTGTTCACCGGGGTCCTCTTGATGTTCTACTACGTCCCGTCGGTCGAGCGAGCCTATCCGGCGATGAAGGCCATCCAACTGTCGGTGCCGCTGGGCCAGTTCACCCGCAACATGCACCGGTGGGCCGCGCATCTGATGGTGCTCATGGTCATTCTGCACATGGTGCGGGTGTTCTACACGGGCGCCTACAAGCCGCCACGCGAGTTCAACTGGATCATCGGCGTGCTCCTGCTGGTGATGACGTTGGGCGCCAGCTTCACAGGCTACCTTCTCCCGTGGGATCAGTTGTCCTATTGGGCCATCACCGTGGGGACGAACATCGCCAGCTACGCGCCGTTCGGCGGCGCCGCCATCAAGGGCGTTCTGCTGGGTGGGTCTGACGTGGGCCAGGCGGCGCTCATCCGCTTCTACACGCTTCACATCGCCGTCGTGCCCTTCATGTTGATCCTGGGCATCTCGCTGCACCTTTGGCGGGTGCGCAAAGATGGCGGTTTGGCCGCCAACGACGCAGGGAACCCCACCGCCCAGGAAAAGGGAGGGAGATGAGCCATGTCTGATCCCATTCCAGTAACCGACGAGATCTTCCCGCAGCATACCAGCAAGTCGTACGCCCTGGTCGAGCTCATGCCAGGCGAAGGCCCTATGGTGGGCAAGGGTCCGGAGGACACCGTGTTCTCCTTCCCCCTGGTGGTGCTCTGGGAGATCATCCTGATGTTGGGCGTGACGCTGTTCCTCTTCCTGTTCTCGCTCGCCAAGCAGGCGCCGCTCGAGACCATTGCCAACCCTCTCGTCACCACGGACCCGGCAAAGGCGCCCTGGTACTTCATGGGGCTGCAGGAACTGCTGGAACACATGCACCCCATGGTGGCTGGGGTGCTCATCCCGACGATCCTTGTCCTGTTTCTGATCGCCCTGCCCTACATCGATCACTCCCGGGCGGGAGCAGGCGTCTGGTTCACCTCTGCCCGTGGCAAGCGCATCGTGGCATGGACAGCCCTCTACACATTGGTGGTCATGCCGATCTATGTCGCCCTGGACACGATGTTCAGCCTGCGCGAAATGCTGCGAACCGCGGTCCCCACATGGGTGGCCCAGGGACTGCTCCCGCTGCTCATTTTGTTCGTGATCGTCGGCCTGCCGGTACTGGTGTTGAGTCTCAAGAAACCGACCGTGCGTGAGGTGATGCTGGTCCTCTTCACGGTCATGATTGTGGCGGCTGTCGTGCTCACGCTCACCGGCTTCCTGTTCCGCGGGCCTGGCTTCAAGATGTATCTGCCGTGGCAGATGCCCAATGGCTACAGCCCATTTGCAGGATTATGACAACAACCAGGCAGGCCTGGTCAGCCGGGACACCAGATGCGCTGTGCGAACGGCTGACAACCGGCTCGGAGGCTACGAAACATGACTGATGACAAGGAAGCTGGAAACGGCTGGACCCGCCGCGAATTTCTAAGCGCCGCCTGGGGCGTCGCCGCCCTTGCCCTCGTCGCCCAGGCAGGCGGAGCCATGGCAGGCTACTTCAAGCCCACCACGAAACCGGGAGGCTTCGGAGGTGAGGTGATTGCCGGCAAGCCTGACGAATTCAAACCCGGCACGGTCAGCCGGGTGGCAAGCGGGCATTTCTACATCTCGCGTCTTGAGGATGGCGGCTTCCTGGCGCTGTGGTGGCGCTGCACCCACCTGGGGTGTACGGTGCCCTGGAGCCAGTCAGAAGACGAGTTTCACTGCCCGTGTCACGGCTCGCTCTTCAACACGAAGGGCGAGGTGACCGGTGGGCCGGCCCCGCGCCCGCTCGACCTCTTCCCGATCAGCCTGGTGAATGGCAACCTGGTCGTGAACACCGGGGAACCGATCGCCCGCGCCGCCTATGACCCCTCGCAGGAATTTCACGTCTGAGGCTGCAACCATGCGTCCGAAAGAAGACTACACTCGCTTTCTTGCCGTTGGTCTCATCCTGACGCTGGCCATCCTGGTGTCGTTCCAGGCGTATCTCCTGCGCGAATCAGGACGCATCGCCACCGTGGAGGCAAGCGACACCAAAGGCGCTGTTGAAGCTGGCCAGGCGATCTTCAAGGACAACTGCACCCTCTGTCATGGCGACAATGGAGAAGGAGACAGCGGCCCGGCGCTGAACGACAAGACCTTTCTGAGCACGACGGACGACGACACGCTCTTCAGCATCGTCAGTTCGGGTGTTCCTGGGACCGAAATGCCTGCCTGGAATGAGTCGCACGGCGGTCCCTTGACCGATGAGAACGTCAGGCAGCTTGTGGCTTTTCTGCGAAGCTGGCAGCCAACAGCCACTGATATCCGATCGGCGCCGCCCAAGGGCGACCCCGATCGCGGCCGCGACGTGTTTGGCAGCGTTTGCGCTGTCTGTCACGGCGACAACGGAGTGGGCACCAGCAAGGCTCCGGCGCTGAACGATCCTGCGAAGCTGCAGGCGTTTGACGACGCCTGGTATCGCGATACGATCGCCAAAGGCCGTCCAGCCAAAGGCATGCCTACATGGGGAACCGTGCTCTCACCTCGCCAGATCTCCGATCTGATTGCCCTGATCGACGTGTGGCGTCTGAAAGCGGCATCCGCGCCCGCGGTGACGGCCACACCGGCGATCACGGCCACAGAGGCCGCCACGTCCACCGTCGAAGTGGCCCGACCCTCCAACCCCGGCGGCCCCGGCCCCGCCGTCGCCCTCACCGGCAACGCCGCCACCGGCGAAAAGCTGTTCACGGATAACTGCCAGAAGTGCCACGGCCCCCAGGGCACCGGCGGCATCGACAACCCCGGCTCCGACGACGGCACCATCCCCTCCCTCAACCCCATCGACGAAACCCTCATCAGCTCCGACCCCAAGGTCTACGCCACCAACGTC
>JAKOVD010000112.1 GCA_029782215.1 Chloroflexota bacterium
GGTCACCAAGACCTACGACGAGCCCGAGGTCGAGGCCCACCAGCTCAAGGGCAAGGTCACCAAGACCTACGACGAGCCCGAGGTCGAGGCCCACCAGCTCAAGGGCAAGGTCACCAAGACCTACGACGAGCCCGAGGTCGAGGCCCACCAGCTCAAGGGCAAGGTCACCAAGACCTACGACGAGCCCGAGGTCGAGGCCCACCAGCTCAAGGGCAAGGTCACCAAGACCTACGACGATATCCAGGGAAAGGTGACGTTCAACGCCGACACCGAATCCTACCAGGTCATTTGATGACCATCTCCCGCACCTTGCCTGCGGCGCCGCTTCAAACTGCACGACACAATGACCCGGAAACGACAGCGCTTCCGGGTCATTGCGCGTGGTGGAGAATGTGGCATACTATCAATAGATGACGTCACCTATGCCGAGTGACAATGTAACAGAGCAGATCCGTCGCCTGCTTTTGGCCGTGCGCGCCACAGGCCGCGCTATTCTGCCTGGCGACAGCGACGAGCTCCTCCAGACCATCGTGGAGGCCGCCGCGCGCCTGTTTGGCGCCGCGGCGGCCTCCATGGCCCTGGTCGACGACAAGCAGCAGGAGCTGGTCTTTCGCGTCGCCTACGGCGCCGGCCAGGAAGAAGTCATCGGGATGCGCATCCCAATCGACCGCGGCATCGCCGGCTACGTCGCCAGCACCGGCCAGCCGATCGCCGTCTCCGACGTCCAGCGCGATCCGCGCTTTGCCCGCGCCACCGCCGAACAGACGGGCTATGTGCCGCGCTCGATCCTGGCCATGCCGCTGATCATCGAGGAACGCGTGATCGGCGTCATGGAGGTGCTGGACAAGATCGCAGCTCCGGCCTTCGGCCTGCAGGACATGGAGCTCCTGGGCCTCTTTGCCCGCCAGGCGGCCATCGCCATCCACCAGGCCCAGCAGACGGAGCGACTGGAGCAGGTCCTGCTGGCAGGCCTGACCCAGTGGGCGGAGCAAGAGGAAGCCGCCGCCCTGGCCAGCCTCTTTAGCGCCGCCGGCGATGAGGAGGTCGACGATCTTCTGGCGTTGGCCGACAGCTTTTACGCCATCAGCGCCCTGGGCGACGCCGAACGCCAGGCCTGCCGGTCGATCCTGGAGACATTCGCCGGGTACGCACGCAGCAAGCAAAGCCTGATGTCGTGAGCGACGAACTGCGCCCAGCCTGGTCATCCGCCTTTACCGCCGGAGCCCTGCGCGAGTTGACCGCCAGCGGCCCGATCGGCGAGATCACGCGCGAGTGGGCCTGGGGGGGCAGTACAGGCAAAGGGGTGCGGGTGGCGGTCGTAGACAGCGGCATCGAAGCCGACCACCGGGCGGTCGGGGACAGCGTCAAGGGCGGGGTGGCGGTGGTGCTGGACGGGCGCACCAAGACCGGGGTGCGCTTCGTCACGGAAGAGCCCTTCGATACAGCCGGACACGGCACAGCCTGCGCCGGCATCATCCATGCCCTGGCGCCGGACGCCGAGCTGTACAGCGTGCGCGTGCTGGGGCGCGACATGACCGGTCGCGCCATCCAGTTTGCCAACGGCCTGCGCTGGGCCATCGCCAACGGCATGCACGTCGCCAACCTCTCGCTGAGCACCTCCAAGCGGGACTACTACGCCCTCTTCCACGAGATCGCCGACGAAGCCTATTTCAAGAACGTAGTCCTGGTTTCGGCCGTGAACAACATGCCGGCGCCCAGCTACCCGTCGCTGTATGCGGCGGTGCTCTCGGTGGCCGCCAACGAGAGCCAGGACCCCTATGAGTTCCAATACAACCCCAGTCCCCCGGTCGAGTTTGGCGCGCCGGGGATCGACGTGCGCGTGGCCTGGAACCAGCACAGCACCATCACCGCCACGGGCAACAGCTTTGCCGCGCCCCATATCGCCGGCATCGTTGCCCTCATCCGCAGCAAACACCCCGAGCTGACGCCCTTCCAGATCAAGACGGTGCTGTACGCCACGGCCGCCAACGCGCGCCGGACCGGCTGAGAGGCAGCCAAGGGGAAAACCAAGACAGAGAGGTTGTCGCAGCCATGACGGACCAGCGAGAACAGAACCTCAGTGAAGCGGCGGCGCTGCAGGAAGCCGCTGCCGCCGCCCTTGCCGACGGACGTTTCGAGGAGGCCATCGCCCTCTATACCGAGGCGCTGGCGAAGCCCCTGCCCGCAGACGTTGCGTACGACGTGCTGTGCGCCCGCGGCCGGGCGAACCAGACCAACAGCGACCTGCCGGCCGCCATTGCGGACTGGGAGGCCCTTGTCCGGTTGGCCGAAGGGATGGGTGACGCCCCCCGCCAGGTGCAGGCGCTCAACCTGGAGGTGGAGACGCTGTGCCTGCTGGGCCGCGCCGCCGAGGCGCAGCCAGTGGCAGCCCAGGCGCTGGCGATGGCGCGCCTGCTGGACCGCCCCGACCTGGTGGCAAACAGCTTGCGGTCGCTGGGTGCATCGCATCTCTACCGCAGCGACTACGCAAGCGCGGGGACCCTCTACGAAGAAGCGCTGCAGTTCTATCGTGACCTTGGCGATCGCGCTGGCATGGCGGAATGCCTGCGACGCCTTGGTTGGGTGGCCGGCGCCACCGGCCAGATGGAGCGCTCGGCAGAGATCCAGCGCAGCGCCCTCGCCCTCTACCGCGAGATCGGCGACACCTACGGCGAGGGCCGCACGCTCAACATGCTGGCCATTGCCTCGACGGACTTCGCCGAACAGCGCGCCTACGAAGAGGAAGCGCTCGAGATCTTCCGCGCCGGCGGCAGGCGCGACGGCCAGGCACTGATGTACGGCAACCTGGGCATCGTGTACCAGTCACTCGGCCTGTACACGACGGCGCGGCTCTACAATGAGCGAGGGGTGCAGATGTACCGGGACATGCAGGCAGCCGGCTATCTCAGCTCAAACCTGTTCAGCCTGGCGGAGCTGCTATTCTACCTGGACGATTACGACCAGGCCGAGGAGGCGCTGACGGAGGCCCGCGAGTTGGCGCAAGCGGCCGACGAGCCCCTCCTCTTTGCCAGTGAAGCGCTGGTGCAGGGGCGCCTTGCCCTTGCCAAGGGTAGGCCGCAGCAGGCGCACGAGGCCTTCGCAAGGGGGGCGCAGATCGGCCGCGAGCTCAACATCCCTGCCGTTATCATCCAGAACCAGGCGCTCATGGGGGCGGCAAGCCTGGCCACCGGGGACCTGGCGGCGGCCCTCGTTGAGACAAGAGAGGCTGTCGAACTGCTGGAGGCCCAAGGCAGCATTACCAGCGACGCCAAGCCTGAGGAGGTCTGGTGGTGGCGGTACCGGGCGCTGGCAGAGGACGCGCGCCGGCGACGGACCGCAAATCGCAGAACTACAAAGGGCAGCAAGGGCGGTGGGAAAACGCATGACGAACGACTGCCGGATGAGGTGTGGGCGGCGCTGCAGAACACCCAACAGGTGCTTCTCCACGCGATCGACCACCTGAGCGACGAGGGGCTGCGGCGCAACTACCTGAACAAGGTGCAGCTCAACCGCAGCATCCTTCTGGCCTGGACGCAGGAGGCGCTCGCCCGCGGCATGACCGTCGACCCCGCAAGCCCGCGGCAGGGCAATCTCCAGGAACAATTCCGGCGGCTGCTGGCCATCGGCGTGCGGATGAACGAGCCGCGGGAGGTCAGCGCCCTGCTGGACTTCATCATGGAGCAGTTGGTGGAGCTGAGCGGCGCCGAGCGGGCTCTCCTGGTACTGGTGGATCGGAACGGCCAGCGAGCCGTCGCCGCCTCACGCGGCTATTCCCTTGAGGAAGAGCCGGCAGCGCTGGAGCAGGCGGCAGACCTGCTGGCCGATGTGACGAAAAAACAGCGCGGCGTCCTGCGGTCGAGGCCCGCCGCCGTCGAGGGGCTGGAGACCACCCTGAGCATGATGGGCGTGCCGCTGGCGGCGCAGGGGCAGTTGGTGGGCTTCATCTACGCCGAAACCGCAGCGCTCTTTGGACCGTTCACCCAGGTGGATGCCGATCTGTTGGCAGCCTTTGCCAACCAGGCGGCTATCGCCCTCGAAAACGCCCGGCTGTACCGCGGCCTGGAGCAACGCGTCGCCGAGCGCACCGCCCAACTCCAGCAGCGCGTGTCCGAGCTTGCCATCATCAACAGCGTCCAGCAGGGCCTGGCGGCGCAGTTGGACTACCAGGCCATCATCGACCTGGTGGGCGACAAGATCCGCGATGTCTTCGATGCCCAGGGCATCGTCATCACGCTGTACGACCGCTCCACGAACTCGATCCAGCCTCGCTATGTGTTTGACGACGGGCTTCGTCTCTTCCATCTTCCTCCGCCCACGCCCTTGGGCAAGGGCTTTGGCTCGCACGTCATCCAGTCACGGCAGCCACTCCTCATCAACGAGCATTTGCAGGATCGGAGCCGGGAGTACGGCTCGTACTTCATCACCTCTGACGAAAACCAGGACACTCGCGACAACCTTGCCTACCTGGGTGTGCCGATCATCGTGGGTGACCAGGCTACGGGCGTGATCGCGCTCTACAACTACGATCACGAGAACGCTTTCAGCGACGCCGACGTCAGCCTGCTGACCACCCTGGCGGCTTCGACGGGCGTGGCCCTGGAGAACGCCCGGCTGTTCGATGAAACCCAGCGGCTGCTCACGGCCGAGCAGGCCCGCGTCAGCGAGCTGGCCATCCTTAACAGCGTCGGCGAGGCCATGGCGCAGACGCTGGACGTCAGGACCGTGACCCGCATTGTGGGCGACAAGGTACGCGACATCTTCCACATCGACGGCGGCGTGTCGATCATGTTGTACGATCCGCAGACCGGGCTGATCCGGACGCTTTTTGAATGGGACGCAGCCGAAGGCGGCTACATCGACTACATCGAGCCGTTTCCGTTGGGCAAGGGCATGACGTCGCAGGTCATCCAGTCGCGCCAGCCGCTCTTGCTGGGGACGCTGACAGAGCAGGTGGCGCACGACGCCTACATACCGCCGGAAATGGTCGAAAAGGGATCGGGAGTCTCCGCGGAGTCCGTCTTGCTGGTGCCGATCATCGTGGGCGAGAAAGTGCTGGGCGTCGCCATGGTGGCAAGCTACCGCCAAAACGCCTTCGACGACAACCACCTGCGCCTGCTGCAGACGCTCTCGGCCAACATGGGCGTTGCCATCGAGAACGCCCGGCTCTTCGATGAAGCCGAGCGTCTCCTGAAGGAAACGGAACAGCGCGTGTCCGAGCTGGCCATCATCAACAGCGTCCAGCAGGGGCTGGCGGCCGAGCTGGACTTCCAGGCCATCATTGACCTGGTAGGGGACAAGCTGAGCCAGGTCCTGCACACAGGGGAGATCGGGATCCGCTGGTACGACGAGAAGACGAACCTGGTGCACTACCTCTACGAGTATGAACACGGCAAGCGGCTCACCATCGCCCCGGCGTCGCCGCGTCCCGGTGGCCCTTGGGAGGAGATGGTCAGGACACACCAGCCCGTCGTCACCAACTCCTACACCGCGGCTGCCACTCAAATTGTCGTCCCAGGCACAGACGTTGGCAAGTCCAACATCAATGTGCCCATCATCAGCGGTGACCGTCTCCTGGGTTCCATCCTCGTCGAAGACTACCAGCGCGAGAACGCCTTCGGCGAGTCAGAGGTGCGGCTGCTGACGACCATTGCCGCCAGCCTGGGCACCGCCCTGGAAAACGCCCGCCTCTTCGAGGAAACGCAGCGGCTGCTCAAGGAAACCGAGCAGCGCAATGCCGAATTGGCCATCATCAACAGCGTGCAGCAGGCGCTGGCGGCCGAGCTGAACATGCAGGGCATCTACCACGCCGTGGGGGACAAGATTCGCGAGATCTTCCACGAGGCGGACATGGACATCCGCGTCTACGATCCCCAAACGGGGCTGATCCATTTCCCCTATGTCTACGAAGGGGGACAGCGCATCACCATCGAGTCGCATCTGGTGCCCGACCGCGGCTTCGGCCCACATGTCCTCCGCACGCGCGAAACACTCGTCGTCAACGAGAACATCTTGAAGGAGGCGGAGCGACTAGGCAGCTACGCTTTGCCCGGCACGGCGACAGAGAAGTCTTTGGTCATGGTGCCGCTGGTGGTGGGCGACCAGGCCCGCGGAATCATTACGCTAACCGATATGGAACGCGAGCATGCTTTCAGTCCTTCAGATGTCCGGCTGTTGCAGACGCTGGCCAGCAGCATGAGCGTGGCGCTTGAGAACGCCCGGCTCTTTGAGGAGACCCAGCGCTTGTTCAGGTCCGAGCAGCAGCGCGCGGCCGAGCTTGCCATCATCAACAGCGTCAGCGAAGGATTGGTCCGTGAGCTGGACTTCCAGTCCATCATCGACCTGGTGGGCGAGAAAATCCGCGTGGAGTTCGGCTCCGAGGACATGTATATCGGGCTTTACGATGCGGCCTCCGGCATCCTGGCCATGCCCTACTACATCGAGCACGGCGACCGCTTCCACGTCGACCCGAGCCCCGTGACAGAGGGCTACGCGGGCTGGACGATCCGGAACCAGAAGACCCTCGTCATTAACGAAGATCTCGTGGGGAACAGGTCCCGGCTGGGCTTTCAGGTCAGCACGCTGATTGGGGACACGTCGCTGCCGGACCTGACGCAGAGCGTCGTCTGCGCCCCCATCTGGTCCTCGGGAAAGGTGATCGGGGTCATCACACTGTACGCCAACCATCCCCATGCCTTTCCGGAGTCGAGCGTCAATCTGCTCACCACGCTGGCCGCCAACCTGGGCGTCGCCCTGCAAAACGCCCGGCTGTTCGACGAGACGCAGCGCCTGCTCAAAGAGACCGAGCAGCGCGCCGCCGAACTCGCCATCATCAACAGCGTCCAGGAGGGCCTGGCCTCGAAGCTGGATATGCAGGCTATCTACGACCTGGTAGGTGACGAGATCCGCGACATCTTCGACGCCCAGTCTCTGCTTATCCTTAGCTATGACCACGCCAATGAAGTGGATCATATGCTCTACGGTGTGGAGAAAGGACGGCGGGTCTTTGAAAACGAGCCATTCCCGTTCAGTGAGATCGCCAGGCGTCTGATTGCGACGCGCCAGCCTCTTCTCTTCCGGCGGGCGGAGGATTTCGACGCGATGTCGGCTGTGACAACGCCGGGCACAGAACCCTCCCTCTCAGGGCTCTTTGTTCCGCTGGTCGTGGGTGATGAGGTCCGGGGCGCCATCAGCCTGCAGAACATCGACCGCGAGAACGCCTTCGGCGAAGCCGATGTCCGTCTGCTGCAGACCCTGGCGAACAGCATGAGCGTGGCCCTCGAAAATGCCCGGCTGTTCGACGAGACGCAGCGCCTGCTCAGTGAGACCGAGCAGCGCAACGCCGAGCTGGCGATCATCAACAGCATCCAGCAGTCCCTGGCCACGGTGTTGAGCATGGAGGGCATCTCCGATACGGTCGGCGACAAGATCCGGGAAGTGTTCCCACGAGCGAATGTTGGCATCCGCCTCTACGACCCGCAGACGGAAATGGTCGCCTACCCGTACCTCTACGAAGCGGGCCAGCGCATCGCCCTCGAATCGCAGCCGCTGCAAGCAAGCGGTTTTGGGCCCCACGTTCTCCACACCCGTGAGACGCTGGTCATCAATGAGGATATCGCCGGTGCGGGCGAGAAATACGGCAGCACGCCGCTACCAGGCACCGGGACGGAAAAGTCAGCCGTCTTTGTGCCGCTGGTTGCCGGAGGTCGGGCACGCGGGCTCATCACTTTGGCAGATATGGAGCACGAGCATGCCTTCAGCACCTCAGATGTGCGGCTGCTGCAGACCCTGGCCAACAGCATGAGCGTGGCCCTCGAAAACGCCCGTCTGTTCGATGAGACCCAGCGCCTGCTCAAGGAGACCGAGCAGCGCGCCTCCGAGCTGCAGATCATCAACTCCATCCAGCGCGGCCTTGCCGCCAAGCTGGATTTCCAGGCCATGGTGGAATTGGTGGGCGACACCCTGCGCGAACTGTTCATCGCCGGCGGACTCGACATCACCTGGTACGACGAGAAAGCCAATCTCATCCACTACCTCTACACCTACGAACGCGATCAGCGGCTCGTTCTGGCACCGGCGCCGCCAACCCCTGGCGGCCTGATCGAGACCATGCGGAAGACGCGCCAGCCAGTTGTGCTCGGCATACCCGCCGACTATGAGAGGGCCCATGTCCCCATCATTCCCGGCACCGACCACAGCAAATCGCTCCTGTCCGTGCCCATCCTCAGCAAGGACCGGGTGCTCGGCACCATCTCACTTGAGGATTACGAGCGCGAGAATGCCTACGGCGAGTCCGAGCTGCGCCTGCTCACAACCATCGCCGCCTCGCTGGGCAGCGCCCTGGAGAACGCTCGCCTGTTCGACGAGACACAGCGCCTGCTCAGCGAGACCGAGCAGCGGGCCCAGGAGCTGGCCATCATCAACAGTGTCCAGGAAGGGCTGGCGTCGAAGCTCGACATGCAGGCCATCTACGACCTGGTCGGTGACAAAATACGAGACATCTTTGATGCTCAGATTGTGCTGCTGTGTGCCTATGACCAGCAGGCGGACCTCGTCGAATGGACCTATTCCATCGAAAGAGGTGTTCGCGACTACTATCCGCCGGAAACGCCAAGTCCTTTCATGCGCCACTTCTTCTCTCAGCGCGAACCACTCATCATCAACGAAAACATGATTGAACGCGCAAGGGAGCTCGGCATGAGCAGGCTGGGCGATCAGGGCGACGGCGGCGTGGACACCAAGTCCTTTGTTGGGCTTCCTTTGGTGGTCGGCGATCGGGCAATTGGCGGCATTTCGCTGCAAGACCTGGACCGCGAGCATGCATTCAGCGAGTCGGATGTGCGTCTGCTCAAGACCCTTGCAGGTTCCATGAGCGTGGCTCTGGAGAACGCTCGCCTGTTCGACGAGACACAGCGCCTGCTGAACGAAACCGAGCAGCGCGCCTCCGAGCTGGCCATTATCAACAGTGTCCAGGAGGGCCTGGCGTCAAAGCTCGACATGCAGGCCATCTACGACCTGGTCGGTGAGAAGATACGCGGCATCTTCGATGCGCAGGCCTTGACGATCACGGTGTACGACCAGGCCAAGGAACTGGCGCACACGCTGTACGGTGTTGAAAAGGGGGAGCGCTTCTATGACGAGCCCTACACCTACGGGCAGATCGCACGGCGTCTGATTGCGACCCGGCAGCCCATCCTTTTCCGGCAGGCGGCGGAGCTCCTGGCCATGTCGCCGGGAACAACGGCGGGCACGGCGCCTCCCAAGTCGGGGGTCTTCGTTCCCCTCATTGTAGGCAACGAGGTCAGAGGTTCAATCAGCCTGCAGAACGTGGATCGCGAGAACGCGTTCGACGAGGCCGATGTGCGCCTTTTGCAGACCCTGGCCAACAGCATGAGCGTGGCGCTGGAGAATGCCCGGCTGTTCGATGAGACGCAGCGTCGCGCTGGCGAGATGGCAGCGCTCACCGATATCGGACGGGAGATCTCGTCCACGCTCGATCTGAGTACGGTGCTCGAGCGGGTCACGCAGAATGCAACCACGGTCCTGAACGCGGATTCGAGTGCGGTCTTTGTGCTCGAATCGGACGGCCGGCATCTGCGCCCCATCGCCGCGGTCGGCGAGAACTCCGAAGCCGTGATGGCGTTCCATCCTGAACTGGGCAAGGGGCTGATCGGTGGCATCGCCCAATCGGGCGTCGCCGAGGCGGTTGCCGACACACTCAGCGACCCCCGCACGATGCACCTTCCGGGGAGCAGTCCCACGGAAGCCGGTGAGAAGCTCATGGTGGCGCCATTGTTCACAGCCGGTCAGGTCAGCGGCGCTTTGTCGGTCTGGCGCAGCGCCAACACGCCGCCTTTCACACAGGACGACCTCGACTTCCTCGTCGGTATGTCGCGGCAGGCGGGAGTGGCGATCCAGAACGCCCGGCTCTTCGACGAGAGCCAGCGCCGCGCCAGTGAAACGGCGGCCCTCAATGAGATCGGGCGGGAGATCTCCGCCACGCTGGACCTGGAGAAGGTGCTGGAGATGATCGCTGCCAGCGCTGAAGAAGTGCTGCACGCCGATGACGTAGTCGTTCGCCTGCTCCAGCCTGACGGCACCTTGCCGACACACGTGGCTGTAGGTGCGCATGCCGACCTGCTGCTGCACGACGTCGTCGAACTGGGGGTGGGTATCACCGGCAATGTCGCCCAAACGGGCATCGCCGAGATCGTCAACGATCCTGACCTGGACCCCCGTATGGTGCAGGTCGCCGGCACTGAAGACGAAGAGGAAGAGGAAGCCATCATCTTCGTGCCGCTGACCCTGGGTGACCAGGTGCTCGGCGTTCTCACCGTGTGGCGCGACAAGGGCAAGTTCGGCGGCTTCATGCAGACCGACCTGGATTTCGCCATCGGCTTGGGCCGCCAGGCGGCGATAGCGATCCAGAACGCCCGCCTGTTCGAAGAGGCGGTCAAGGCGCAGCAAGAGGCCGACAGCGCCAACGAGGCGAAGAGCGCCTTCCTGGCCACCATGAGCCATGAAATCCGCACCCCCATGAACGCCGTCATCGGCATGAGCGGCCTTCTCCTCAACACCCCCCTCAACGACGAGCAGCGCGAGTTCGCCGAGATCATCCGCAACTCCGGCGACGCCCTCCTCACCATCATCAACGACATCCTCGACTTTTCCAAGATCGAG
>JAKOVD010000132.1 GCA_029782215.1 Chloroflexota bacterium
CGGCCATTGGCCGGCGCTTCTTTGTTTGGGGGCGCCCTGGCATGGCGTGTGTGGGCTGAGCAAGGAAAACTGTTGGACGGGATGCGGCCGTGCCTGGCGGTGACGGCGGACGTGGCGGCAGACACGCCGGCGAACCTGAAAGGGGGCGAGAATGGGCCGAACTGCATTATCATCGCCACGGCGGGGCTGCAAGGGGCCGATGCGAAACCCGGATGCGTACCGGGGCAGCTGCGAGCTGTTGGCGAAGGTTGTGGACTTGCAGGACGTGGGGCACGGCGACCCGCAGCGTTCCGACCGCACCGCACTCTCTACGGAGGCCATGACGCTGCAGCTCGACGGTGGCATGGCGGCGGTGTTGGCGCCGACGTGGACTTCAAAGAACTTCGACGGCGTCAGGCTGTTCAAACAGTTTATCCCGCAGCTTTACGACCCGGCCCTGGTGCGCGTCGGCGACGCCGTCCAGGGGGCGCTGAGAGCCTATGCCGCGGCCGGGGGCAAGCACTACGTCCTGGACACCTACAACCTGGTGGGAGACCCCGGCCTGGAGATGCGCTGGCGCTGAGCCGGGCCCTATTTTCAGCACGGCTCTGACGCCCACCTGGACCGAACACGCGCAGAGGGCGGTCAAGACACCTGCTTGACCGCCCTCTGTATCCCGTCAGGGACTGATTTAGCCTTCCTGCGCCAGCTCGCGGCGCAGCACCTTGCCGACGGCGCTCTTGGGCAGGGCCGTCCGGAACTCGATATACTTGGGCACCTTATAGGCGGCCAGGTGGTCGCGACACCAGGTCCTGATCTCGTCGGCGGTTGCCGACTGCCCTTCCTCAAGGACGATCCAGGCCTTGACAGCTTCGCTGGTGCGTTCGTCGGGCACCCCGGCCACGCCGACTTCCTTGACCTTGGGGTGGGCGGCAATGACTTCCTCCACCTCGCGCGGCCAAACCTGGAAGCCGCTGGGCTTGATCACGTCCTTCTTGCGATCGACGATGAAGAGGTAGCCATCCTCGTCCATGTAGCCAAGATCGGCCGTGTACAGCCAGCCATCTTTGAGCATGGCTTCGGTGGCTTCATGCCGGTTGTAGTAGCCGAGCATCAGTTGGTCTGCCTTGAGCAGGATCTCACCGACGTTTTCCGGTCCCAAAGGCAGGTCACGTTCCCCTGTTTCGCTGTCGACAATGCGTACGGCGACATCTGACACCGGCATACCCACCGATCCCACCTTGTACTTGCCGTCAACCGGCGTACAGACGATGGCCATCATCGACTCGGTGAGCGCGTAGCCTTCGACGATGCGGCAGTTGGCCGCGGCTTCAAATCGCTCCTTGGTATCGCGCAGCAGGGCGGCGGCGCCGGAGATGCAGAGTTTGATCGGGCTGAGATCGGCTTTGCCGGACTTGACCTTGGGATGGTCGAGCAGCCCTACGTAGAAGGTCGGCACGCCGGGCACGAATGAGGTCTTTGCCTTCTCGATGGTGTCAAGCACATCCGTGAGGTCGCGCGGGTTTGGCACCAGGGCCATGAAGTTGTGTGACACGAGAGCTGCCGTCTGGACGCCTGCGGCGGCGAAGACATGGAACAAGGGCAGGCTCGCCAGGAAGCCATCCTCCCAATCGTGCAGCGCGTTCTTAAACCATTCGCTGATCTGCAGGCCCGACTTGACCAGGCCGACATGCGAGCCTACAGCCGCCTTGGCGTGACCAGTCGTGCCACCGGTAAACAGGATGAGCGCCGGATCGTCGGGGTCGACGACCACGTCTGGCCGCGGGGCGCCGCGATGCTGGGTCATCAGGTCCTGGAACCACAAGTCGCCGGGCTGCAGCGTGACGCGATGGCCTTCTTTCTTCTCCTTGACCAGCGTGAAGAGAAGCATCGTCACGGCCGGCAGGTATTCCTTGATGTTGGTGACGATTACCTTCTTGACCTTGGTCTTCGGCTGCACCTCCTTGACCTTGTCGTAGAAGAGCGACATCACAATGACCGTTTCCGCCTCGCACTCGTTGAGCATGTGCTCAAGCTCTTTGCCCGTATAGAGCGGGTTGATCGAGGCCACGATGGCACCTGCCTTCCAGACCCCCAGTTCGGCCAGCACGTACTGAGGACAGTTGGCCATCAGGATCGCGACGTGATCGCCTTTCTGCACCCCCTGTGCGACAAGTCCGGCGGCAAAGGCATCGCTCAGGCCATCCATCTGGCCGTAGTCTAGGGTCTTGCCTTTAAACCAAAGCGCCGGATGGTGAGGTCGTTCGGTGGCCGTCCCGTGGACGATGTCGGCAAGTGTCGTCTGTGGATAGGGCCTGAGAGAGGCCCGCACCCCTTGATCGTAGTTCTTCAGCCAGGGTTGTTCCATAACGCCGTCTCCTGTGAACACGAAAAGAAAGGCGGCAACCATTGCCACTACGCTATATTGTAAGCGACCAACCTTTTGCTGTCTAGCTCACACCAATGTGCGGTGATGTGTTTGCAGCGACCGGACGCTCCACTTCTTCTCACGCGAGGCCCGAATGCCATTGATTGCCGCTGGGTCGCGGGCTCAGTGCGCGCCTGCCGCGCCCGGTTCTTCGTCGCCGGTCGTGACAGGCAGGCGGCGCAGGACCAGCGTGCCAACCAGGGCGGCGACGAGTGACGCCAACAGGATGGCGATCTTGGCAAGGTCCTGGTAGGCGTCAGCGCCGATGCCGCTGCGCAGGATCGGGCTCGCCAGCTTGAGCGAGGCGTGGGCGTCGTGACCCCCACCGAAGGCGAGGCTGGAAATGAACAGGGACATGGTGAAGCCCATGCCGCCCAGCCAGGCCACGCCCCACATATGGCGCCAGGTCGTGTTGCGGGGCAGCGCCGCCAGGCCGGCGCGCACGGCGATGAAACTGGCCAGGCTGATGCCGATCATCTTGCCGAACACAAGGCCGCAGAAGATGCCCAGGCTGACCGGCGCGGTGAGCGTGGCGGCGCTGACCGTATTCAAGGGGACGCCGGCATTGGCGAAAGCGAAGATGGGCATGATCACAAAGGCTACCCAGGGGTGAAGCATGTACTCTATCCGGTGCAGCGGCGTTTCGATGTGCTCGCAGGCGATTTCGATCTCACGCACGGTCGCCCGCTGTTCGCTGTTCATCAGGGTGTTGGCGCCAACCTCACCGCTTTTCACGAAGTGGTCGACCAGCGCTGTGGTCCAGGCCACGAAGCCCTGGGCATCGATGCGGGTGCGAACCGGGACCGTGAGCGCCACCAGCACGCCGGCGACCGTGGCATGGACGCCTGAAAAGACGAACGCCACCCAAACCACAAAGCCACCCACGGCATAGACCACCAGCCGGCGCCCACCCAACCAACCGTAGAGCGCCAGCAGTGCCAGCAGGGCGGCAGCGAAGGCGATGTCGATCCAAACGATCCTGCTGGTGTAGAAGAAGGCGATGACGAGCACTGCGCCCAAGTCGTCGACGATGGCCAGGGCCGTCAGAAACACCTTGAGCGCCACGGGCACGCGCCTGCCCAGCAGCGAGAGCACCCCCAGGGCGAAGGCGATGTCGGTTGCCATAGGAATGCCCCAGCCGGAAGCGCTGGGCTTGCCGGCATTGAACACCAGGTAGATGAGCGCCGGTACGGTCATGCCCCCGATCGCCGCCATGATCGGAAGGCTGGCCCGGCGGAATGACGACAGCTCGCCGATGAGAAGCTCGCGCTTGATCTCGAGCCCCACCACGAAGAAGAAGATGGCCATCAAGCCATCGTTGATCCAGACGAGGATGGGCTGAGAGATGGAGAGGAGGTGGTCGAACCCGATGGTGAATTCCTGCCCCAGCACGGCGAAGTAGCTGCTCGCCCAGGGTGAGTTGGCCAAGACCAACGCCGCCAGCGTGGCGGCCATCAGAAGAATGCCGCTGAAGCCTTCGATTTCGGTGAAGCGTTGGAAGGCGCGGCGCACGGCGTCGACCGGCATGGGTTGGACAGGCTTGCTGACGGGCACAGAGGCTTTCATGATTGGCGTCTCCTGTGTTCATGGCCATCCAGGCAACCGCTCAGATCCAGCACATCGCGCAGCATCGCCGCTGCCGTTGCCAGGGGGCCTTTCTCATCGATCTTCAGGTAGATGTCCTCGTAGATGTCGGTGTAGAAGATGATGCCCATTTGCCAGTCGCTCACGCCGGCCAGGAAGTGATCTCCGGGCAGCGCTTCCGGCCCCACGCTCAGGCTGTAGCTGCCATCGGGCCGCTGTTCGGCGCGGGCGATGAGCTTGACGGTCTGATCTGGGCGCTGGGCGACCGGGCTGTCCTGCGCCTGCATCTCAGCGATGCCGCGCACCTTGACGTGCGCCAGCCCCGCCTGCTGGCCGAGAATGGCATTGGCAATGATCACCAACTTGTTGGCTGTGTCCCATCCTTCGACGTCGAGCGTGGGGTCGGTTTCGGCGATTCCCCGGCGTTGAGCCTCGGCCAGGGCCAAGGCATAGCTCTCACCGGCCGCCATCCGGCCCAAGATATAGTTCGTGGTGGAGTTGAAGATACCTTCCACCTTGTGGACGGTCGCCCCGGCAAGGTCGCGCCGGCCCACGTTGACCACCGGCAGGCCACCGCAAACGGTGGCGCTGAAGCCAAGGCGAGCGCCGTGCGCGGCGGCCAGGCTGTGCAGACCGGCGTAATCAAGGACAAGGGGAGCCTTGTTTGCCAACACGACCGGGCGGCCCCGCTCCAGGGCGGCGCGTGTGCAGCTCAGCCCCGGGTCGCCGTGGACGAGATTGACCGGCGAGGCTTCCAGCAAGAAGTCATAACCGGCAGTCTGGGCCAGAGTGAGGGCATCGGGAAGCTGCTGGCCGCTGGGGAAAGCAGCCAAGCTGCGCTCCGCCTGCTTGTGCGCCAGCAGCGCGGCCAGGTCCAAACCGCCCTCCTGGTACACGCCGCCGCCGCTGTCGGCGGCGCCGACGACGACTGGCGTTATCCCATAGCGCGAAGACAGCTCCCCTGCTTTGTCCAGGAGAATCCGGCAAAAGTGGCGGTGGACGGCGCCAAAGCCGATCAGAACCAGACGCATCGTTGTCGCTCCTGCATCGCTGCCGCGAACCTGCCGAACAGCGCATCCGCATCGTGCGGGCCTGGTCTCGCGATCATGGGTGGGGACTCCGGGATGGCGGGCGCCGGCGGTGTCAGTGCGACGGGGGATCGATCAGGCGGAGCACGGCGATCTCGTCGCAGACATGGAATTTCGGGCAGTAGACGCACTCGCCCCAGATCTTGGGGCTGATGGACCAACGATCCACGCGCTCAAACCCGTGGCGGGCGAAGAACTCCGGCGCCAGGGTGAGGGCGCAGACCTGGCCAATGCCGCGGTCGCGCGCCATGTCCACCAGGCGTTCGACCAGCAGCCCCCCCAGCCCGCTGCCCTGATACGCTGCAGCCACCGCCAGAGAGCGCAGCTCCACCAGATCCGCGCTCAGGTGCGCCAGGTAGCCACAGCCCACCACGCCTTCGGGCGCTTCTGCCACCAGGAAATCGCGCAGGGCATGGCGCACCTGGGCGGGCGTACGGTGCAGCATCAGGTTGCGTTCGGCGAAGCCGTTGACCAGGTCACAGATAGGCTGGATGTCGGTCTCGGTGGCGGGCCGGATCGTGAGGGCCACGGGGCAGGGCCGGTGCTTTTCAGGCAGCGGCGGCCAGGGCGGCGGACAGGCGCTCGACGCCCTGGTCCACTTCGGCCTTGCTGAGGATCAGCGGCGGCACCAGCCGCAGCACGTCCGGCCCTGCATTGAGCAGGATGACGCCTTGCTTATAGCCGGCCTGGATTACAGGCCCTGCTGGGATGTCCAATTGCACGCCGAGCATCAAGCCCCGCCCGCGCACTTCCTTGATGTGGGGGCTGTTGATCTCTTCGAGGCGTTCCCTAAAGTAAGCCCCCACCTCCTGGACATGGGCAAGAAAGGTGGGTTCGCTGACCTTGCGGACCACGGCGTCGGCGACGGCGGTGACAAAGGGCCCGCCGGCGAAGGTTGTGCCGTGATCGCCGGCATGGATGACTTCGGCCACCCGGTCTGTGACCAGGACCGCGCCGATGGGAAGTCCCGAGGCCAGGGGTTTGGCCGCGCACAGCATGTCAGGAAGGATGCCGTAGTGCTCGTAGGCCCAGAAGGCGCCCGTACGTCCCACGCCACACTGCACCTCGTCGAGGATGAGCAGAGCCTGGTGGCGGTGCGTCAGCTCGCGCAGCCCGGCCATGAATTCGCTGCTCGCGGCATAGATGCCGCCTTCGCCCTGGATCGGCTCCAGGATCACGGCGCAAACCTGGTCGTCCACGACCTGCGCCGCGCTGTCCAGGTCATTGAAGGTGGCGAACCTGACGCCCGGCATCAGGGGCCGGAAGGGGTCCTGGTACTTGGGGCGCGGGGTCGCGGCCAGCGCGCCCATCGTGCGGCCGTGAAACCCACCGCTGAAGGCGACGATGTCCGTCTTGCCCTCGCCGAAATGCGTGCGCGCCCACTTGCGGGCGAACTTGATCGCCGCCTCGTTGCTTTCGGTGCCGCTGTTCTGGAAATGAACCCGGTTGGCAAACGGCGTGGCTTCGACCAGGCGCTGCGCCAACCTCACCATCGGCTCGGAGAGATAGAGGTTCGAGTAGTGCAGCGGACTGGCGGCAGCGTCACGGAGGGCGGCGACGACGTCGGGGTCGCCGTGTCCCAGGGCATTGACGGCGATGCCTGCCGCCAGGTCCAGGTAGCTATTGCCATCGGCGTCCTCAAGCCAGGCGCCGTGGCCTCCCGCCAGCACGAAGGGAGCGCGGCCGTAGGCCTGGACGAGGTAGCGTTGTTCGAGTTCGGCAACGGGATGCATGAGTTCTCTCTCAGGACGCAGAAGGATGAGACGACTGGTGAGGGACGACCATTGTCCCCTCGCCTTTCGCATAGTTTTCGAGATCGGTAATGATCGTGTTGGCAACGCCCGCCTGGACAGCGGAGACGGCTGCGCGCACCTTCGGGATCATGCCGCCGGTGATGAACTGGCCGAAGATGAGGTCTTCGACCTGGTCGTCCGGCAGCACGCGCATGGGCCGTCCGGCGACCATGACGCCGGGCACGTTGGTGATGAAGACAAGGCTGGCGGCATTCAGCGCCACCGCCATGCCCTCGGCGACATGATCGGCGTTGACGTTGTAGCTGAAGCCATCGTAGCCCAGACTGACGGGCGAGATGACCGGCACCAGACCGGCGTCGATGAAGGGGTACAGCTTGGCCGCGTTGACCTCGGTCACTTTGCCCACGCGACCCAAGTCCACGCCTTCCACGACCATCTTCTCGACGCGCACCAGGGCCATGTCCACACCGTTGAGGCCGATGGCATCGATGCCGCCGTTCACCAGCCAGCGCACCACGCGGGTGTTGGCGATGCCATCCAGCGCCATCTTGACCAGGCGCATGGACTGTTCGCTGGTGACGCGCAGCCCCTGCACGATGTCGAAGGGCACGCCCAATTCGTCGTGCAGACGCACGATCTCCTGGCCGCCGCCGTGGACGATGACCGGGCGAATGCCGCGGCCGCGCACGGCGCGCACGGTGTCGACGAAGCGCTGCATAAAATCGCGATCGTCAAGCTCGTTGCCGCCGATCTTGATCACGTGAATAGGTGAGGTGGTGGTCATGGCTCTCTGGAGGCGAGCGAGGAAGGGATTGCTGCGGGGCGCCGTGCTCAAACCAGCCCTGCGGTCTCGTCCAGGCCGAACATCAGGTTCATATTCTGGACGGCCTGGCCGCTGGCGCCCTTGATGAGATTGTCTTCACTGACGGTGATGATCCACTGTCCCGGGTAGGGGAGGGGGGTCAGGCCGATGGCGCAGCGGTTGCTGCCCACGGTGTGGCGTAGGGTCGCCACCTGTCCGGGCGGGAGCAGGTGGATAAAGGGCTCGCCGGCGTAGGCGCCGGCATAGAGGCTGCGCACGTCCTTCTCGGACAGGGCAGGATCGACCTCGACATACAGGGTCGAGAGGATGCCCCGATTGACGGGAAGCAGGTGGGGAGAGAAGGTCACCTGCAGGCCCGGCACCCAGGGGCCCAGCACCAACTCCATCTCGGCGATGTGGCGGTGGCTGTAGCCAATGCTGTAGGGGCTGAAGTTCTCGTTGACCTCGACGAAGTGCGACGCCAGTTTCAGCGCCCGTCCCGCCCCGGAGACACCTGATTTGGAATCGGCGATGATGCGGTGCCGCAGGACGCCAGCCCGGGCCAACGGCCACAGGCCCAAGTTGACGGTCGTCGGATAACAGCCGGGGTTGCCGATGAGATGCGCCTGTTTGATCTGGGAGCGGTTGACCTCGCAAAGGCCGTAGACGGCTTCGTCCAGCAGCTCCGGGCGGGTGTGCGTGTGTCCATACCAGCGCTCATAGACAGCGGCGCTGGGCAGGCGGAAGTCAGCCGACAGATCGATCGCCCGTACCCCGGCCGCCCGCACCTGCGCCACGGCATCCATCGACGCGACATGCGGCAGGCAGAGGAAGATGACATCGGCCAGGTGCAGGGGCGCGTCCTCCTGGCGCAGCAGAGGGATGTCGTCCGGAGTGGGATAGAGGTCGCCAAGCGACTTGCCCGCTGACGATTCCGAGGTCGCCCAAGCCAGTTGGGCCTGGGGATGGCGGTGCAGGATTTGGACCAGCTCGTAGCCGGTGTAGCCAGTGGCGCCGATAATGCCTACGTTGAGATTCATGACTCTCCAAACAAAAAGCCCTCCGGCTGGAGGGCTTGGGGGGGTATCGTCGTCGGTTGGCGCCCGCGTCCAAGGGTCCAAGCCGGTCAGGCTTGTCTAGACAAAGGACCTGGAACGAACACGCTGCTGCAGCCGCATAGTGGGCGCAAGAATAGCATGCGGGTAGGACTTTGTCAAAATGAATTTCGGCGCGGACCTGCGGGCGAGCCGGCCATCTGCCGCCAACGGTCGGCGGCGCCCTGGCGGACGAGCGCCGGATCGAAGTCGCCCAGGAACTCCCAACCCTCGAGCCGGAGCCCTTCCAGGGTCTTATCGGTGAGGCGAAAGCGCAGCGTCCGTCCGTCTGTCATCAGGATGAAGCCCAGCGTTTCATCGTCGCCGTCGTCGATAATGCGCTGTACACGAGGAAGGTCAGCGCCGGGCAGTTCTTGGAACAGGCTGACCGAGCGGCGGGCTCCGCAGGGCAAATGCACGCCGGCCAGGTCGCGGTTCATCACGATGATCATCAGGCCCTCCAACTGGCCTGGGACAGGGGGGGAACGTTGGAGCCATGTTCGCGCCGGCAGCAGGCGCTGTCTATGATCTAAAACAGGTTACGAGAGAATTGCCGCGTTCGTCCGCGCACCACCTCACCTGACGCATGACGTGCTAACATAGGCCATGCCTGCCCGGCCGGCTGCGTCCGGCGATGCTGCCATGACTCCTACCCCTTCCCTCACTTCAAGGCTGCGCCGCTTTCTCGTTTCGCCGTGGACCTGGCTGGCGGTTCTGGCGCTGGCGTGCTATTGGCTGGCGGCCACCTATCATCTGCTGCTTCCTGGTGTGAACTACGACGAGGTCGCCGATGTCGTGCCGGCGATGGAGTTTCTGCTGCGGCAGCCGCTCGACGTCGCCGGCATCGTCCACATCGCCGGCCGGGACTGGCCGCTGATGATCATGCCCTATATCAGCGCCGCCAGCACGTACCTGGCGCTGCCTGTCTTCTACCTGGCGGGTGTGACGGTGGCGGCGCTGCGCTACACCATGATCACGGTTGGGCTTGTGAGCCTGATCCTGGCATGGGGCTTTCTGCGCGAGTATCTCGACGAGCGTGCGGCGGCGCTGGCGGTCCTTTTGCTGGCGGTCAACCCGACCTACATCTTCTGGACCCGTATGGGGGTGTGGGTGGCGCTGCCCCTTCTCCCTGTCACCCTGTTAACGCTCTGGCTGCTGTTTCGCTGGCGCCGCCGGGGCGGCAGGGCGGCCCTGGTGGCAGCGGCGTTCCTTCTGGGCTTTGGCCTCACCGTCAAGCTCCTCTTCCTGTGGGTATGGGTGGCCCTGGTCCTCGGTTGGCTGATTCTCAGCCCCTGGCTGGAGCCTGACGCGGGGGGCCTGCGGCGGTGGACCTCGCCGGGGCGTCGCCCCGGCCAGGAGCGCCGCCTCTCACCGGGGCTTTTCGGCCTCTGTGTGCTGGCCGTGGGCGTTGGCCTGCTCCCCCTGCTGATCTATAACCTCCAGGTGGGCGGGACGCTGAATTTTTTCCGTGAGGACGTGATGGCGCGCCAGGGCGGGGCTGCGGGGTTGTGGTCCTTGCTGCGGGCGATGCCGCTAACGGCTCTCCGCGATCTGACGACGCTCCTTGACGGTTCCTGGTTTGAGGCTCGCCTGGGCGCGTCCGTCCGCAATCCCCTGGCGCTGCCGGCGCTGGTGGTGGCCATCCTCATCCTGGCCGGGCTGGCGCTGCGGAAACGGCTCGTCTACAGCCGCATGCGCGTGGCCTTTCTGCTCATCTACCTGTTCAGCATCGTGGTCATGAGCTCGGCGTCCAGCGTCAGCCAGGGGGCCGAACACCTGTTGATCCTGTGGCCTGCGCCGCAGGCGCTGGTGGCCGCCGCCGTCTTCGGTTTGGCGGCCACCAGCCGGTCTCTTTCCGGCGTCTGGCGCCGCCTGGCCTGGGTCCTTCTGATCGGCGCTGTGGTGGGTATGGTGGGCGCCGAAGCAGGGACCACCTGGCGCTACCACCAGGAGCTGGCGCGGACAGGCGGCGTCGGTCACTTCTCCGACGCCATCTACCAGCTTGCCGCCGATGCCGAGACGCCGGAGTTCCGCCATCTCGTGGTATTGGATTGGGGGTTCACGCGCAATCTTCAGTTCCTTTCGCAGGGCCGCCTCCGCCCCGAGACGCGGTTTAGCTACGACACGCCGCCCAACCCTGAGTTCACGGCTTACCTCGAGCAAAACATTGCCCGGCCCGAGGCGCTCTACCTCTTTCACGTCCCGGCTTTCACGGCCTTTCCCGGCCACTACGAAGTGCTGGCGCGCGTGGCTTCCTGGTTTGGCCGCGTGCCGGTCCTGGTCAAGACCTACCAGCAGCGCGATGGCGAGCCGGTCTACCTGCTCTACCGGATCGAGCCGGCGCCGCCCCTGTACGAGCTGCCGCCTACCGCCCGGCCCCTGCAGGCGACGTTGGGCGATGACCTGGCGCTGGCGGGCATGGCCCTGCCTGAAGACAGCCTGCGTCCGGGTGCTGGGCTTGACCTGACCCTCTACTGGCGATCGATCCAACCGGCGCCGTCCAGCTACAAGGTCTTTGTCCACCTGGTGGACGAGACCGGCAAGCTGTGGGCCCAGCACGACGGCATCCCCCAGCGTTGGCAGTCACCCACCGACACGTGGCAGCCGGGGCAGATCATTCCCGACGCCATCCATTTGACCCTGAGTCCGGACATGCCCGCGGGCAGCTACCACCTGTTTGCCGGGATGTACGATCCGGCCACGGGCGAGCGCCTGCCCTTGTTCGTGGACGGCCAGCGGATGCAGGGGGATACGCTGGAACTGGCGACGATCGCGGTGGGCGGGTAGGCGCACGCCGAAGCACGGCGGGACACGCGCATCGCCCGCGACACAGGCGGTCAGGACAACCGCTCCTGTTTCAACCAGTGCGAGCGACCGCAAACGGGATGTTTGCTTACGCGATTGACGCGCTTTGACACAATTGGTATGATTTGTGCGTTACTGATCAGGGCTGGCTTGATCTGCGGCATATGAGGTTCAGTGGAGGCTGCTATGCCCAACACGACTGTGCCCCAATGGATACTGCAGCGCCGCAGCATTCGTGAGTACACGAGCACGCCCGTCAGCGATGAGCAGGTCGAGGCGCTGCTCCAGGCTGCGATGGCGGCGCCGTCGGCGAACGATGTCAGACCCTGGGCGTTTGTGGTCGTACGCGACCCGGAGCGCCGGCGCGCCCTGGGCGAGACCCATCAGTGGAGCGTCATGTGCGCCCAGGCGCCGGTGGTTTTTGTCGTGCTCGGCAGTCCCGACAAGTCTGACCACTGGGTCGAGGACTGCAGCGCCGCCACGGAGAATCTGCTGCTGACGGCGGCAGCGCTTGGGTTGGGCAGTGTTTGGGTGGCCGTTTATCCCCGCACCCCGCGCGAAGACCACTTACGCCGGGTCCTGAACATCCCCGCCAACCTGCGCGTGCTCTGTCTCGTCCCCGTGGGCGAACCCGAGGCTCCCAAGGCGCCTCGCACCCGCTACGAAGCCAGCAAGGTGCACTACGAGATGTTCGGGTAAACGATTCTTTGGAGACTGCTTCGCTGCGCTCGCAGTGACAGGGTGAGCGGAAGTCTCTGGTCGAGTCTGCGATCCTGCCGTGGGCGGCCCGGCCCTCTGCTATTTGGCCGGCACCTGGATCCGCCGTTCCGCCGGCGTCTCCCCCGAAGGAAGCTGCACCGGCAGCCGCTCCCCGGTCTCGGGATCGTACCAGCCCAGCAGCAGGGACGCTGCCTGCTTGCCGGCGGGCGCTTCCAGCCTGACGCGGTCGACGACGTATTCGCCTGCACGCCAAAACGGCATCGGGATCACGCCGTTGGCGGGCGCACCGTCGGCCTGGGCGATGACCTGCCCCTGCTCGTCCAGGGCCTGGGCGAAGCGCCAAAAGGCCGAGGCCGGCGGCCGGATCACCCGCCAGTAGAGCGTCACATCGGTCACATTATCGTGCTGCTCGCTGTCATAGCCTTCGAGGACGAAGGCATCGTCCCAGAGCGCCCCCACAGGGTGCTGCGGGGTCTGCGCCAGGGAGGTGACGGGTGTCTGGCGGCGAACCTCCGGCGCACCCAGGACGGCGCACGCGGTCGCCAGCTCCGCGCCCTCGGCGCAGAGCTCGAGCTTGACCGCGGTCACTTCCGGCGGCAGGGTGAGGGCGGGCGTCTGGTGAGTGAGGCGCAAGGTCTGCCCCGCCGGCCAGGTATCCGGCAGCGGCTGCAGGGTGGGGGCGTCGACGTCGGCCAGGAGACGGTCGTCCGGCGCTGTGACGCGCAGGTGGAAGCGGAGCCCGGTGGTGGAGAGGTCCCGGGCTGCCTTCCAGGACAGGCGGATGTCGGTGGGGATGCCCTCGACGAGGCTGTCCTGGGGCTCCCACCACCCCACCGGCGCCAGGACTGCAGCGTCTGCGCCTGCGACCGCCGGATAGGGCGGCGTTGGCGCCTGCCCGGTGATGGGGGTCGTCGTCTGCAGGCCGGCGACAACAGGGGCTGCGGCCACAAAGGCGCCGGCGCGCTGGCTGGGCAGCGCCCCGCCGATGTCATCGTAGACCACAAGCCGTGTGCGGTAGTCCCCCGGCGGCAGGTCCGGCGGCAGGGGGAGGGGCGTCACGTCGACGAAGGTGTCTCCCGGCTGCCAGTACAGGAAGGGCAGCCCGCTGGCGGCATCCAGCTTGGACCACTGGTAGCTGGTGCCGTCCTCCAGGGTGACCGAGTACTTGGGCGTCGCCGGAGGCTGGCCGGGGGGCGCCGAACGCGGGTAGGGCGCCAGCGCCGTCCACACGGTGATCAGCTCGGCGTGATCGCCCTGCTGCCTGGCCCCCGCGGCATCGAGACGCAGGGCGCCGCCGTACACGAGCGGTTCGTCCAAGGGGCGGACGCCTGCCGCCGCCAGCGCCTGGTCGACCTCCTGGCGGTCCAGCCGGAAGCCTTCAACCAGGTCATAGGTCCCGCTGCGGGATGGAAGCCGCACGGCATCGCGCGCCGCCGTGGTCAGGAGGGACCAGGCCGGCGGCTTCTGTGTCTGGCTGGCGGGCAGCAGGTAGAGGGCGCCGCCTTGGGCAGGCAGCGGCATGCTCTCGGGCAGATGGAACCAGCGCACGTCGGTTCGCTGCGGCTCATAGAGCTGGTAGGTGAGGGCGTCGAGGTCGTAGAGGCGGTTGGTGCCCATGTAGACTGGCCCCTCGAAGGGATGGCTGTCGAGATAGGCGGCGGCGGCGCGGAAGTCGGCGTTGTAGATGCGCTGCGCCGGCTCGGCCTCTGCCCACTGCTGGAAATAGGCGCGGCCGTTCTCGATCGTATGCCAACCGACGATGATGACCAGCGCCAGGGCGATGAGAGTGATGGGCAGGCCGGAGGCATGCGTCCCCGCTGCGCGCGCCGTCCGGCGCTGCAGCCAGCCGGCTGCCAGCCACAGGCCCCGCGCCGCCAAGATGAACAGGAACGGCAGGGCAATGACCCCGCGCATGTAGAGGGCGTCGGCGCCAGTGAGCATGTTCGATGCCAGACCCACCAGGACGGCGCCAAAGAGCACGGCCTCCTGGCGGCGGCGCCAATGGTACACGGCATAGCTGAGACCGGCGAGGAAGAAAGGCGCCAGCAGCAGGCTGAACACCGGCCGGCCGGGAATGTTGTACTGGTAGGGGAGCGCCCGCGACCCCTGCCAGATGATGGACAGGAGGGTGTCCCGCAGGTTGCCCAGCACGGGGCCAAGGTTCCCCTGGCCCGCCGCCGCCAGCGCGCCGGACAGCTCGCGCAGCCGTTGGTCGGCGGCGCTGGGGTGAGCGCGCACGTAGAGAAACAGGGGCGCGCTCACCAGGGCCATCAGGCCGAGGACGAGCAGCAGCCCGGCGATGGCCTGGCGCCTGGTGGTGCTTCCGGCGCCGGGTCGCCAGCGGTCAAGAAACCATGAAGCCAGCTCACAGGCAAGCAGCATGACCGGCAGCCCGAACAGGGCGCGGCCGGCCGGGTAGGTGTAGAGCGCCAGACCACCCCAAAGCCCGGCCAGCGCCAGGTCGCGGTAGGACAATCGCTGCAGGCCCCGGACCAGGAAATAGACCATCGCCACGGCAAACGGCACGAGCGCGGCTGGTTCCAGGCCCAGGCGGGCCAGGAACAGAAACCAGAAAGAGCCTGCCAACAGCAGGACGGCCAGCAGCGCCGCCGGGCGCGGCAGGTAGCGCCGGGCCGTGACCAGGGTGAACGCCAGGCCGAGCATTCCCCACGCCGCCGAGGCGAAGCGCAGACTCCAGACATAGCGTCCGCCGGCCAGGAGAAAGGCCAGGGCGGCGCTGTAGATGCCGATGGGCTCGCGACCGAAATTCGCCGGAAAATAGAGCTGGAAGTGTCCCTGCAGAACGTCCAGGGCATCCCGGCTGTTGAACATCTGGTCGTGCTGGAACCCGGGCGGCACATCTGCCAGCCTGACCAGCAGCAGCCCCCAGGCGAGAAGCAGAACGGCTGCCGCACCCAGCCGGTAGGCAGTGGGCGTATGCCACCAGGGCGCGCCCGCCGCCGATCTTCGCTGTTTCCCGCCGGTGTCCATGCGCATGGCCTAACGTCCGATCCCGGCCAGCAGGTAATGGATGGCGCCGAAGATCGCCATCAGCGTGAGATGGATCAGCAAAGCGATGCCCAGGCCGACGGCGTAGACGCTGAAGGCGTCCTCCAGCGTGGCGCTCCAGCTTGCCGGCATGGCGGGGACCCCAACGAGGAGATAGATGGCCACCAGGACGAGACCCAGGTAGAGCAGCATGCGCTGCACGGGCGCGCGATCGCTGGCGCTGAGGAACATGGCGTCGCTCACCGTGAACAGCAGATAGATCGTGAGCAGCGCATCGGGCTGCTGCAGGCTGGCGCGCAGGATGGCCAAGGCCAGCTCCCATTGGCCGGTCTGCCAGAAGGTGACGAACTGCCCCATATCCACCAGGCTGTTGGCCAGGAGAAGCGTCAACAGACTGCAGACCAGGAGGGGGGCCAGGCCGATCAGGGTGTGCTGCCAGAGCCTGCCCCCGCGCACGTCGACCGAGCCGAGCCGCAGCGTCCCCTCAGGCGTCATCTGGGGCAGGATGGTGAAATTCCCGGTCTTCACGCCGAGCAGCTTGGCCATCAGCCAGTGACTGGTCTCGTGCACCAGGGTGCCCGGCAGGATGACGATGGCGTAAATGCTGGCGGCGGCGCCTTCGTGATGCGTCAGACGGAAGACAACCGAGACAAAGAAAAAAGCAAGCTGGCGGCTCACCCACCACAGAGCCGCCAGCAAGGCCAGACTCCAAACAAGCGGCGCCCAAGGGCCCAGCATTACAGCCCTCGCGCTCGCGCTGTCTCCTTCACCATCGTCACGAACGCGTCGACGGTCAGGCTGGCGCCGCCGACGAGGGCGCCGTCGATTTCCGGCTGGAGCATGAGGTCGTAGATATTCTTGGCGTTAGCGCTGCCGCCGTACTGGATGCGCACGGCCTGGGCGACTGCCTCGCCATAGAGGTTGGCGACCTTGCCCCGCACCGTCAGGCCGATGATGCGGTTGGCGTCGGCGCTCGTCGCCGTCAGACCGGTGCCGATGGCCCAGATGGGCTCATAGGCAATGACCAGGCCGGCGACCTGCTCGGCCGTAAGGCCGGCAAGGGCGGCCTGCACCTGCCCGCTGACAAAGGCGTCCGTCTCACCCTTCTGGTTCTGTTCCAGGCTTTCGCCAACGCAGATGATGGGGGTGATGCCGTGGCTGAGCAGGGCCTTGGCCTTCTTGTTGACCCACTCGTCCGTTTCGCCGAAGTAGGCGCGGCGCTCGGAGTGGCCGATGATGCAGTAGGTCACCAGACCCTGCAACATGCCCGGTGCGACCTCGCCGGTGAAGGCGCCTTTCTCTTCCCAGTAGACATCCTGGGCGCCCACCGCCACCCGGCTTGCCGCCAGCGCCTCGGAGACGGCGGCGACAGAGATGAAGGGCGGGCAGACCACCGTTTCGACGCCCGCAATGTCCTGCGCACCTGTGCGCACACCGCGGGCAAGGGCCAGCGCCTCGCCGACGGTTGTGTTCATCTTCCAGTTGCCAGCAATAATGGGTTTTCGCATGACTTGCTCCTATCCTATGTCAAGGGAGACGTCCGGCGGCTGTAGAGTCAGCCGCCGGCGTCAAGCGGTTGCTTCGGTGATGACCTCTCCGCCGGTCGCCTCCTGCGAGAGGAGACGCTTGGTGCCGTCAAAGGTCAGCGCCAGCTCGATCCGTTGGAAACACCGGTTCTTGCCGTCGCCGACCACCGTTTTGTGCACCACGTATTGGCCGCTGTCGTAGTCCGGGCTGAGGTCGTTGAGCAAATCGATCCGTACGGGAATGACCTCACCGCAGCGCCGGCAGCGGACATGGACCCAGTAGGCCCGGTCCCCGGCGCCCGGTGAGGGTGGACTGAACAGTTTGCGCAGACGATCGGCGAAGCTCATGGTGATGGCGGCAGCGACGGAGAGAGGGGAGGATGAGAGGGTTGGCTAGGCCTCGTCGAGGACCTCGATGCCGGGCAGGGCCTGGCCCTCGAGAAAGGTCAGAGAGGCGCCGCCCCCGGTCGAGACGTGCGTGACCTTGTCTTCCAGCCCGGCAGCGCTGATGGCCGCTGCCGAGTCACCGCCGCCGATGATGGTCGTGGCATCGGCCAGACCGGCCAGGGTGTGGGCGATGGCGAAGGTGCCTTCGGCGAAGCGCGGCATCTCGAAGACGCCCAGCGGGCCATTCCAGACCACGGTCTTGGCGTTTTCCAGGACGCGCTGGTAGGCCGCCACCGTGGCGGGGCCGACATCCAGGACCATACGATCAGCAGGCACGGCGTCGACCGAGACAACGGCAGCCTCGGCGTTGGCGTCGAAAGCGGTGGCGGCGACCACGTCCACCGGCAGGTGCAGGCGGCCGCTTGCCTTGGCCAGGATGCTGCGGGCGGTGTCAAGGGCGTCGGCTTCCACGAGGGACTTGCCCATTTCCTTGCCTTGGGCGGCCAGGAAGGTGTTGGCCATGCCGCCGCCGATCAGCAGGGCGTCGACCTTGTCCAGCAGATTGTTGATGACGGCGATCTTGTCCGAGACCTTGGCGCCGCCCAGGATGGCGACAAAGGGGCGCCTGGGGTTGAGAACGGCGTTGCCCAGGTAGGCGATCTCCTTCTCCACGAGAAGCCCGGCCACCACAGGGCCGCCCTTGGCCCTCACCGCCTGGGGGACGGCCTCCATCGAGGCGTCGGCGCGGTGGCTAGTGCCGAAGGCGTCGTTGACATAGGCCTCGCCCAGGGCGGCGATGGCGGCGGCGAAGGCGGGATCGCCCTTCTGTTCGCCGGGATGGAAGCGCAGGTTTTCCAGCAGGAGGATGTCGCCGGGCTGGAGGTTGTCGGCCAGGGCCTGCACTTCGGGACCGATGATGTCATTGGCCAGTTGGACCCGGTGCCAGGGCAGCAGCGCCTGCAGGCGACCGGCCACCGGCGCCATGCTGTACTTACGCTCGGGCGCACCCTTGGGCCGGCCCAGGTGGGACATCACGATGAGGCGAGCGTCCTTCTCCAGCAGGTAGCGCAGGGTGGGCAGCGCCGCCTGGATGCGAATGTCGTCGGTGATAGACAGCTCTTTGTCGAGCGGTACGTTGAAGTCGACACGGACCAGAACACGCTTGCCTGTCGGGTCAAAGTCATTCAAAGTCTTCTTGTTCATTGCGAGGTCTCCCCAAAAGAGATGCGAATGATCCTAACAAATGAAAAGGTGGCAGGACGAGGAGCTTTGCGACCCCCGTGCTGCCACCTTTCAGTCCTAGAGCAGGCGAGACAGGGCGAGCGACGCCCGGTCTCGTGCAGCCTGCCGCTGGCCTAGAGGCCCTTGTCGGCCAGGAACTTGCAGAGGTCAGCCACGCGCATCGAGTAGCCCCACTCATTGTCGTACCAGGCGACGACCTTGACCAGGTCGCCGTCCAGCACCATGGTGGACATCGCGTCCAGGATCGACGAGCGGGGATCGCCACGGAAATCAGTGCTCACCAGTGGCTCTTCGCACACGCCGAGGATGCCCTTCATGGGGCCGGCGGCGGCGGCGCGGAAGGCATTCAGCAGCTCTTCGGTGGTGGTCTTCTTGGAGAGCAGGGCCACAAAGTCAACCACCGACACGGTGGGCGTGGGCACGCGCAGCGAGAAGCCGTCGAACTTGCCCTTCAGGTTGGGCATGACCAGGCCCACGGCGCGGGCGGCGCCGGTGGTGGTGGGGATGATGTTCTGGCCGGCCGAGCGGGCGCGGCGCAGGTCCTTGTGCACCAGGTCCAGGATGCGCTGGTCGTTGGTGTAGGCGTGGATGGTGGTCATCAAGCCCTTGATGATGCCGAAGCTGTCATCGACAACCTTGGCGGCAGGGGCCAGACAGTTGGTGGTGCAGGAGGCGTTGGAGATGATGTGATGCTGGGCGGGGTCGTACATGCCCTCATTGACGCCCAAGACCAGGGTCAGGTCAGGATTCGTGGCCGGGGCCGAGATGATGACCTTCTTGGCGCCGGCAGCCAAATGCTGGGCTGCCCCTTCGCGCTTGGTGAAGACGCCGGTTGACTCGACGACGACCTCAACGCCAAGCTCGCCCCAGGGAATCCGGGAGGGGTCCTTCTCGGCGAAGACGCGGACGCGCTCGCCGTTGACCATCAGATCACCGCCGTCCGTGCTGATGTCGGCGTTGAAACGACCATAGGTCGAATCGTACTTGAGCAGGTGAGCGTTGGTGTTGGTGTCCACCAGGTCGTTCACGGCGACGACGTCGATGACGCCATCATAGTTTTCTTCAAGAGCCTTAAATACCTGGCGGCCAATACGGCCAAAGCCATTGATACCAACTCGTAGAGTCATGGGTAAGTCTCCTTGCTGCAATGATTTTGGGAATGGTTTTTGTGCGAAGACGAGTCTGCAAAGGATACCGGACGGGCAACATTCTGGCAAACGTTTCCCGCAGGCGCCCGGTTGCAGGCCTCAACTGATCAGTATGGCACAGGTTTCATGACCGCGGTATGATATTCGTCACATTTTCCACGAGTTGGGGACTTATCCGGTGGCGCCATTGCGGAAGCCGCTCGTTTCCGCCAGCAGGTCGATGAGCACCTTGCCTATGCGTTCGGGGTCGTGGCGCCAGGGACGCTCCCGATCGCGCAGGTCGGCGGCAATCAGCCGGTAGCCGCTCGCCGGACCTTCAGGCAGGCGCACCCAATCGGAGTGGGGCGGGGGCGTGGGATCGAACCCATTGTTGGCCAGGGCGTAGTGGAAGGCGCCCCGGGCGCTGTGCGCGAAGATGGCCTGGACGTGGTCGTTTACATCGTAGCCTGCCGACTCGCCGCGCTGGGTGGCAATGTTGCAGACGTAGACCTTGACGGCACGGGAGGCTTTGACCGCCTCCGCAATCTCCTTGACCAGCAAGTTGGGAATCACGCTCGTGTAGAGGCTGCCCGGCCCGGCCACGATCATGTCGGCCTCGAGAATTGCCTTGACGGCCTCAGGATAGGCGCGGGGGCTTTCTGGCTCCAGGTAGACGTGATGGATGGACCCACCGGTCGCCAGCTCCGGAATCAGCGACTCGCCCCGCACGCGGCGCAGGCGCCCCTCCCCATCGCTGATGTCGGCCACCAGATTGACCAGGTCCAGGGTGGATGGCAGCACGCGGCCGCGTACAGCCAGGACGCGGCTGGACTCCAGCAGACCCTGCTCGAACGATCCGGTCACGCCGGCCATGGCCGCCAGATAGAGATTGCCGAAGGCGTGCCCATCGAGGCCGGTGCCGGAGGCGAAGCGGTACTGAAACAACTGGGTGACGATGGCTTCAGCCTCGGAGAGGGCGGCCAGGTTGTTGCGGAAGTCGCCCGGTGGCAGCAGGCCCATGCCATCGCGCAGGCGGCCTGAGCTGCCGCCATCATCGGCCACGGTGACGATGGCCGTCAGGTTGTCCGTGTACTTCTTGAGGCCGCGCAGGGTGGCGGGCATGCCTGTGCCGCCGCCGATGCAGACGATGCGCGGGCCTCGCTGACGGCGCCGGTAGCGGTACAGCGATTCCGCCATGTCGGCATCAGGCCGCTTAAAAGGCCCCAGCAGCGATCGGTTGACTTCCACGAGACCCCATACCGTCAGCCCGATTCCTAACAACCCGAAGATGACCGCCCGCGCTTGGTGCGGCAGGAACTGCAGGGTGACATAATACATGAAATCCGGATAATTCCCCACCGCGTACGCCCAGCGCAGCAGATAGGCAAGTCCCAGGCTGATCAGGGTGATGCCCATGACCAGCATGAACAGCCACCGTTTGACGCCCAGGCCCGGGATAAACCACGTAGCGAACGACCGATACCGTTGAAGCCTGCGCATGAAAACATCCCCGCCATCTGAGCTGAGAGGTGACGATAATTATAGCCCAGCGTCCGTCCACCAGGAAAGACGCGTCCCGCCCGCAGGAAGGCAGCAAAGGCGATCGCTACACCGGTTCGAGCTCCACGACGTCACCCACGGTCACCCAACCTTGTCCGCGCACATCCACCACACGGCACAACAGGCCCCGCCGTTTGTCCAGCGCCTGGCGAAACAGCTCAGGCTCGTCCACGCTGAGCAGGTCGCCAATGTGCAGGCAGGGTTCGCAGTCGCCTGCGGCCTCAAACGTGGCCTCGCCGATGCGCAGCCGTGTACCCGGGGATAGCAGCGAAATATCGGGCAGCCCGGCGACCGTGATCTGCTCGCGCAGATCGCCGGGACGAAGCCCGAAGCGTTCCAGGGTGGAAGCGTCGACTAACAGGACCTGGCGGCGCCGTCCCGGCCCGCGCCGGCTGTGACTGTCCCCTTCCAGGCCGTGGTCAAGCAAGGCCTGCGCCCTCGGCACGGGAAGGAGGGGGTGATTTGAGGTCTTGTGGAGTTGTACGGAGAGGACGGTGGGCATGGGTGGCAAGGTAGCAGGTGGCGGCGGTCAAGCCGAGCAGCGACCGTGAGGGAGCTGGTGGCGGTGGCGGGCTACAGGCCGGCGAAGAGGTCGTTGTGGTGGGCGGCGGGCAGGGGCCACACCTGGCTGTAGTACTCGTACCGCTGGAATCGCCGCCATACGGACGCCGGCAGGAAGCGGAAGCCGCCGCCGCCGCCCTGGCTGCGGTGGCAGGCGCTGGCTTGCTCTTTGATGTCCAGGTAACTGGCGACATCCAGCCGGACGTGGATCTCATCGGCGGGCACGCCGAGCTGGGTGAGGTCGATATCGCCGTTGTCGCCAAAGCGCGTCGGGTCCGTGCCGGGAACGTGCAGCGTATGCAGCAGACGCAAGATCCGCACCAGCCACATGACCTGGGAGCGCGGGAAGACGGTGTGATACAGGCGCTCAGGGTGGGCCTGTTCCCCGTTCATGAGCACCAGGGCGCGGCTCACAGCCTTGCTCACCTTGATATGGTCGGGGTGGAAGTAGCCGCCCGTGATGTCGTGGGTGATCACGACGTCAGGTTCGACTTCGCGCAGCAGGGCGGCGATGTCGTGCGCCGCGGTCTCAAGGCTGGCCTGGTAAAGCGAATCCGGATGGGTGTTGTCCTCCGATCCCTCCATGCCGCTGTCGCGAAAGCCCAGGTTGTGAAGCTGTGCGCCCAGTTTTTGCACCGCGCACGCCAACTCCCCGGCGCGCAGCTCCGCCAGCGTGGCACAGCCGCTGCCGGCGAGCAGCTCAGGGTCCACGCCGCCCACGGCGCCGTCGGTGACAATGCATACATGCACCTCGACGCCCTCGCGGGCATACCTGGCGAGGGCGCCGCCGGGACCGAAGGATTCATCATCAGGGTGGGCGAAGATGCCGAGAAGGCGGGGCATAGGTGGCAGGTGGCGGGTGGCGGGTGGCGGGAGCGGGTGGGGCTGGAGAGAAGGTCTTCTTGATCGGCCGCGCCGCCGGCGCGGCCAATCAGTGCCGAATGAACACTGTATGCCAAAGGCCGTGGGTGGTGCTGTCATCATGACTCCAGACGTAGTGAAACCGCTTGGCGGTGTAATCTGGATGGCATCGTCAGCAATGGAGGTGACCTGCTGAGCGTCATGTTGGCGCTGTCGATCGCCGGTGCTAGAGTTCCCGTAGCGCTTCCACGATCCTAAGCGACGCCAGCCGACGCGCGCTGAGCAAGGTGCTAACAGCCATGCCGAGGATCACGAAACCAGCCAACGCCAGCAGTTCGAACCCCGGCCAGGCCAGGCCGCGGGCCGGGATGGTGAAGATCACGCTCAACAGCAGTACCAGCAGCCGCGCCAGCAGTACTCCCACCGCCAGGCCGAGGATCAAGCTGAGCCCACCGATGGTGCAAGCCTCGGCGAACAGGAACCGCCGCAGGTGACCCAGGTGCGCGCCCAGCGCGCGCATCGCGCCGAACTCGCGCTGACGTTCGTTGATCATCGCCAGCAGGAAGATCGCCAGCCCGACCGACGTCACCAGCAAGGTGTAGAACAGCTCCATCGTGCCCAGGCCGCCCAGGTTCAGCGAAGTCAGCGAGCTTTCTTCGGTCTTGATCACGGTCTCGGTGCTCTGGATCCGCGTTGGCAGCACGTTCTTGTAGCGCGCGGCCAGCGCAGCGGAGACTTGCGTGATCGTCTGCGCCCGGCCGTCGGTCTTGAGCAGGAAGAAGTCCATCGCTCCGCTGCCTGAGCTCTGCGTCATAAACGAACGGTTCAGGATGAAGTCCGAGTCCTGTGCCGACGTCGGGAAGTAGGTGAACAGGCCGACGGCCTGGGCCTTCACGTCGCTGTACTGCTGGGTGGCGCGGTTGTACAGCCGCAGTAGCACCGGATCGCCGACGAAGATGTTGTACTTCTCCGCCTGTTCGACCGAGATGATGACGCCGTTGGGCGTGTTCGCCAGCGCGTCCAACACCTGCCTGGCCGAGCCGGGCGCGTAGTTCGTCGTGCGGTTGGTCATGGCGGCGATCGTCTGCGGCGCAGAGCCGTCCACGAAGAAGCTGTCCGGGAGATAGGCGACCTGCCGGAAGGACGGCACGTCGATGCCGTAGACCGTGTTCTTCTCGGAGCCGACCAGCGCCTGCGTGTCGCGCGCGACGGCCGTGACGCCCTGCACCCTGGGAACCTGAAGCTGGGCCGCGAAGTCCGCGTTCTGCGGCGTGTTGAGCGCCGGGGTGACGCGGATGTCGGCGCCGACGATGTACTGGGCGTCAAGGCGTTTCTCGCTTGTGTAGGTGTGCTGGAACAACGCCAGGCTGACGCCGAACGACAGCGTGAGCGCGATGACCGTCGTCGCCGCGGCGACTTGCCCCGCGCGGCGGGCGATGGATTTGCCCGCCACTTCGCCGATCTCACCGAACACGGCGCGGAAGAGGGCCGCGACGCGCGTTCCGGCGGTGGCCAGCCCGCGTTCCACCAGCCGCAGCACCAGCAGGGTAATTCCGAGCCAGGCGAACAACGGGGCCAAAAAGATGTAGAACGACAGCGACAGCGCCGCGCCCTCGTTGCCGGAGGGCCTAAAGCCGCCGTTGAGCTGCGTCACCGCCAGCACGACGACCGCCGCGCCGATCAGCAGCACGTCCAGGTAGGCGCGCTTCCAGAAGGGTGGCCGCTCGACGCGGCGCACGGTCCGCCGCTCCTGGCTGATCTCGCTCCGCAGCGCGCCGTAGGTCGGCAGGAAAGCGGCCAGGAAGGTCAGCGCCAGGCCCGCCAGAAAGGCGATGCCGGCTGAGCCGGCGAAGGCGCCCCAGGCGAAACCGGGCGCCAGGGGATTCAGGCCCGCCGTCACCTGCCCGCGCGCGCTGATCAGCAAAATCAACGCGCCGAAGAGGACGCCCAACGCCGATCCGCCGATCGCCAGCAGCACGGCCGAGACCGCGACGATGGCCGTGATCTGGCCGGGTGTGGCGCCGCGCGTGCGGAGCAGGCTGATCTCGCGGCGCTGGGCCGCGGCAAACAGCTCAGCGGCAAACTTGGAAAGGTATGCCGCCAACGCCACGCCGGGCAAGCCCAGGAAGATGAACAGGATCTTGGCCGAGAGCACATCCGCCTGTGCGGTTTTGAATGCGCCGGAGAGGTTATCCACAGCTTTCAGTTGGCCCGGGAACTGCCGTTCGACGCTGCGGCGCAGCGCCGCGGTGTGTTGGGCCGCCAGCGTGGGATCGGCGGGCAGCTGAGTCCGGTCCACCTTGATGTGAATTTGCGGATCGAGCACGATCGTGCCAGGCGCCAGCGTGGCGGGCGGGTTGGCAGCCAGCGCTGCCAACGGCGCCTGCAGATTGGCCTGGAACCAGTCGTCCGCCACGAAGACGACGTCGGAAACGATGGCGTTCTCGGCCTCGGTCGCGGTGGCGAACAGCGCGTCGGCATTGCCCATGTTGACGATGCCGGTGATCGGCAGGGTGACGGGCTGGCTCAGGCCGGTGAACGTCAATTGCAGCGTATCGCCCACCTTCAAGTTCTGGGCAACCGCCATGGCTTCGCTTATCAGCGCGCCGGCGGGATCGAATTGGCCTGCGCTGATCTGCAGCAGGTCGAAGGTCTGGAAATAGGCCGGGGTGATGGCGAACAGCCGGCCCGCGGGCGAGGCCTGCGTTGCCCCGACCTTTTGCGCCGAGGCAAAGTCCGCAGCCGTGACCGGCTCAGCCGCCGCGATCCCGCGCTGTGCGGTGATGGCGCTCAGCGTGGCGCCGGTGTCCACATCGGGTTGCGTGGCATGTGCCACGATGTCCAACTGTACCGGGGTCAACGCGGTCGCGGTCATCTGCCGCGCGGTGGCGTCCACAAAGAATAGGATGCCGGCGAACAGGCCCACGGCCAGCGCCAGGCCGAAAAGATAGGTGGCGGTGCGCCGCGGGTTGCGCGTCACCGACCGCCAGGCATAGCTCAAGATCATTTCAGACCTCCATTTCCGCCGGCCAACCGGCCGTCGCGCAGGCGCAGGATGCGGTCCGCGTGGCTGGCGACCTCGGGATCGTGCGTTACCATGACTAGCGTCAGCTTCTGGCTGCGGGCGAGGCTGATGAGGGCGGCGATCACATCGGCCGCCGTGGCGCTGTCCAGGTTGCCGGTCGGTTCGTCGGCCAGCAGCAGTGCCGGGCCGTTGGCCAGGGCGCGCGCGATGCCCACCCGCTGCTGCTGCCCGCCCGACAGCTCGTCGGGGAGATGCGCGGCCTTGTCGGTCAGGCCGACGAGCGCGAGCAGCGCGGCGCCGCGCGCGCGGCGTTCGTTCGGGGGCACGTCGCCCAACAGCAGCGGGAACTCCACGTTTTCGGCCGCGGTCAGCACGGGAAACAGGTCGTGGCGCTGAAAGATGAAACCCATCTGCGCCCGGCGCAGCGCGGCCAGTTGTTCCTCGTTGTAGCCGGCGAGGTCGTGGCCGTTCAGGAGCACGCGGCCGGCCGTCGGCCGGTCGAGGCCGCCGAGCAGGTTCAGCAGGGTAGACTTGCCGCAGCCACTCGGCCCCATAATCGCCACAAATTCCCCTTGGGCGATGGCCAGGTCGATGCCGTCCAGCGCCTGGATCGTCGTGCGACCCACGCGGTATTCACGGCTCACAGCCGTCGTTTGCAGCACGAAATCAGACATGCTCAGCCTCATTCACTGGGAGACGCGCCCCTGTGGCGTCTCCATCATCAAACAGTTGGCCGTCGGCGATCCGGACCTGCCTTCCGGCGCGGGCGGCGACCTCCTTGTTGTGCGTCACGACCAGCAGAGTAAGGTGGCGGCTGGCGTTCAGGCCGGCCAGCAGCGCCATGACGTGATCGGCCGTCGCCGAGTCCAACTCTCCGGTCAGCTCATCGGCCAGCAGCAGGGATGGCTCATTGGCCAGGGCCACCGCGATAGCGACCCGCTGGCGCTCGCCGCCGGACAGCATGCCGGGCTTGTGGCCGCTGCGCTCCGCCAGGCCGACTTCAGCCAGCAGCTCGCGGGCGCGGGCGGCAGCGCGCGGGCGGCCCGCCGCTTGCATGGGCAACGTCGCGTTTTCCAGCGCAGACAGAAACGGGATCAGGTTCGCATCCTGAAAGACGATGCCGATGCTCTGGCGGCGAAACGCGGCGCGGTCGCGCTCGTTCAGCCGGGCGATGTCCGTGCCCCCCACCACGACACGGCCGGCGCTCGGCACGGCCAGCCCGCCGACCAGATTCAACAGGGTGGTCTTGCCTGCACCCGAGCGCCCCGTGATGGCGACGAACTCGCCCGGCTGCAGGTACAGCCCGGCGCCGCGCAGCGCGACCGTTTCGATGTCGCCTTCTTTGTAGATTTTGTACAGGTCTTGCAACAGCAGTGCGTCCATGGCGGCCTTACTTCGTGCTCTTGAAGGTCAACGCGATATCGCGCACGCCCTCGCGGTCGTAGTGATTTTCCGGGCCTGCGACCGTCAGGACCGCGATGCGCCCATCGGCCAGCGGCATGTAGTAGCGTTCATCATGCGCGGTGAAAGCTTTGCCGGTCACCGCTGAGACGCCGTTCGCCGTGAATCCGAGGATGATCGCTTTCTTGACCTCAGTAGAAGGCGCCAGGCTGAGCTGCTTGAAGCCGGGGAACGCGGCGCTCACGGCAGTCACATCCGCCGTGGCGTAATCCAACGCGCTCGTTCCCGCGGCTGGCGTCACGAATTCCAGGGTCATGCTGTCGTCACCACCTACGAGCTTTACGCCCTTCGTCACGGCCTTGTCCTGCGTCCACGGCCCGGGATGGCCGATGGCAAAGCCCTGCGCTGCGTCGGCGTAGGTGACGAGCGCGGCTTCGACACCACCCTCGCCCCCCGCTTCGCCGTTATTCACAGACGGGAGGGCGGTCGGCGCCGCGCTCTTGGCGGCGGACGCCGCATTGTGCGCTGTTGAGGCGGCGGGCTGTCCGCCGCAGGCGTACAGCGCCAGGCCGAGGATCAGCGCGCCAAAGGTCAGGTTACGGATACGAGAAAACATACGGTTAGCTCCTGGTGAGTGAGATGGCGGGCGGGTGGCCCACCTGACTTGTCCTACGTTAGCAGGCTCGCATGAAGCCTGGATGAAATCAGGATGATGAATCCCTCATCCGCGGCTCCAACTCGCCCCGCGGTGGGCCCTTGCGCCCGGCAGCTGCGCCTGAAGCCTGCTCGCCGCGGCGCGCGTACCAGGCGCGGACGGCGAAGACCATCAGCAGCCAGAGCGTCGCAAAGGTTAACGACCCCAGCGTGTCGCTCGGATAGTGGACGCCCAGGTAAATGCGGCTCACGGCCACCACCAGAACCCAGGCGCCGGATGCGATCGCCCAGGCCCGGTGGCGCTGCCACCACAAGAAAACGGCCAGCAAGCCGTACACGGCGACGGCGGCCGTCACATGTCCGCTGGGAAAGCTGAAGCCGCTCTCCGCCACCAGGGGCGGGAAGAGGGCCGGCCGCGGGCGCGCCAGCAGGAGCTTCAGCACGGTGTTAATCGCCGCGGCGCCAACGAAGCTGATGACGACGGTCGCCGCGTCGAGCCGCCGGCGCCGCCAGAGAAACCAGCCTCCCAACACCAACGCCAGCGCGATGGCGCCGCCTTCGCCAGTTTGCGTGATGATCCGCATGGCGGTGTCCAGCCACGGCTGGCTGAGCTGGTGCAGCGCCAGGATCAGCGGCGCGTCCCAGACGAAGCCCTCGCGGAACCAGACATCCTCTGCCAGTTCCGTGAAGCTGGCGCCGAGCGCCAACACCACAACCAATCCAGCGAGCCAACGCAGTGCCAGGCCCAACGATGGCGCTGACTTATCTGAAGCCTGCATATGGTTCAATCTTCACCTCACAACCATTATCAAGTTGCCGAAACAGCGTAGGGCCGGAACATGAAGCCTGGATGAAATCAGCCCGACCGCGTTTCGCCTGTGCCCGATACACAAAAACGCCACCCCCGGAGTATCTCCGGGGGGGCGCTCTCATGCCGAGAAAGTGCTGCGGTTAATCCTGGCCGCTGTCCACGCCCAGCACCGCGCCGGTCATGGCGTCCACCTTCACGTCAGACGCCCCGATCTCGACGCTGTAGACCAACTTGCCGTTCTCGTCGTCCAGTTGGACCTGCGTGGCTGCGCCGGCGTTGAGGTGCGCCTCGGCCGCGGCTTTGGCCTGGTCGGCGGTGATGCTCGGCGTGCCCACTGGGGCGGCGTCTTGCCCGTCAGCGGCTTCCGGCGCTTCCGCGGCGCCGTCCGCGGCGTTCTGGTCGCCGACCTGTTCCTCGACCTGGTCGGTGTCGGCGCCCTGCTTTTCCTCGGCCTGCTCCGCACCAGTGTCCGGGGCGTTCTGATCGCCCACCTGTTCATCCAGCGTGTCGGTATCGGGGCCTGCGACCTGTTCGTTGTCCGGTGCGGTGACTGCTTGGCTTTGCGCCGGAGGTTGCGCGGTCTGAGCGAATGAGCGCACCGTGGTGGCTGCGGTCGCGCCGACCAGCAGCAGGCCCACGGCCGCCAGGGACAGTGTACGTTTGATCTTCATGTTGTCATCTCCTTGAGTTGTGACTCAGGAGGGCCGCTTGCCGTCCTGATGCTCACAGCATAGCAAAGGGAGATGAAGCGTCCATGAAGCCAAACCGCGAGTTTCTTCATTTCGGCAGGAAGACGGTAAACGTTGTTCCTACGCCGGGCGTGCTGTCCACCGTCAGCGCGCCGCCGTGCGCCTGCGTGATCTGCCACGCGATGGCCAACCCCAGGCCCGTCCCACGCTCCGCACGCCCTTTGTCCACCCGGTAGAAGCGGTCGAACACGTGCGGCAGGTGCTCGGCCGGAATACCGATACCGGTATCGGCCACAGTGACGCGCAATCCGTCGGCGTGCGCGCGGCCGGCGACAGTGATGCCGCCGCGCTCGGTGTATTTCACGGCATTGTCCAGCAGGTTGACGAAAAGGCGGATCAGGGCATCGCTGTCACCGATCAGCGCCAGGCCGGCCGGGACGTCGCAGGTCAGCGCCAGCCCCTTGCCCTCGACCAACGGCCGCAGCGAATCGGTGACATCGCCCAGCAAGGTAGATAAGTCGATCTTCTCACGGGCGCCGCTGGGCTGCGTCTCCCCGCGCGCCAGCCGGAGCAGATCCTCTGTCAGACCGCGCAGCCGGTCGGTCTCGTCGGCCAGATCCGCCAGGGCCAGCTCATAGTCTTCCGGCGAGCGCAGCTGAGCGCGGGTCACGCTGAGGATGGCCTGCATGGCCGCCAGCGGCGTGCGCAGCTCGTGCGAGGCGTCAGCCGTGAACTGACGCTCGCGGCGAAACGCCTCATCGAGACGGGCCAGCATGTCATCAAAAGTAGCCGCCAGCCGGCCCACTTCATCGTTGGTGGCCGGCAGATTGAGGCGGCGCGACAAATCTTCGGCCGAGATGCGGTGCGCCGTGCGGGTGATCTGGTCAATTGGTGCCAGCGCGCGCCGGACGAGGAGATAGCCTCCGAACGCGGCCGCCAGCGCCAGCAGCGGGTCGCCGACCAACAGAGCCTTCAGCAGACGGTCCAGCGCTTCCTGCACGCCGCCCAGGCTCTCAAGGACTTGCAGTACACCGATGACCTGCCCGTTCTCGACGATGGCGGCAGTGTAGGTGCGAATCGGGTCGTTTTCGTGAGGATCGGTCAGCGTGGTGAGGGTGGCGTCCTGGCGCAAGGCTGCAGCTAGGCTGGCCGGGTCGAGAGGCAGATCGCGATACGGACCGAACGCCTGCAGGATCTGTCCACGCGTGTCGAGAATCCGAATGGTGAGCCCGCGAGCCCGCAGTTCTTCAGCGACGCTACCGCTTTCGGGTAGGCTGTCCGAGAGATTGATCTGGCCGTTCTCGATGTTGACCGCGGCGATCGCCTGCGAGGCGCTCAGGCGCAAAGAGTCATCTAGCGAGTTGGCCAGCCCTTGCGCCAGACTGAAGTAGACGAACACGCCGAAGGCTGCCAACGCTACCAGGAGGAGCACTGCCACCCACAAGGCAAAACGCACACGCAAAGTCATGGCTCGGCCTCTTCCGTAGCGGACAGACGGTAGCCGGTGCCGCGTACAGTGTGGATCAGCTTGAGCTCGTGGCCATCGTCGATCTTGCGGCGCAGGTTGCGGATATACACGTCCACCACGTTCGACTGATTGAACACATCGTAGTTCCAGACGTGCTCAGCGATCATGGTGCGCGTGAGCACGCGCTCCGGCTCGCGCAGGAGACATTCCAGTACCGCGTATTCTTTAGCGGTCAGCTCAATCGTCTTGTTGCCCCGCTTCACTCGATGGGTGAGGGTGTCCAGGCGCAGGTCGGCCACCTGGAGCACGGGCGACTTCGCGACGTCTGTCGCCCGGCGTGTCAGGGCGCGCAGCCGGGCGAGCAGCTCTTTCAGCGCAAATGGCTTGACCAGGTAGTCGTCCGCGCCGGCGTCCAGGCCGACCACGCGGTCATCCACCGCATCGCGCGCGGTAAGCATGAGGATGGGCGTCCGCAGCCCGCGCCGCCGCAGCTCACGGCAAACGCTCAGCCCATCCAACTCTGGCAACAGGATGTCCAGGAGGATCAGGTCGTACGGCGCAGCCTCGGCCCAATCAAGCGCGTCGCGGCCGGTGTACACCGCATCGACGGCATACCCCTGCTCCTCCAGCCCGCGCTTGACATAGTGGGAAATCTTACGTTCATCCTCGACGATTAGCACACGCATGCAGTCCTCCTTCTAGGGGTGCAGCCTACAATGATAAGATGAAATCGACATGAAATCTACCTGTCATGGCCGTGGTTTTCCCACAAGAACAGTGCTCAAATTCGCCTATGTCTGGCTCACATCCTGACCACGATTCCCCTTCCATCACCCGCCGGCAGTTCTTGCGCGCCATGGGTGTGGTTACGACCGGCCTGGTGGCAGCCGGGTGTTTCCAGGCGCGTCCAGCGCCTGCTGTCCCTGCGGTTCCCCCATTGCTGCCTGCCGGCGGGCGGCCCACCGTGGCGGTTGCCCAGGCGGCCAGCTATGACCGCGCCCTCGTGCGGCGCCAGGTCCAGGCCCTGCTGGAGGGGCTGGGCGGCATCGAGGATGTGGTCCGTCCCGGCGCCAGGGTGGCGCTGAAGGTGAACCTCACGGGCGGCGTCGGCGTTCAGCCCTTGGCCGGGGTGGCGCCTGTGGAGAGTTACGTGACGCATCCCGAGGTGGTGCGCGCCCTCTGCGAGCTGCTGGTGGACGCGGGCGCGGCGGCGCTGAGCATTGTCGAAGCGGTCTATCAGTGGAATTCCTACACCGACTGGGGCTATGAGGATATCGCGCGCCCGCTCAATGCCAGGCTCATCGACCTCAATGCTCCCGGTCCCTACCCTGACTTCGGCATGCTGCCCGTTGGCCCGAATTGGATGGCCTACGAGGAGTTTGTCGGCAACCGCATCCTGGCGGAAGCAGACGTCTTTGTGTCGGTGGCCAAGATGAAATGCCACAGCACGGCTGGGGTGACGCATGCCATGAAGAATCTCGTTGGACTGGTGCCAGCCAAGTCGTACGCCGTCCACCCTGCGGACATTGCTCGTTCGGCCTTCCACGTGCAGGAAAGCGGCAGCCGTGCACTCCTGCCGCGCGTCATTGTGGACCTCAATCGGGCCCGTCCCATTCATCTTGCCCTCGTGGACGGCATCAAGACGATGGACGGCGCCGAGGGACCCTGGATCAAGGGGTGTGGCGCCATCGCTCCGGGCCTGCTGGTGGCCGGGAAGCAAGCCCTGGCTACCGACGCCGTAGCCACAGCGCTGCAGGGTTTCGATCCCACCAGCGACTATCCGCAGGTTCCTTTCCGTCGGGGCGCCAACCACCTGAACCTTGCCCGCGCGGCCGGACTGGGCACCAATCGCCTGGATGAGATCGACGTCGCCGGTCCGGTGATTGCCGACCTCCGATACCCGTTCCGGCACGTGGGGTAAGGCCCCCAAAGGACGGCTTGCGCCCACAGCGCTTCCTGGTATACTCCCGCCTGCGGGCAATAGGGGCCCCACAATTCCATAGCTATCACACCACACCACACGCTCATTTGCCGGAGGAAAGTCGTTATGCCCCTTCTGATTACCCTTGTACGTGCCATTCATGTCCTTGCTGCCGTCATCTGGGCCGGAGGCGCCTTTTTCAACGTGGTCTTTCTCAGTCCGGCCGTCAAGGCATCAGGCCCTGCCGGCGGCACGGTGATGCAGAAGCTGACCAGCGGCCCGTTGATCAGGACGATGCAGATCGTGCCGTTGGTGACAGTGCTGGCGGGTCTCATCCTCTACTGGTACTACTCCCGCTTCAGCCTGGGCTATATCACCTCTGTCTACGGCCTCTTCCTGACGGTGGGCGCGCTGTTTGGCCTGGCGGCCTTCCTGGAAGGGCTCTTCGTCACCGGCCCTACCGCCGACAAGGTGGGCAAGCTGGGCGCACAGATGGCGCAGGCGGGTGGACCACCCCAACCGGAGCAGATCGCCGAGATGCAGGCGCTGCGCACGCGCTTCGAACGTGCTGCCACGCGCGGGCTGGCCTTTCTGATCATCGCCGTGGTCGGCATGACCATCGGCTCCGGTCTTTAGGCCCCCACTCTGTTCTGGAGGGGGTCCAGGACCCCTCGCAACCCGATTTGACAGCCGCACACCCTCATGCTATCCTCCCGCCCATAACTACAGACCCTCACTAAAGGCTGTGATCCGGACGAGTAACCGCCAGAGCGGGATTTCAGAGAGCCAACGGTAGCTGTGAAGTTGGCATCAGCGCAGGCAGTGAATGGACCGGTGAGCCGGGCGCCGAAAACGCTGGACGTTGTGTAGGCCGCCCCGGAAGCGCTACCGTTATCAGGGCGCAGGGTATCGCACGAAGGGCTTGGCCCTGATGGCCGTACCTGTGACATAAAGTGAGATCGATCCCCTGGCATCGATCTAACGAGGGTGGCACCGCGGATGCTTCATTCGTCCCTCACGCCGTTATGGCGTGGGGGATTTTTGTTTCCCGGGGGCAGCTCCCTGTACCTGCCCCTACAGCCCCCACCTTCAACCTCTGACACTCAACGTTCAACCCTCATTCCGGCCATGTACCTACCAACCCTCGACGAAGTCCGCAAGCTGGCTCCTGAAGGCAACCTTATCCCCATCTACCGCATCCTGCCCGCCGACCTGGAAACACCGGTCTCGGTCTATTTGAAGCTGCGCCAGGCCGGAAAGTCCTCTTTTCTCCTGGAGTCGGTCGAAAAGGGCGAGCAGTTGGGACGCTACTCGTTCATCGGCATCGACCCGCCCATCAGCCTGACGATCCGCGGCAACCAGGTGACGACGGGCGGCGCCGGCGGCGCCGTCCTGGAGCAGGTGGAGCGGGAGGCGCCGCTGGCCGAGCTGTCCCGCCTGCTGCACCAGCGCAAGCCCATCGGCCTGCCTGATCTGCCTGCGTTTTGCGGCGGGGCCGTAGGGTTCTGGAGCTACGACATCGTCCGCCACTTCGAGCATTTGCCCGCCACGGCGGCCGACGATCTGGAGCTGCCCGACGCGGTCTTCGTTCTGGCCGACAACCTGGTGGTCTTTGACCATGTCAAGCACCGGCTGCTGATCCTGGCGAACGCCCGTCTGGAAGGCGATCTCACCGCCGCCTATGCCGACGCTGTGGCCCGCATCGAGGCGATCGCCGTCAAGCTGGCGCAGCCGCTGGTGCCGCCTCTGCTGCCTGATGTGAGCAGCAAGGCCGGCTGGGGCTCGACGCACAGTCCCATGGAATTCGAGCGAATGGTGCGCCGGGCCAAGGAGTACATCGCTGCCGGCGACATCTTCCAGGTGGTGCTCAGCCAGCGGTTGAGCCGCCGCACCAAGGCCGATCCGTTCGCCATCTACCGTGCCCTGCGTATGACCAACCCCAGCCCTTACATGTTCTTCCTTGACCTGCCTGGAGACCTCCACCTGATCGGCGCCAGCCCGGAAATGCACGTGCGGCTGGAAGGTCGCCATGCCCAGCTTCACCCCATCGCCGGCACACGCCCGCGCGGGGCCACGGCCGAGGAGGACGCCCGCCTGGCAGCCGAGCTGCTGGAAGATCCGAAGGAACGGGCCGAGCACATCATGCTGGTGGATCTCGGCCGCAACGACCTGGGCCGGGTCTGCAAGTTCGGTTCCGTGCGTGTGCCCGTGATGATGGCAGTGGAGCGTTTCAGCCACGTCATGCACATCGTCAGCGACGTGGTGGGCGAACTCAACGAGGACATGGACGCCTTCGCCCTGCTGCAGGCAACCTTCCCCGCCGGCACCGTCAGCGGCGCACCCAAGGTGCGGGCGATGGAGATCGTCGAGGAGCTGGAAGCCAGCCGCCGCGGCCCTTACGCCGGGGCGGTGGGCTGGATTGGCTATGACGGCAACATGGACACCTGCATCACCATCCGCACCATCGTGATGAAAGGCGATACCTGCTACGTGCAGGCAGGCGCCGGTATTGTCGCCGACAGCGACCCCATCGCCGAGTATCAGGAAACCCAAAACAAGGCCCGTGCCCTCGCCGTCGCAGTGGAGCGAGCGGAGCAGGGACTCCTGTAGAACGTCGAGAACGGAAGACCATGACAACCCGCAAACGCATCCTCACCGGCGACCGCCCGACCGGTCGCATGCACCTTGGCCACTATGTGGGCTCGCTGAAGGCCCGCGCCGAGCTGCAGCACGAATACGAGACTTTCCTCATCATCGCCGATCTGCACATGCTCACGACCAAGAATGACAAGGCCGATATCGAGGCGATCGATGAGAACGCACGCCAGATGGTCCTGGACTACCTGGCGTGCGGCATCGACCCCGATCTGGTCACCATCTACCTGCAGTCGGCCGTGCATGAGGTGTATGAGCTGAACACCCTGTTCCAGAACCTGGTCACCGTGCCGCGGCTGGAACGCCTGCCCAGCCTGAAGGACATGGCCCGCGCCGCTGACAAGGAAGAGATGCCGTATGGCCTCCTGGGCTATCCGATCCTCCAGGCTGCCGACATCCTGATGCCGCGCGCCCACCTGGTTCCGGTCGGCAAGGATAACCTGGCCCATGTCGAGATCACCCGCGAGATCGCCCGGCGCTTCAACTACATGTATGGCGAGGTCTTCCCCGTCCCCGACGCGCTGGTGCCTGAGATCGGTACGTTGGTTGGCACCGACGGGCAGGCGAAGATGAGCAAGAGCCTGGGCAACGCCATCATGCTCAGCGATGATGCCAGGTCGGTGCACAAGAAGGTCTTCAGCATGTTCACCGATCCCAACCGGATCAGCGCCGACATTCCCGGCACGATCGAAGGCAATCCTGTGTTCGTCTACCACGATGCCTTCAACCCGAATAAGGCCGAGATCGAGGACCTCAAGGAACGCTACCGCGCAGGCAAGGTGGGCGATGTCGAGGTCAAGGAGAAGCTGACAAAGGCGCTCAATGACTTCCTCGACCCCATCCGGGAACGGCGGGCGCACTACGAAGCCGACGCCGGTTATGTCGACGAGGTCATCTACCGCGGCACGCTGCGCACCCAGCAGGAGGCGCGTGAGACGCTGATGGCGGCCAAGAAGGCCATGGGCCTGACGGGTGTATGGAACCGCATCGGCCGCCGCGTCGAAAAGCGGCAGAAGCGGCTGGAGAAGCACGACGCGGCGATGCCTGTCGAGGCGAAGCTCTAGTCGTGATGCGTAATTCGTGAGGTCACCATGATTGCCGTCATCGATAACTACGATTCCTTTACTTACAACCTGGTGCAGTTCCTGGGAGAGCTGGGCGCGGAGCTGCGCGTCTGGCGCAACGACGAGGTCACCGTGGCCGAGCTGCAGGCGCAGGCCCCGACGCACATCGTCATCTCGCCAGGACCGGGGACACCGGAGCAGGACAGCGGCGTCAGCAACGACGCCATCCGCGCCTTCTACCAGACCACGCCCATCCTGGGCGTTTGCCTGGGTCACCAGTGCCTGGGGCATGTCTTTGGCGGTGTGGTGAGCCGTGCCCCGCGTCTCATGCATGGCAAGGTCAGCCCCGTCTATCACACCGGAGACGAGCTGTTCGCAGGTGTCCCCAGTCCCTTCCAGGCCACCCGTTACCACTCGCTCATCGTCCAGGAGCCCCTGCCCGCCGGCTTTGTGCTGACGGCCTTCACCGCCGAAGGTGAGGTCATGGGCATGAAGCATCGTCACTTTCCTACCTATGGCGTGCAATTCCACCCGGAAAGCATCCTGACGGAGGGGGGGATGACGTTATTGGGCAATTTTTTGCGTGTGGGAAGAGCCTATGCGTAATGCGTACTTCGTACTGCGTACTCCGTGATTCGCACTGCGTACTGCGCGATATGATTCTCTTACGCATTACGCATTACGCATTACGCATTACGCATCACGCATCACGCATTACGTACCCCCTCTTCCCGCCCACCCTCATCCCATCCAAGCCATGAACATCCAACAAGCCATTGCGCACGTCATCAAGCACCAGGACCTGACCGAAGAGGAAGCCTACGAGATCATGTCCGAGGTGATGTCCGGGAACGCCACGCTTGCCCAGGTTGGCGGGTACCTGGTCGGGTTGGCAGCCAAGGGCGAAACCACGGCCGAGATCGCCGGCAGCGCCCGCGCCATGCGCGAACACGCCGTGGCGGTCCACCACCAGCACAGTTGGCATCTTGTCGACACCTGCGGCACAGGCGGCGATCACAGCGGCACGTTCAATATCTCCACGACGGCGGCTTTCGTGGTAGCGGGGTGCGGCGTGCCCGTCGCCAAGCACGGCAATCGTTCGATCACGTCGAAGGCCGGCAGCGCCGATGTGCTCAAGGCGCTCGGCGTCAACCTGGACCTGACCCCGGAGCAGGTCGGACGCTGCATTGACGAGGTGGGGATTGGTTTCCTCTATGCCATCAACCACCATCCTGCGATGAAACACGCAGGGGGCGTGCGCCGTGAATTGGGAGTGCGGACGATCTTCAATGTGTTGGGGCCGTTGACCAATCCCGCCAGCGCCACCCACCAAATTATCGGCGTGTTCAACCCTGCCCTGACCGAACCGCTGGCCGAGGTGCTCGGCCGCCTGGGCAGCCGCGCCGCGCTGGTCTTTCACGGGGCGGATGGCCTTGACGAGCTGAGCACCACCGGCGTCAACCGCGTCAGCCGGCTGGCAAATGGTCAGGTGAATTCCTTCACCCTCGACCCCATGGACCTGGGGCTGCGCCGCAGTCGTCTGGCGGACCTGAGGGGGGGAACACCCGAGGAGAATGCAGCCACCCTGCGCGCCATTCTGGCCGGCCAGGAGCAGGGGCCGAAGCGTGAAGTCGTCGTGCTCAACGCTGCCGCCGCCCTGGCCGTGGAGGACATGGATTGGGGGACAGCGCTGGAACGAGCGGGGCGAAGCATCGACTCGGGGGCAGCCCTGGGAAAGCTGGAAGCATTGGTGGCGAGGTCGCAGCGATTCATCTGAAGGCAATCTGGTACGCGCACTACTTCCGCCGCGGGGTTTAGGTCGTATAGTGAGTGCTGCCTGGAGGTTTGTCTTTGGGGGAGCTCTCAACTGCATACACCTTATGATCTGCTGCTATGAAACCGCGCCTTGCCATCGTCCGCACCGCTGTTCGCCATCGGGCTGTCGCTTCCGTCCTCCTTGTGGGTGTCCTGTTCGCCGTGATGTGGGCGCTGCCGGTCCCCGCGTCGGGGGCCTCCGGCGCTGAAACGGGGAAGACGGGTGATCCCGCCGCCATCGTCGAACGCTGGCGTGGGACGATCCAGCGGCAGGATACCCTCTATCCGGCCTTCTGTGATACGGACGGCTACATCACCCGTTCGCAGTTCGACTACGACTTGACCGTCGATGACACCAGGGCCGTGCACGGGACGGTCAAGGTCACCCTGCTCGATTTCACGCACACACTTGACGGCTACTGCCTCGGCTTGATCGCCACGAGCCAGAGGGTTTTGCAGCCGGTCGCCATCGCCCAAGTGGAAGGCGTGCGCTATACGGCGGCCAATGGCCAACCCGCACTCAAGCTGACCCAGGCGACTTATGTCCAGCGGGCCCAGTACCAGGACGATGCCTGCGCCATTGTGCCGCCTCTGATCACCGATCCCTTCTGCTTCACCCATGTCATCACCTGGCCCACGCCGCCGGGAAATCCCTACCTGACCAATATTGAGTATCTGATCCAGACGCCGGGCCAGAATCGCCCGCCCCTTGCCCGGCTGGCGGCCCCTGATCTCAGCGCCGGCGGCATCAGCATCCGGCGCCAGGGCTACCTGGTTGGCGAAGGCGAGCGGCCCGACCTGAGCCTGGATGCGGAGCTGTCTGAGCGCGGCGTCTTCTACCAGCAGGTGCCGGTCACGAACCGCTACGATGCCACCGTCACCTGGAATGCCCTGGATGGAGGGTATCTCACGTGGCTGCTGGGGACGCAGACACGGCGCGACCCGCTCAGTGGCAACACTCTGGCGACGGACTTCGCCAACGACGTTCGCGTCGACGCTCTGCCCGGCGGCGCTACCTACCTGAACGCCCAGGCGACCACGGCGCTCGGCTTTTCTTCGCGCCCGGAAACGGCCACGATCCACGTAACGCCGCCGCCCGCGTGGGCAGGACCGCCCTCCGGCATCTCCGCGACCAAGAGCGCCGGGGCGGTCCACTACCGCTGGCAGCAGAACGTGCCGCAGCCCCCCTTTGAGGCGCGGGCCACGGTGCCGGACGGGGTGCCCTTCTTCGGTGGCAAAGCGATCGGTCTGATCCAGGTCAACGTTCCTTCGCAGGCCGAGGTCCTTTCGACAGGTGAAGGCAGCCTCAACGGCTACAACCAGGCCGGGTTCGAGGCCCTCAATGGCCTGACGGGCGGGGAAGGCCGGGTGACGGGCCAGGTGACGCTGGTTCCAACTGGCACCGACGTCCGCAATGGCCGCCTGGACATCAAGACAACCGGAACGCTGCAGGGACTCGAACCGATTCTGCGGCTGATTCCTCCGCTGCGCGGTGCGATCGGCTTGTTGAGCTCGGTGTGGCCTGGCGGCGCTCAGGCTCTTCTTGATGCCACCACAGTGCGCCTGCCTCTCTTTGTCGATCTCAACATTCCCTTTGCCTTCAAGAATGTGGGAGATCGACTGGCGCTGGAATCACGCGACTGGAAGGCCGGTCCCGAGTTTCGCGAGGCCTTTTCGTTCGCGCCTGTCAAGAACTGGGTTGCGATCGATGTGGGCCTGGGCGGCCGCGCCACGGTGACCGGTCACGTGCCTGCGCCCTATTTCCAGCAGGCCGCGGCCAGTTTTGGCGCCTGGGCGCGGGCGGCGCTTTTCACCTACAGTACGTGCGTGGGCACCGCCTGGCAGTTCACGGTGCCGCCTCCTGCCTTTGGCTCCGCGGACGCGGCCTGCGGCAGCTTCGCCGCCAGCAGTTCTGGCGCGGCTGGAGCGGTGGGCAGCGGCAGCACCCATTGGCTTCCCCTTGACCGCAGCTACCTGGACCATTCTCCTTATGCTCGTTGGACGGCCCGGGAAACACTGCCTTCGGCTTCGCCATCATCGTCAGGGGCGGGCACTGTGGCGGCGACCGCGACGCCCACCCAGGATCTGAAGCTGGTCGAAAACGTATTCCCCCAGGCGAAGCCCTCCCTGGCGGCAAGCTCTGCGTTCCGGCTGCTGGCCTGGGCGCACGACCAGCCGGGCAAGCCCCTCCTGGCAGGCCAGGACCTGGCGTTCACGAGCACCTGCGGCGGCTGCACGGGAGACTGGCAGCCGTGGGCGTTGGCCACCCACGACGACCGCGCCGACCTGGCGCCGCAGGTCGCCATCGTCGACGCAGTGAATGGCGTCGCCGTTTGGCAGCGCTTCGATGCAGCCGCGCCCCCTGATTTCGACACGGACCCGCCTGGCTACCTCAGCCATGTGCAGGTGGCGGCCTCCTGGCGCAACTTCTCCGGCAGTGATCCGTGGGCGCCGCCCGTCCAGTTGAGCACCGGCGGCTCGCTCAATGCCCGGCCCCAGGTGGCGGCGATGGCAGGCGGCGCCCTGGCCGTTTGGGTCCACAATTCCGCCAACCAGCTCTTCGGCGATGCAGGCCATCCCGACAGCTTGCAGTTTTCCCATCTTGATCTCGCCAGCCACACCTGGACGCCGGCGGCGCCTGTCGTCGCCAACCTGGCCGGACTGCAAGACTTCAGCCTGGCCGCCGATGGAACCTCCGCCGCCCTGGTCTATGGTCTTGACGGCGATGGCGACTGGGGCACGACAACAGACCGAGAACTCTACTATACGCAGTGGCAGGGCCATGCCTGGACGGCGCCGCAGCGCCTGACGAACAACGGCCTGGATGATGCGACGCCTCTGCTGGCGCTGGATGCTGCGGGCAAGCCGGAGCTCGTCTGGCGGCAGGGCGCCGACCTCAAGTTTGTGCAAGGGGGGTGGGCGGAGGCGCCGGTGGATGTGTCGCTGCCCGAAGCCGTGGCCGGGACCAACCTCCAGCTTGTGCGTGATGACAAGGGCAACCTGGCGTTGGTGTGGCAGGAGGTTGCCGCTGCTGACACCCGCATCGGCTACGCCCTTTACGATGCCTCGCACGCTGTCTGGAGCAGCGCCCGTACGGTGACGCCTCCGGCCGCTGCGGGAGACAGCCAGCCGGTGGTGCAGAACATGACGGCGGTGCTGGCTCCCAGTCGTTTCGACGCCACTACCGTCGACTCGCTGGTGGTTGCCTACCAGTTGGCAGACACCGCCTGGGTGACCCAGACGGTGGGCGGCGTCACCGTGCCCAACGTCCCGCAGCCGGGGCAAAACGACCTGCATGTGACAGCGATACCGCTGCAGAGCGACCTGAGCATCAGCACCGGCGACCTGCTCGTGACGCCCGCGGTGTCGCAGCCGGGTGACGCTCTCACGCTGGCGGCGACGGTGCACAATTCCGGCGCCTGGGGTATGGCGAACATCGTGGTGCGGCTGAGCATCTTCCAGGACACGGGCAGGCAGGGACAGCCGCCGGTTGAGATCGAACACAGCGACCGCACGATCACGCTCCTCCCGGCTGGAGGCCAGGCCACGCTTGCGTTCCCCATCACGCATCCTGCCAGCGGCGACCGCCTCTTCACGGTGCGCATTGACCCTGATCATGTGCTGCAGGAGCTCAACCGGGACAATAACAGCGCCACCGTTCACAGCGGCCTGGCCATCGCCCTGACGGGCAACGAGGATGCGCCCGGGGGCATCCTCCTGCGCGCCGTCCTCTCGCAAACCGGGCCCTTCTATGTTAGCCAGGGAGGCAGCGCCGCCGTCCACCTGGATGCGCCCGACGGTCCCGAACTCACGCACCTCGACTTCTCCTTCCCGATCACGCCCACGACGGCGGTGACGGCTTCGACCTGGATCACCAGCGAGCGGCTGGGGCCGGGCGCGCACCTGGCCTATCTTAACCTGGACCCGGCCAACGCACTGGGTGATCCCAACCGCACCGACAACCTGGTGGCGACGGTCCTGTCTGTTGCGCCTGATCTGACCAGCAGTTCCGCGCTGGTTGGTTTTGGCGAATCGGCGGGCAGCACGGCGCCCTTCAGCATGCAGGTCGAGAATCGCGGCAACTGGGCCAGCCAGGGTGGGCGTGTGCGCGTCCTGGATGCCCCGCCGGGTCAACCGGGCGCTCGCGAGTTGTGGAGCCTGCCGCTGCCTAACTTGCCTGCAGGCGGCTACGCGGAGCTGTCAGGAACCCTCAACCTGGCCGGTTCCCCGGCGGCATCCGGATTGAAGGCGGTTTATGTCCAGCTCGACCCCGATCAGGCGGTCACCGAGCTGGATGAGGGCAACAACATGGTCCTTGCCGGCAAGATCACTGTCACGGCACTTCCAAACCTGGATCGCAAACTGTACCTGCCCGCCATCCGGCGGTAAGATTGCCCGATTGCAGGTTGAACGTTCAAGGTTGCAGGTCGAAAGCTGTCGCGAACGTTTCTTTGTCTCTTACTCGCCCCCCGTCCCCCTCGCCCTGACACCTCAATGAAGCGATCCCAACGGCTGCGCACCCAGGGTCTGATCCTGGACGACATCATGCGCTGGAAACGGCAGGAGGTGCCTGCCCGTAAGCTCGAAGCGCCGGAGGCCAACCTGCGGGCGCTGGTCAAGTTCGCGCCCCCCAGCCTGGACTTCGCGGCGGCTTTGGCGGCGCCCGGCGTCAGCCTGGTGGCAGAGGTGAAGCGCGCTTCTCCGAGCAAGGGGCTGCTGTGCCGCGACTTCGACGCCGTGCAGTTGGCGCTGACCTATGCCAGGGGCGGGGCGGCGGCAATTTCCTGTCTGACCGACGAACGCTACTTCCAGGGCAAGCTGGAGTATCTGACGCAGATCAAGGAAGCCCTCCGGCAGCAGAATCTGAACCTGCCTGTTTTGCGCAAGGATTTCATGTTCGACCCCTACCAGGTGCTGGAAGCGCGGGTGGCCGGGGCCGACGCCATCCTGTTGATCATGGCCGTGCTCGGCGACAATGAGTACCGCCGGCTGCTGGAAGACGCCCGCGAGCTGGGCATGGAAGCGCTGGTGGAGGTGCACGATGAAGCCGAGGTGGAGCGGGCGCTCAAGGCGAATCCCCGGGTGGTGGGCATCAACAATCGCGACCTGCGCGACTTCTCGGTGGACCTCGAGACCACAGGCCGGCTCCGGGCCCTGATTCCAGAGGGCGTGCTGGTGGTCAGCGAAAGCGGGATCGGCGGCGCCGTCGATGTGCAGCGCCTGCGCACGATGGGCGCCGACGCCATGCTGGTGGGCGAAAGCCTCGTCAAGCTGGAGCAGCGCCAGCGGGAGAAAAAGCTGCATGAACTGGTGGCGGCAGGCAAATCGTCATGACCGGGACTTTCCTCAACGTGATCGCCGTCATTGTCGGCAGCGCTATCGGCATTCTGCTGGGGCACCGCCTGCCGGAGAAGGTGCGCACCACGGTGCTCAACGGCCTGGGCCTCATGGTCATTGTCGTGGGACTGAGCATGGCCCTGGAGACCAAGAACGTCCTCATCCCCCTGTTCAGCGTCCTGCTGGGCGGCATCATCGGCGAGCTGGTGCGCATCGAGGACGGCCTCCAGGCCGTGGGCGAACGGCTGGAGCAGCGCACGCGCCGCTTCCTGGGCGGCGGGGAGCAAGGGACCATCGTGCAGGCGTTTGTGACCGCCAGCCTGGTCTTCTGTGTCGGCCCCCTGGCGATCCTGGGCTCTATCCAGAATGGTCTCACCGGCGACTACAACCTGTTGGCCGTCAAGTCGATGTTGGACGGGTTCGCCTCCCTGGCTTTTGCCGCGGCCCTGGGCCCTGGCGTGATTCTGTCGGCCCTGCCTCTCTTGGTCTACCAGGGTGGCATCAGCCTGGCCGCCCTTGGCCTGGGCGGCTTCCTGGGCGAAGTGACGCGGCAGACGCCCTGGGTGATCGAGATGACCGCCGCTGGCGGCATCCTGGTCATGGGCATCGGCCTGATCCTGCTCGACCTCAAACACATTCGCGTCGGCAACCTCCTGCCGGCCGTTGCCATCGCCCCGCTGATCGTCGTGATTCTGGGCAGCCTGGGCATCGCTTTCTGATTTGAGGCGTCATGACTATTCCCTCCCCGGATACCAGCTATCACATGACTCCCGCCGAGTTCCGGCGTCTCGGCCGCGAGGTCGTCGATTGGATCGCCGACTACTACGAACGCGTGGAGTCACTGCCGGTGCTTGCGCAGGTGGAGCCGGGAGAAATCCGGGGAATGCTGCCTGCCCAACCACCCCAGACCGGGGAGGCATGGGCCGATATCCTGGCCGACCTGGACCGCGTGGTCCTGCCGGGCGTTACGCACTGGCAATCGCCCAACTTCTTCGCTTTCTTCCCGGCCAATGCTTCGTTCCCGGCCATCCTGGGCGAGCTGGTGTCGGCAGGGTTGGGCGTGCAGGGCATGCTCTGGATCACCAGCCCGGCCTGTACCGAGCTGGAGACTCATGTCCTCGACTGGATGGCGGACATGCTGGACCTGCCGGCCAAGTTCCGATCAACGGCCAGCGGCGGCGGCGTCATTCAGGATACGGCTTCCAGCGCCGTCCTCGCTGCCATGCTGGCGGCTCGTGAGCGCGCGACGGCCTACGCCAGCAACGCCCGCGGCGCCGATGGCAGTCTGGTCGCCTACACCTCCACGCAGGCCCATTCTTCTGTGGAAAAAGCCGCCAAGATCGCCGGCATTGGCAGCGACAACGTGCGCCTGATCGCCGTCGACGAGGCTTTTGCCATGCGGCCCGATGTCCTGGCCCGGCAGATCGCAGCCGACCGCGCCGCCGGGCTGACGCCTTTCTTCGTGTCCGCCACCATTGGCACCACCTCCTCCAACGCCCTCGACCCGGTCCCAGCCATTGGCCGCCTCTGCCGCGAGCAGGGCCTATGGCTGCACGTCGACGCTGCCATGTCGGGCACGGCCGCCCTCTGCCCGGAGTTTCGCTACACCCACGCCGGGTTGGAGGACGCCGACAGCTACGCCTTCAATCCCCACAAGTGGATGTTCACCAACTTCGACTGTGACTGCTTCTACGTGGCGGACCGGGCGGCGCTGATCCAGGCCCTGAGCATTCTGCCGGAGTACCTGCGCAACCAGGCGACGCAGTCAGGGGCCGTGTTCGATTACCGCGACTGGCACGTCCAGCTAGGACGGCGTTTCCGGGCGCTCAAGCTGTGGTTCGTCATCCGTCACTACGGCGTCGAGGGCCTGCGCTTCCACGTGCGCCGCCACGTGGCCCTGGCCCAGGCGTTCAAGGGCTGGGTTGAGGCCGACGACCGCTTTGAACTGGCCGCCCCGGCCCCGCTCAACCTTGTCTGCTTCCGCTATCGCGGCGGCAACGCGGCGAATGAGACCCTGCTGCAGCGTCTGAACCAGAGCGGCGACCTCTACCTGACGCACACCAAGCTGGATGGCAAGTACACGCTGCGGCTGTGCATCGGCCAGACGCACACCGAGGAACGTCACGTCGCGGGGGCGTGGCGGCGCATCCAGGAAGAAGCGGACGGACTATAGCCTTTCCAGGTAGTCGTCGCGCCGGGCCGACCTGCTGCGGCGATAGGGCAAGTCCGCGGTGGCATATCCCGGCCGCGGCATCCTTTGCGAGGCCCTGGTCCGGGCCTGAAACACGCGCAGGTCGGGCTGCACCACGTTGCCGTACTCCCAGGGAAGGTTGGCGAACAGGGCGCTCAGGAAGCGGTCGATGACTCTTGCTACTTTCAGGATAAGTTGTCTGGCCATGCTTCACCTCTTTTCACTGCCGGGTGCCCGGCATCGGGTCCTATCTCCCGGTGTTCGCCGGGGTTGGGCCGGTGCCATTCTTGAGACGAATGCCAGCATCTTCTACCTATCACCAAAGCCTTGATACCACCGCAAGTCAGTAATTTAGATTCCAATCTCGCACATGCACTGGCTTTGAAGCGGTGACAGCCTTCACAGTTTGCACATAGTGCCTCCACCGGCCCTGCACAAGCACGGACTATCCTGCAGACATCTCAAGCAAGTGCCAAAGCGCTTGCAACCCCAAGCAGAAATAAGTCCAGGAGGACACAATGTTCAAGAAGACACTCATCACCGGTACCATGGCCGTGATTACACTCGTCTCGGCCGCTGTTCCCGCCTTTGCTGCTACGAGCCAGGTTTCCGCCCTCGGTGCAGCGTCGTCAACGCCGTCTGCTGCACAGGTTGCCGTCGTTGCCATCAGTCCCGAAGAAGCGGCTTCGCTGCAGTTCATGCGCGAGGAAGAGAAGCTCGCCCACGATGTCTATGCCGCTTTGTACGAGCAGTGGGGCCTGGCCCTCTTCGACAACATCGCTGCCAGCGAGCGGAACCACACCGATGCGATTGCCAGTTTGCTGGATCTGTACGGCGTTGCTGACCCGGCCGCAGACAAGGGACCCGGTGAGTTCACCAATGAGGACCTACAGGCGCTCTATGACGAGCTGGCGGCTCAGGGTAGCCAGTCACTGGCAGACGCCATCAAGGTTGGGGCGACCATCGAAGAGGTTGACATCCTCGATCTGCAGGCTCGTCTGGATGAGACCGGCACCGCCAGCATCCGTCAGGTCTACAGCAACCTGGTGTCCGGTTCTGAGAACCATCTGCGGGCTTTCGTTTCCACTCTCAAGATTCAGACCGGCGAGACCTACGTGCCGCAGTATCTGAGCCAGGCAGCGTATGATGCGATCATCTCTGCTGCCGGCAATCAGGGCGGCGGCAATGGCAGCGGCAACCGCGGTGGTGGCGGAGGCAGACGGTAGGAGCCAGCGTCTGAAAACAGATACCCTTCGATGATAAGCCAGGGGCTGGACGAAACGTTCGCCCCCTGGCTTTTCGATGTTCACCCTACCTGCACCAGACTAGCTCATGCTGGAGATGGGATGGGCGATGGCGCTTTCGATCGCCGCCTGAACGCGGACGAACTCGGCCTCCACTTCGGCCAACCTGGCCGCCACGCCCGTCCATGCTTCGGGATCGCCATTGCTGATCCCGGCGCAGAGACGCTCCATCTCGGCGCAGAGTCCAGACAGGCGCAGTGCCGCCGCACTGGCGCAGCTTGACTTGAGGGCATGGGCGCTGCGGGCGATCTCTCCGCCGTCCATCCGTGCCAGCGCCGCCTGCATGGACGCCAGCAGCGGCGGCGCATAGTCCAGCAGCACGGGGCCGATGGCGGCGATCGCCTGGTCGGGACCGCAATCCAGGGCTTCTGCCAGGTCGGCCAGGGCATCTGGATCAAGGGCCGGTCCGAGTCGTTCGGCTGCCGGAGCCGGGCCGCCGGGAGCGACAGCGTGACTGGCGGTGCCATCTCCGGTGACGGACACCGTCGGGCCGGACGGCTCATGACCAGAACGCGCTCCCAGCGGTGCACACCTGTGCAGGACGTTTGCCAACTCGCCAAGACGGATCGGTTTGGCGATGTAGTCGTCCATTCCCGCAGCCAGGAAACGCTCGCGGTCACCGGCCAGCACGTGCGCGGTCATGGCGATGATGGTCGGGCGCTCCGCGGGGAGACAGCGGTCGCGGATGAGCGAGGCGGCTTCGACGCCGTCCATATCCGGCATCTGCACATCCATCAGCACCACATCGTACGGCTGACGCGCCAGCGCCTCCAGCACCTCCTGTCCGTTGGCGGCTACGTCGGCGCGATAACCAATCCGTTCCAGCAAATACTGCGCCACCTTCTGGTTCACCGGGCTGTCTTCTGCCAGCAGGATGCGCAGTGGATGCGCCGCCCCCAGATCTTGCGGGATCGCCGCTTCCCTGGCGACGACGTCCGCTCCCCACTTCTCGCCTGCGCTCTCGCTTGTCGCCGGTCCCGGCGCGGCTGTCAGTTGCACGGTGAAGTGAAACACGGAACCGCGGCCGGCTTCGCTTTCCACCCAGGTGCGGCCGCCCATCATCTGCGCCAGCCTTTGGGTGATGGTCAATCCCAGACCGGTGCCGCCATAGCGCCGGCTGATAGAGGCGTCGGCCTGGGTGAAGGGTTGGAACAGTCTCGCCGCCTGCTCCGGCGTCATGCCGATGCCGGTGTCGGTCACGGCGAAATGCAGCTCCACGGATTGCGGATTGCGGATTGCGGATTGCGAATGGGCTGGATCATCGACCCCACTCCGCAACTCGGAATTCGCACTTCGCAATTCCACTGTCACCGCCACGCTCCCTTTTTCGGTGAACTTGACAGCATTGCTGAGCAGGTTGACAAGCATTTGCCGCAGTCTCGTGACGTCGCCGACCACATAGGAGGGCGTGTCTGGGGCAATGTGGCTGGTCAGGGACAATCCCTTGGCCGCGGCGGTGGGCGTCACGAAATCCAGCGCCGTCTCCACGCACTCCCGCAGGCCAAAGGGCTGCTCTTCCAGCTCCAGCCGTCCAGCCTCGATCTTGGAGAGGTCCAGAATATCATTGATTAGGGTGAGCAGGATTTCGCTGCTGCGGCGCACGGTCTCGGCATAGTCGCTTTGGCGCGCATCGAGGTGGGTCTCCAGCAGCAGACCGCTCAGCCCAATGATGGCGTTCAAGGGCGTGCGCAGCTCATGGCTCATCGTGGCCAGGAATTCCGACTTCAGTTTTGACGCTTCCAGCGCCTGATCACGAGCTTCGATGACTGCCTGGTTGGCCGCCGCCAGTTCGGCTTCGGCGCGTTTGCGCTGGGTGATGTCGCGGCTGACGCCCTGAAGCTGGACGGGGCGGCCCTCCGCATCGGCCAGCAGGGTGCAGTTGACTTCGATGGGAACAATCGAACCATCCTTGCGCAGTTCTTCGAGTTCAACTCCGATCTGCCGCGCTGATTCATCACCACCGGCAAACGCCGTCACGTGGGCTGCCAGCACCTCCTGGGCGAAGCGATAGGAATCCGGGGGCAGGACCACTGCCAGTGGCTGCGCCAGGAACTCATCCGGTGTATAGCCTGCTAAGCGCGCAATGGCGGGGCTGGCATAGGTAAATCGTTCGCTGGCCAGGTCCAGCATCCAGATCACATCGGCGCTGGCTTCTGACAACAGGCGATACCTTTCCCCCAGCTCGCGCAGCCTCGCCTCGGCGGCCTTGCGCTCACTGAGGTCGCGGCTGACGCCGAGAAGCTGGACAAAGCCGCCGTCGCTGTTGAGAAGCGGAAAGGCATGGACTTCGCACCAGAGGGTGGATCCGTCCTTGCGCCAGTACTCAAGCTCGCCGTGGAAGGGCTCCGGGCTGACGCCGGCTTGGACGTCGGCAAAGAGCTTCTGGAAGTACGAGAGAGAGAGAGCTGCCGATTCCGGCGGATGGATGGCTTCAATCGGCTGCGCCATGGCTTCTGCCGGCGTGATGCCGCGCAGGGCCTCGACGGCCGAACTCACGTAGGAGATCGTTCCATCTGGCTCCATGGTCCAGACGACGTCTCTGGTATTGTCCGTGAGCAGGCGAAGGCGCTGCTCGCTGATGCGCAGCTCTTGCTCCACACTCCTGCGCTCCGTAATGTCACGGACGATGCCCTGGATGTGGAGCGGCGTCCCGTCAGCGTCCCGTACCAGCGCCGTATCGACCTCCACGCGTATCAGCGAGCCATCCTTGCGGCGGAAGGTGCGCTCGTAGACCGGCATCTGCCCGCCGGCCTGCAGGACCGCCAGCCTGCCCTTGGCGTCTTCCTGCTCATCCAGGACCACGACGTCGGCGGTGGTCATCGTCAGCAGCTCATCCAGGCTGTAGCCGAGCATCTCTGTTGCCGCACTATTTGCCGCCAGGTAACGCCCGCCCACGTCCATGATATAGACGGCGTCGTTGGTGCGCTCGAACAACGCCCGATGGATCTGTTCAGTCCGGCGCTGAGCTTCGTGGGCGCGCTTGCGCGCGATGGCATTGGCGATGATCTCGCCGAAGATGCGGAGAAGGCTGATTTCATCCTCGGTCCAGGTCCTCGCTCGGCGCACCGCATCGAATCCGAGAAAGCCTACGAGGTTCTGGCCGATCACCATCGGGACCGCCGCCAGCGACTGGATGCCTGCCCGTTCGAAGATCTCCCGTTCGGCACTGGCCTCGGGCGGCAGGGCTGAGACGAGCGGGACATGGATGTTCTCACGGCGGCGAACCCTGTCTATCAGCCACGGCAGCCTTTCGCTGGGGACATCCTGCAAGGCATGGCGTCCTGGTTCGACGCCTGTGGCGCACCACTCGTGCGTGTTGCTCATCGAGGCGCCGTCGGCTGAGATGCAGACGACGTAGGCGCGCTCCGCACCCTCAAAGCTGCCGACCGCGGACAGCCCCTGGCTGATGGCATCGTCGACCGCACCGGGGGCCAGGGTACTGAAGTGCGTAGAGAGCTGCGTCACCAGGTTCTCCAGCGCCATCCGGTAGCGCAGTGCTTGTTCAACCCTGGTGCGTTCGGCCAGCTCACTGCGGGCCTGTTCCATAAGTTGGGCGTTTTCCAGGGCGATGGCGGCCTGATCGGCGAACAGGCTGGCCAGCCGCACGTCATCCTCATTGAAGCTGCCGGGCTTCTCAGTGTCGGCGATGATGAGAACACCGGTGACCCGGCGTCCGATCTTCAGGGGCGTCCCCAACATGCGGCGCACGTTCAGCCCGGCAAGCTGCGCCGCCTGTCCCTCCCAGGCGCGGTAGTCGTTCACCTGCGCCGGCGCGCCTGTGCGGGCCACCTGTCCTCCCAGACCTTGCTCGATGTCGAACACCGCTCCCATGAAGCTGGCAGCCGACGTGGTGGTTGCGACCACTTCCAGTGAACGGCCGTCAGGGCGCAGCAGCATGACGACACCGGCCTGCACATCGAGTAGGGCGACGGCGCGCCGGAGGATGGCATCGAGCAGGTTGGGCACGCTCTGGTGGGCATTGAGTTCCAACGACGATTCGTGGAGCGCCTGCAGGCGGGCCACCCAGGTGCGCGTCTCTTGTTTGGTGGCGCCGGTTTCCGTGGGTTCGGTGTCGCGGGAAGTGATGCTCACAGTGCGCTCCCAAGTGTGTTGTCGATGGCCAGCCGCACCCGGTCAAACTCAGCTTCCACCGCAGCCTGTTTCGCGGCCACACCCGCCCATGCCTCCACATCGTCGGGCTCGGCGCCGAGGCTCAGGCGCTCAAGTTCGATGCACAGCGTCGAAAGACGCAGGGCGGCGGCATTGGCGCTGCTCGACTTCAGGGCATGGGCGCAGCGGGCGATTTCCCTGCCATCCTTGTGTGCCAGCGCTGCCTGCATGGACGCCAACAGCGGCGGCGCGTAGTCCAGCAGGACAGGGCCAATGGCGGCGACCGCCTGGCTTGGCGAACAGTCGAGGATTTCCGCCAGGCTGATTAGGGCGTTGGGGTCCAGGGCCGGTTCTTGCTCGACCCCGGCGCCGGCGCCGGCCACAGACTCCTCCGCAGGCATCGGCGGGGCCACAGGCGGGGCCACAGGCGGGGCGCCAGGCGGCGGGGCCACAGGGCGGGCTTCAATCGTGTGCTGGCCAAGCGGTGCGCACACAGCCAGTGCATTCGCCAATTCCTCGACTCGAACCGGCTTGGCGACATAGTCGTCCATGCCAGCATCCAGAAAACGCTCACGGTCGCCAAGCAGGGCATGGGCTGTCATGGCGATGATGTGTGGCTGCTCGCTTGGCAGATAACGAAGGCGAATGTGCGCGGTCGCTTCGATGCCATCCATCTCCGGCATCTCGATGTCCATTAGAACGACATCGTACGATTGTTGTTCCAGGGCATCCAGTGCCTCGCGGCCATTTCCGGCCACATCCGCGCGGTAGCCAAGGCGTTCGAGCATGTACTGGGCCACCTTCTGGTTTACAGGGCTGTCTTCGGTGAGCAGGATGCGCAGAGGTTGTCTGCTGCCGAGAACATCCCCGACCATCGGGAGAGCCGGATGGGGACTGTTGTGGGCTGCTCGCTGCCCCCGTGATGGACGGGCGTCCTCTTGCCCGTTCGGAATTCTGAGCTGCACCGTGAAATGAAAGGTCGATCCGCGGCCCACCTCACTTTCGGCCCAAATGGCGCCGCCCATCAGTTGCACCAGCCGCTGGGAAATGCTCAGGCCCAGGCCTGTGCCCCCGTAGCGCCGGCTCATCGAGGCATCGCCCTGGACGAACGGTGTGAACAGGCGCCTGAGTTGTTCCGCCGTCATCCCGATGCCGGTGTCGGCCACGGCAAAATGCAAACGAACGTTCGAACGTTCGAACGTTGACTCTGCTGAAAGAAGCTGATCTTTAACAACTACAACCAAGCTCGGCGTGTGACCAGCGGCTGGTAAGCGGCGGTCGCGGATACGAGCGAGATGCCACAAGGTGCGCTGCCGCGATGGCCAGTGGGCTGCGGCTTGCGTACAGGCTGGGGTCGGAATGCGAAATGTGGCCTGGCTGGGGGCTGTTGTCGCGGCG
>JAKOVD010000139.1 GCA_029782215.1 Chloroflexota bacterium
CAGAGCCTGGGCTACCGCACGCCCGCCGAGGTCTATCTGGGCACCCCACAGCTTGCACCCGGGCAACCCATCCTCTGACACTTGGCGGGGAGGGGGAAACTGCTCCCCCTCCCCTGCACCCCTCCCCCTATCTTAAAGAAACTGATCTTCCTACACCTTATTTTCACCGATCCGTGGTCTTGACAATGGGGCCAACCTCACTCGCCGTGCTCGAACACCCGCACCGCTGCTGATAGATCCATTCCCTCCGCCAAGCCTGCCAGGACCTCCGCTACACGCTTGCTCGCCGTCTTCAACTGATACATCGGCGTTTCCCGGCGCGACGTCACCTTCTTCCCGCACGCCTGACAATAGAAATCTTGAATCCTCTCACACTTGCCGTGGCTCCCGTACCCAATCAGCGCATGCAGATTCTGGTTCCGAATCCCATGGTAGGCACACTCCCGATTCCTGCATGCATGCCCCTCGGTCACGATCTGCTTCTTCCGTCCCCGTCGACTCTTCACCTCTGACCATGGCCGTGGCAACTCCCGCTCCCGCACCACCCGCTCACACCGGCTGGCATGCCGCTGCCGACAGTAGGGGGGATTGGCACAGTATCAGCAGATGCTCTATCCCCTCCACCTTTGTGCCTCGCTCGCCCGCGGTGGCGACCAGTTCCCACGAATCACCAACCACCAAGTGCCCAGGCACGTTGCTTCACTTCACTTGTACCCAGGTGGCTAGACTATGTCACAAGAAGAGCTTCGCGAACTCCCAGGGCTCGTGCAAGAGCGACTACAAAGCTACATGAGACTCTGGAAAGCATTCATCTCTATTCACTACACCGTTGGGATTTTCGGCCTAAGTGCGTCAATACTTGCTTCTTCTATAAAGGAACCAGAGAATAGATATTTCGCCATATTTGCGGCTATTTGTTTCGGTATAGTCGCCTTTGTGAAGCCGGAACGACAATACTACAAGTACGTTAGAGCTTGGAGAATAATCGATAACGGAGTTATTAGATATCGCATGGGACTCGAGAGTGTAGATGTGCTAATACAAAGACTTGACCAAGCCGAAGGCATACTTTATCAGTTTGAGGAGAGACAGATCCAGTCCGGCATAGACCAGAAGACGGGGTAGGTACTCCCATTGGGGGCGATCGGTGTTTCTCTCCTCAAACTCGGGATCAAGGTCAGTAAGCGCACCATCCAACGGTATCTGCCCCCGGAAACCTCTCCTTCGACCTCGCCGTCGAACCAGAATTGGAGCATATTCCTCAGGAACCACGCCGATCAGATATGGGCTTGCGATTTCACGCAAGTGCATACCATCTTCTTCGCTCCCCTCTTCGTCTTCGTCATCATCGAGCTTTCCTCACGGCGGATTGTGCACACCGCCGTGACAAGCCATCCTACGGATGCCTGGGTGGCCCAGCAACTCCGCGAGGCCACGCCTTGGGGAGAGCATCCTCGGTTCCTGATCCGCGATAACGACAGCAAGTATGGTACTCATTTCACCGCCGTCGCCGCCGGCTCCGGCATAGAAACCATCCGCACCCCCGTCCGGGCTCCCAACGCGAATGCCTTTTGCGAGAGGTTGCTTGCCAGCCTCCATCGAGAATGTCTCGACCACATGCTCATCCTCAGTGAGCGCCATCTGGCCAGAGTGGTCAGGGAGTACGCCGGATACTTCAACCACGCCCGACCCCATCAGGGCATCGGCCAGCGTATTCCCGTGCCGCCGAAGGTAGAGCCGCCACAGACGGGCAAGATCTTCGCCTTCCCCGTGCTCGGCGGCCTCCACCACGACTATCGCCGCGCTGCCTGAGCGCTCAATCCATAGATTGACGGGCCGCATCTGCACCAGGACATGGTGTCGGGTGGCGTTAGCGCGCCCTGGTGACGCTTTTGCACTCCCATTGCCGGCTCGATCGACGCTCTTCAGTATGCTGGTTTCATCAAAAGCCGTCGTTTCCAAGCACGGTCGCGCACTCGGAGCCGGTCAAATCAAACGCTCGGAACTCGGTCCAAAGGTTTCCACGAAGCCTTGAGCCTCGAAAAACCGAACGGATGTTCAAGGTAGCCAGCACGAGTGATTTCGATGTCTTCCTAAGTGAGGAAGGCATTCTAGAGGAAGTGACTGCCCGAGCGCACAAGCGCCTGCTTGCGCTGCAGCTCAACGATGCAATGAAGGCCTCCAAGATCAGCAAGGTCCAGCTCGCCGAGAGACTGCAAACAAGCCGCTCTCAAATCGACCGCCTGCTTGATCCAGACAATACCGCTGTCACCCTGGAGTCACTGGAGCGCCTGGCCAACGCGGTGGGTAGACAACTGAGAATCGAGCTGGCATAGAGCCCATTCGGAAGAGCTTCGTACATTCAGTAACCCTCCAGACCGGACTTCGAACATCCATGGTGATCTGAGCGTCCAGTTGGGGTGAGTGGTCTGGGGTTCGGAGCCGGTCTCGCGAGGGCAGTTCCAACTCAACGTTCCGTGCGCGTCTCCGAGTTTTTCCGTTTCTGGCGGGTCGCCCCTTTATCGAATTGCCAACTGCCGATAGTGCCAGTACACGTCAGTCCAGTAGGAACACCAGGAAGATGGCCTCATTTGAACCCTCGCCCTTGGCTCCGCCACCAGCGCTGCGGCGGCCCGCCACCAGGATGCCTGACATCGCCCCACCATCGCCCAGGTTGAAGACCCGCAGCTCCGTCACCGCCGGGTCGTCATACGCAGCCGCCAGGGCCTCGCAGGCCCGATCGGCGCCCTGGACGACGTCCAGGATCATCGGCGCTGAAATCCGGGCGTCTATGTCGGTGATTCCCCTCAGCTCAGACCCGATGTCTTTCCTGGCCCCCGCCTTGCGGGCGTAGACCTCCTTCCACGGCCCCATCCAGGCCTCTTCGCCGTAGCGGTCCCACAGGTCGCCCGTGAAGTAGCGATACTTAGCCAGGGCTGCCGCCGCCAGATCGTCGTCGGCCTGCACATGCTCGAAGAACACGGCGCTGCCAAATGCCGCCTGGCTCGGCGCGCCGTAAGCTAACTCCAACTGGGTCACATACGCCGGCTTGTCCGCGCCGGCATTCGGCTGCCCTGCGTTCGGCATCATGCCCTCCTGATCGGTTCGATGCGAAAGGGAGCGAAACTGCTGGGGCACTGGCGGTCGATCAGCCGTGAATGGCGCCAGAAGTAGGTGGGCGGGTCGCCGCCCACGCCTTTGCGACAGCGCAGGGTGACGCTGCCGCCGCAGTGCGGGCAACTCGCCGTCATGGGCGCCATCGCATTGGCTTCGATGGGTCTGCCGTTTTCGTAGTAGGCCGTCTTCATGGCGCACTGGGTGAGGAGCAAGGAATGCTACAGGGGGACCGCCGGTCTCACAGCCGGCGGAGTCGGTTCCGGACTATCGACGGCTGAGGCATACTGCAGCCAGCCCGACACAATTATGTCATCACAGTCGGCAATGACTTCACTGAGGTGCTGCTGCAATCGGGAAGGAACGTCGACACGCGGGTCTTCAGCGTACACCAGGGGGGCGTGCCCCTCGCCCAGAAGCTTCTGGCCATTGAGGGGATTGACGGCAACTTCGTACTCGTGCTTAATCGCAATTCCCTCACGTCGCTGCCACTTGCGCGCTGACCGGTTGTACTCCACCTGGGTTGTGGTGCCGTACGCCTTGACCAGCTCGTAGATGTGCGTCACCTTGTTGTAGTGGCGCATGAGGGCTATGGCCAGACCCGTCCGCTCTTCATCGCCCAGAGCCGCCAAACCCTCTGCCTCTATCCGGTCCTGAAGGGCGCCGGATACCACCGCAGCCAACAACGCCCGCTGGCGTTCATCCAAGCCTTGGTCGTTGCGGCGCCGCCCGACCTGTTCCAAAGTGGCAGCTACGTCCTCCGGCATGTCGGCTTGTTCGATGGGGCTTTGCATCTGGCTGCCGATCAGGGCCATGATCAGACGGTAGCAGTCGTTGCTCCAAGTGCGTCGGGCGCGGATGGCGCGACCCCGCAACTGCTGCCAGGCCGTCACATCCCGGGTGGCGGTGGCGTCAATGAGCACATTGGGAGAGATCACGTTCCAGCCGGTGCGGGCCCAACTGGACACAATCACCATGTTGATGGGCAGCGACTCGGCATCGACAATTCTGGAGGTCAGGTCGTACATCAGGAGCTTGCGGTTGCCGCCCGACATCGGGATGATGAAGAACTTCTGACGAGCGCCGCTGACCTGTTCCAGCTCTCCCACCCTGGCCCGGCGGAAATAGCGGGCGATGATGGCGTAGTCAAAGAACGTACCCATGAGATCGGCGAAATGCACATTGCGAAGGTCCATGCGCGTGAGCAGGCGTTCTCCAGCAGAGCCCAGCTCCGCGTCCCGAATGGTTGCCCGCATGGCGCGCAGCACACGCTGACCAAACTCGCCCGGGCGAGCGACATGGACGTTTCCGAGCGTGCCCACGTAGCTCGCGATCAACTCATCCCAGCGCCGCCGCAGATCCTGCCGCAAATCCGCTGGAACGCCCGGCCCCTGGAAGACCAGGTCGAACATGGCGCCAGCAACCTCACCCTGCATGAGTTCTTTTTCTACGAAGGCCGCGACGCGCGGCGGCAGAGGGTCCGCTTCGTCATAGGGCAGGTACTGCTCGTTGGACAAGACGGCGTATGGTGTAAAACGCTCATCACCAAGAAGCTGTGCGTACAGACCGCCCAGGCCCTCATAGCCAGGAACCGCCAGTCCCTGCTTCCAGTGGATGCGGCGGGCATTGTCGAATATGATGATGCCACTCACTTGCCGGGTGTCCCGCTCTGACTCGACCAGGGCCTTGATGGTCTCCACCCGGCCCTCGCCGACGCGGCGGTACCATTCGCTTAGGCCGTCATACAATCCCACGATGGTGGTGGAGAGTCCGTCCTTGACGGCTTCGTTGCGGCCGACCTGGTTGCTGGCAAGGGCATGCGCTTGCTTGATCGCTTCCACCTCCAGGCTGCTGGTGAAGCCAGGCGTCTGCAACCGCTTCAGGGTGGAGGGCAGGTAGATCAGTCCCTCCAGCTCGGACTTGATTTCGTCCAGGGCAGCTACAAGTCGCCCGAAGTCGCCCTCATCTGCGCCAGCCTCGCGCACGAGATCGGAATCTGACCATTGGCGGCTTACCTGGACTGTGCTGACAAGCTTGGCCTCGGTCAGCCCCACACTGCCTCCGGACTCCCATTCGCGCAGCCGCTTGGGCAGGGCCGTGCGCCAGTCCTTGCGACCCTGATACATGTTGAGCAGATCGTGGCCGATGGCGACGCGCTCATCCATGGGGATCGCTGCGAACCAGGCGCGCAGGCGTTCGCCGCCAATCAGGTCCATGAACGCGCTGGTATGCGCTTTGTAGCTGTCCAGAAGGTCCCTGATCCGCCGTTCGCGTCCGGAATAGGAGAAAGGCGCCCCCAACTCGGCGAAGGGTGCAACGAAACCGGCAGCGATCAGCTCGTCGATGGGAATGCTGTAGACAAGCTGCAGGCCAAGCTTCGCGAATCGCGAACGGTAGGCTTCCGCCGTGCCGGTGAAGCCAATCAGCCCCCGCAGGCTCTCATCGTGTAGCCACTCGAGCATCAAAGCGATCACATCCGAGGAAACGCTGTTGAGGTTCTCGGCGATCTTGTGCACTTCGTCAAGCACCACATACTGCACGTTGGCATCCTGCAGGAACGTCTCGATTGAGTCAACGTCGAAGCCGCCTTTCCCGATGGCGGATCCGGCCTGCGCCAATGCCGTGTAGGTCATCAGAAGGACGGCCGGGTGACTGCCGGTACGCCTCTGAAAGCGCTCCAATTGGCTGGGCGTACCCGTAAACACTACCTCAGGAGACAGGCGCAAGCCGATGGACTTGTAGCACAACTCGCCCGTCCACTGCTGGAGATAGTTGCTGGTGGGCACCAGGATGAGGATGGACTGGCCAGCGCGCAGGTCTTGCAGCCAGTCCTGGAGGCACATCATGCCGATCATGGTCTTGCCGCTGCCCGTGGGGGCCTCCACGAGCTGCCCGTGGTAGCCGTAGCCGCGGAAGACTGCGTAGGCTTCGTATTGATAGGGTCGGGGATAGGGAGATCCAATCAGGTCGTTGAAGGTCCAGGCGTCTGTGCGCACGCCGCGGTCTTCCACGATCGTTGCCGCCAGATCGACGAACAGAGCGGCGCTCGTTTCGCCCAGGCCCGTGACCTGGACGAACAGGGGACGAAACGTGCTTTGCCGGCCAATGATCTCGCTCAGTCCGCCAAAGCCAGCTTCGTCCAGTCTGGCATGCAACTCCGGCCCCACCAGGGCGCGCAGACCGGGCGCGTTGATATCCATTTCCGTGTAGCTGCGCTGCGTCCGGACATAGCGGGTTGGACGCTGGCCGGCGACCTCAACATGACCGGTGGCCACGAGGTCCTTCAAGTGACGCTGCACCGTGCCCTTGGCCACGCCCATGACATCCAGGTCGTTCGCTTTTTGCACGACGGCGTCCACTTCCAGGGGCTCTGTGCTCTCCCGCATTGCCCGCACAACCAGGTCGCGGGCGAACTCATCACGGCCCTGCCTGTCCAGGACGAGGGCCACGGGCACCGCGCCCGGCGCCCTGGCATGCATCTGCATCATAGCCCGGTGAAGTGTGGACAGATTGCGCATGGCGGCCTGGGCAAGCGACTCCTTGCCTGTGCCCAGCGCCGACCGCAGGATGAAGAGCGTGCGACCGTGGTAGACCGCCAGCCGGTAGTAGGCGCTGCGCTGCTGTGCCGTATCGCCCTGCTCCAGCGCCGCGTCAAAAGCCTCCATCTCCAGTTCGACAAGCGCCTGCGCCTGCCAGTAGGTGCGCCGTGCCGCCTCATCGTCAATGAGCTTGGGAGGCGCGGCCTGCGTTTCGCCTGGGAGCAATTCGTCAGCGTCATCTGGCTCGTCTTCGGCCTCCAAAATGAACTCGGCCTCTTCCAGTTCCCTGGCCGCCTCAAGTTCTCTGGCTGCCTCCAGGTATTCCCGGAGTTCCTGCGCTTCGTCCAAGCGTTCTTGTCGTTCGTCCATGTTTGGTCTCCACAGGCGGGCCGGCCGCGGGTCTTTTTTGGCTAGGCTCCCATGACAGGCTGCTTTCCAGCCTTCACCAGCGCCACGTTCACGCGCGCGATCAGCTCGCGCGGGGCGAAGGGCTTGACAATGTAGTCATCGGCGCCTCCCAACAGGCCCTGGATGACATCACCTTCGGCGCCTTTGGCAGTCAGCATCAGGACAATGGGCGCAGGATCGCATTCGGCCTTGATCTTGGCGGTTGCTGTGGGGCCGTCCATCTTCGGCATCATCCAGTCCATGATCACGACATCGGGTTTGTCGGCTTTGCACCTCTCCACGCCTTCTTCCCCGTTGGCCGCGGTGACAACTTCAAAACCCGCCTTTTTGAGTTTGATTTGGATGAGGCGACGCACATCATCTTCGTCGTCGACGGCAAGGACTTTGACTGGCATAATCGGACTCCTAGGTGTGGAAGGATGAATTGGAAATGTGAAGAGGAGGCGCCCGCAAAGGATTACGGAACTGCCAGAAACAACTTGATCTCCTCGACCAGGGCGCTGATGTCAAAGGGCTTGGCGACAAAATCCGAGGCGCCCAGCGCCAGCACGCGCGCCCGTGCAGACGTTTTCAGATCGAGGCTGCCGGTCATGACAATCACAGGGACATCAGAGGTCGCCGGGGACTCCTTCAGCGCCCGCAGGACGGCGAACCCGTCCATGCCGGGCAGCCGCATGTCGAGCAGGATCAGGCCAGGGCGGTGGGCGTTGGCTTGGACCAGCCCCCTTTCGCCATCGACCGCCGTTTCCACCTGAAGACCCTGCTTTCCCAGTGCGGTGGCAAGCAGAGTGCGCACGTCCGCGTCGTCATCGATGATGAGCACCGGCCCGGTCTGGTGTTCCTGCAGCAGGCTGGCCACGGTCGCCATCAGCTCGTGCTGGTCGATGGGTTTGGGCAGCGCATAGGCGCCAAACTCAGTCGTAGCCTCGCCGGCGGAGACCGAAATGACGAGGATCGGTATGTCGCTGGTAAGTGGATCGTCGTGAAGCTTCCTGGCCAGATCGTCCCCCTGCATGCCCGGCAGCTCGATGTCCAGGGTAATCAGATCGGGCAGATCCTCCGCCAGACTGGACAGCGCTTCCTCGGCGTTGGCCGCTGTGCGTACACTGTAGCCCGCCTTCTGCAGATGATGGGCCACCAGTCGGGCGACATTGGCATCGTCTTCCACCACCAGGATGGAGGCTGCACGTTCGACCAGTGCAGGCGTCGAGACGGCCGGCGCCGCCGCGGCCGTCTGGGACGCCGCCACCGGCATGGTGAACCAGAAAGTCGAGCCCCGGCCAAGGGCGCTCTCAACACCGACCTCGCCGCCCTGCAGCTCGATCATCTGCTTCACAATGGCCAGCCCGAGTCCGGTCCCGCCCACCTCGCGTGTCATCGAGTTGTCAACACGGTAGAATCGGGTGAAGAGACGATCCTGGTCTGCGGGGGCGATCCCGTAGCCGTTGTCAGCCACTGCCACATGGGCGAAGTCGCCACGTTTGCTCACATTCACTTGAATGGCGCCGCCAGCCTGGGTGTACTTGTGAGCATTGCTGACATAGTTGGTGAGCACCTGTACCAGCTTGTCCCTGTCCCCGATGACGCCGGCTGCGTCGGGAGCGACACTCGCCGCTAGGCTCTGCTGCTTCTCCGCCAGCTTCTGCTGCATGGTCTGCACCACGGCTCGGACGACCTCTTGCAGATCCACGGGTTCGGCCTTGATCTGGATGCGCCCTGATTCAATGCGGGAGAGATCGAGCAGATCGTTCACCAGCGCCACCAGGCGGTCGGCATTGCTGTGAACGATGCCCAGATACTCTGCCACCTCCTCGTTGATCTCACCCGCGTCTCCGTCCAGCACCAACTCGGTGAACCCCTTGATCGATGTGAGCGGCGTGCGCAGCTCATGCGAGACCAGGGAGACGAACTCGGTTTTCATGCGGTCCACTTCGCGCTCTCGGGTGACGTCCCGGAACACAAACAGCCTGCCCAGGAAACCGCCGGCGTCGGCCACCGGTGTGGAATAGAGGTGGAGTTCGCGGGCCTGTGGCCATTGCTGCACCACAAGCTGTGAGTGTTCACCGGATGTGCCTGCCCCGCCGGTGACCAGCAGGTCGAACAAGGCGCCCGCATCGGCAAACACCTGGTCGAACATGGTGCGTGTGTCTGCCAGGAGTTGGCCCACCAACCGCTCCTGCGGCACCCCAAACAACTCGACAAACCGGCGATTCACATCAAGGACGCGCTGTTCCGATGAAACCAGGGTCAGCGCTTCGTTTACATTATCAGTAATGGCCTGTATCCGCGCCCGCCCTTCGCGCTCGGCCTGCAGGGCGTTCTCCAGGTGCTGTTTGCTCTTCTCCAGCCGGTCACCCACGCCGGCAATCGCCAGGGAAACGGCAGTGAAGATTCCCACGCGCAGCCAATCCTGAGCGGTGACGCCGACATTGTAGTAGGGCGACACCAGAAAGAGGATGTTGGCGGCGGCGCCGACCGCCGTAGTTACCAGAGCCGGTCCCAACCCGCCCCGCAGAGCGCTGACCAGCACTGCAAAATAGAAGATGGCGAAGATGCCCCGTTCGAATGCCGGCAGGAAGACAAAGGCGAGCAGCACTGCCAGGAGGCTTGCGGCCACGGCCACACTGTAGCCGCGCAGCGAATCAAACGGCCGCGTGCCGCGCCGGGTCAGGGGTGTGAAGTAGGGCCGCAATACCCGCCACAGCAGCCAGGCCAGGGTGAACGAAATCATCTTGTCCACGGGGTCACTGATGAACCCCTGGACCGTGGTCGCCTGCAGCAAACTGGCGCCGGTGGCGGTGAGATAGGCGTTGACATAGTCTGTGCCGGCGCCGGTGACGCCGCCGTACAGATAGGCAGTGATAGGCGCCGAAATCAGGGCGGCGCCGAAGCCAGTGACCAGACCGGCCAGCAGCACCGTCCGCAGCCGCCGGAAGGCGCCGAGCACCGCCGCCATTCCTGCTGCCCAGCCAATGAAGGCAGCCGTGATGGCATAGGCCACGATCGACTGGTCATCAAGCAGGGCGCCCCAAACCAGATTGGTGAGGACGCCGGTGGCCGCTCCCGCCAGCGGACCCAGGAGCGCGCCCACCAGGATGGCGCCAATCGAATCCAGGAAAAGCGGCCACTGCAGCTTATACTGCACCAGATGCCCCAGGGCGATGTTGGCGGCGATGGCGGCTGCGATCAGCAGCAATGCACTCAGCCCGTTGGCTGGCCCAAAGCGTGACCTCATGCTCTGCATCAGTCCAGCAGGAACACCAGAAACACAGCCTCGCCCGTTTCGCTGCGGCGGCCGGCCACCAGGATGCCTGACATCGCCCCGCCGTCGCCCAGGTTGAACACCCGCAGCTCCGTCACCGCCGGGTCGTCATAGGCGGCCGCCAGGGCCTCGCAGGCCCGATCGGCGCCCTGGACGACGTCCAGGATCATCGGCGCCGAGATTCTCGCATCCGGGTCGGTGATGCCGCGCAGCTCCGCTGCAACGTCGTGCTGTGCGCCCGTCTTACGGGCATACACCTCCTTCCACGGTCCCATCCAGGCCTTTTCGCCGTAGCGCTCCCAAAGGTCGCCCGTGAAGTGGCGATACTTGGCCAGGGCCGCCGCCGCCAAATCGTCAGGGACTTGCAGGCGCCCGAAAAACACGGCGCTCCCAAATGCCGCCTGACTCGGCGCACCGTAGGCTGACTCCAACTGTGTCACATACGCCGGCTTGTCCGCGCCGGGATTCGGATTCGTTGTGTTCGGCATCATGCCCTCCTCGGCAGTTGGATGCGAAAGGGAGAGAAACTGCTGGGGCACTGGCGATCGATCAGCCGCGAATGGCGCCAGAAGTATGTCGGCGGGGCGCCGCCCATGCCTTTGCGGCAGCGCAGCGTGACGCTGCCTCCGCAGTGCGGGCACCTGGCCGCCACGGGCGCCGTCGCACTGGCTTCGATGGGTCTGCCGTTTTCGTCGTAGGCCGTCTTCATGGCGCTTTGGGGGAGCATGGGAGAAGGTGCCAGGGACTGCCGGCCGTGTGGCCGGCAGTCCCTGGGAGGAATACCCTCGCCGTCTACCCAGGCACCACGGTGAGCTGGGCGTCCCGCGTGGCGGAGCCGCCAAACTCCGAATCGACCTTGAGCTGGTAGTTCGTCTCGCCCGGCGGCGGGCAGTCCTTGTGGCTGCCTTCCTGCGGCGGGTCGCTGTTGATCACCTCCCCGTTGCGGCTGATGCTTGCCGCCGCGAGGCCTTCGCCCTCAAATCGCCAGGTCAGGAACACGCACTCCCCCATGTTGATGCGGTCGGTCTGGTTGGTGCCGTCTGTCGTGATGGCGAAGTAGATGATCTTGGGCGCCTGCGCCTGCGGCGTCGGTGTGGGCTGCTCCCCGATCACATTGACCTCCGCCCCCTGCTGCGCTGTGCCGCCGAACTCGCTGTCCACCTTG
>JAKOVD010000147.1 GCA_029782215.1 Chloroflexota bacterium
CTCCCTCTGAACCGTCTGGCAGCATCCGGCCCAGCATCGCCGAGACGTCGCCGGCGTCAAGGGCTGCGCAAGCCGCCTCCGGCGGCCCTTGACCCCGGCGCCTTGCCTCGGCGCTGCTCAAAACCAGACGCTGCCAGACTCGAAACACTGGTTTCTCCTTACTCTGCTCTCACCCATTTACACACTCTTCTTGACAGATCCCAGCCAGGCCGCTGTGGGCGCCGCCATCGCCGCCTGTCGCTCCCGGCTGCCTTACCCCCTTCTGGGTCTTGACTCCGACAACGGTGGTGAGTTCATCAACGATAACCTCAAGCGCTACTGCGAGCGCAAGCACATCACCTTCACCCGCTGCCGACCCTACCACAAGAACGACCAGGCGTACGTCGAACAGAAGAACTGGACCGCCGTCCGCCTGACCGTTGGCTATGACCGCTACGAGGGCCAGGCTGCCTGTGAGGCCCTCGCTGCCCTTTATCAACCCCTCTGCCTCTATCTCAACTTCTTCCAGCCCGTCATGACCCTCGTCGCCAAATACCGGGATGGCGCCAAAGTCCACAAGTGTTACGATACTGCCCAGACCCCCTTTCAGCGGGTCCTCAATGCCCCTGAGGTCGCCGATCAAAGCAAAGAACTACTCCGCCAACTCTACCTCACTCTCAACCCCCTCGCTCTCCTCCGTCAAATCGAGTCTTGTCAACGGGCGCTCCGGCCACTGGCATCCCGTCTCCCCCCATGACCTTCTCCCTTCTCAACTCCGGCAGCGAAGCGGGGAACCCAGGTTCCCCGCACCCCTCCTGTCAGACATCCATAGTCATATTCCCATATGAGGCAACGATACCCCTAAAGTAAGATCTTTAGATGAGGCAATACGAATGCGTGATAACGTGATGATTTGCAGGATTCTTCACGTATTACGTGTTGCGCAGTACGCATGACGTGTCACTCCGTGACCGTCCTCTGCCTTCCGTCCTCCGTCTCCCGCCGTTGACATCAGCGCGAAGCGGGGGCTACAATCGACCCCAGACCTTCACCCCACGGACCAGGAGAACCCCATGTCCCAGCTTGCCCGCTCGCGCGGCCTTTACTTCGAGGAATTCCAGACCGGCGAAAGCGTCGAAAGCGTTGGCCGCACCATCACCGAGGCCGACATCGTCCAGTTCGCCATGCTTTCGGGCGACTGGAACCAGATCCACACCGACGCCGAGTACAGCAAGAGCCAGATGACGGGCGAGCGCATCGCCCACGGGCTGCTGGTGCTCTCGGTGGCCACGGGCCTTGCCACCCGGCTCGGCTTCATGGAGGACACGGTCATGGCCTTCATGGGCCTGGAATGGGAGTTCCGCGGCGCGGTCAAGATCGGGGACACCGTGCACCTGCGCGCCACGATCGCCGAGAAGAAGGACATGCCGCGGCTGGGCGGCGGCTATGTCACCCTTAAGGTCGAGGTGCTGAACCAGGCTAACGCCAAGGTGCAGCGGGGAACGTGGACGGTGCTGGTCAAGCACCAGCCGGACGCATAGTCTTGTTACGCATTACGGAGTACGCAGTACGCATCACGTACTTCGTACTGCGTAATGCGTAAAGGTTGGCTTTGATGATAGAGGTTTGCCCTGGCATCTACCAGATCACGATGCCGACGTCGTTTGCGGTCGGCGACGTACACGCCTACCTGCTGCGCGGCGAGCCGCTGACGCTGGTCGACACTGGGCTGCACTATCCGCCCAGCCAACGGGCGCTGGCGGCGGGGCTGGCCGAGGCGGGCGTCGCCCCTTCCGACCTGGAACAGATCGTGGTGACGCACAGCCACCTCGACCACATGGGGCAGGCGCGCTGGCTGCAGGAGGCCAGCGGGGCCACAGTGCTGGCGCATCCCATCGCCTGCGCCAAGGTCGCCAACCTGCCCGCCTTCGTCAACGATGCCATCGCCTGGGCCGGCGGGCTGATGGCCGCCGTCGGGCTGCCCGAAGACCAGCACACCGTGGTGAACACCTTCTACGGCATCATCCCGCAGATGGCCCAGAACGTGACGGTCGAGCGCTGCCTGGACGAAGGCGACGTGCTGGAGGCAGGCGGGCGGCGGTGGCAGGTGCACTTCTATCCCGGCCATGCCGGTGATCTGATTGCGCTGTGGCAGCCTGAGGAGTGTCTGCTGCTCGGCAATGACCACCTGCTGGCCAAGATCAGCTCCAATGCCCTGCTGGAACCGCCGCGGCCCGGCGCTCCTGACCGCCGTCGCCCCCTGATCGAGTACTGGCACTCGCTGGACCGGCTTGACGCCCTGCCGGCCGCGACCATTCTGCCCGGCCACGGACCGATCATCGACGACCACCACAGTCTGTTGGCCGAACGCCGCGAACGCCGCGACCACCGGCTGGATCGCATCGCCTCTCTGGTGGCGGAAGCCCCGCGCACCGCCTGGCAGATCGCCGAGGTCCTCTTCCCCCGGCTGCATCGGTCCGACTACTTCCTGGGGATCAGCGAGGTCGTCGGCCACCTGGACATGCTGATCGCCGGTGGCCGGGTCAGGGAGTGGGCGGATGAGCAGCCGCTGCTATATGGGGCCAAGAGGTAAACTGCGAGACCGATTGAATGGGAAACCGGGTGAGAGCGCGGTTTGTGGATGTATCTGCCTGTCTGGCATGACCGTGGGCCGAACGCATGGCCGAGAGGACGCCAATGTCGCCTCCCAGGGCGTCATGTGGAAGCTGGGGATGACGATCGCTCACAATCCCCTCCCTGACCCGACCTGGCTGCGCAGGTCGTCGGCATCATTGCGAACGGTCGCGGAGCCAACTGAGCTCCTACCCTCAGCGACTTGCCCTTGCTCCCCTCCCTGACGGTCGTGGTACGGATTGGGCGGCCACGGGGGGACCGCCCCTACTGCCACTTGCGACCTGCGACTTGCCCTTGCCCCGCCACCCGCTACCCGTCTCCCGCTACCCTTTTCCCCCGCTTATAGACCGCTGTGACGGGGTTGGTGCCGTAGCGATAGGCGAGATCGCGGTAGTCGGCGGCGTCCAGGATCAGGAAGTCGGCCTGGTAGCCAGGCGCCAGGGCGCCCACGCGGCGGCCCAGCCGCAGGGCGTGGGCGGCATTGAGCGTCGCCGCCGTCAGGGCCTCGGCCGGGGACAGATGCATGAAACGCGTGGCCAGGGCCATCATCATCGGCATCGATTCGCACCAGGTGGTGCCGGGATTGAGGTCGGTGGCCAGGGCGACGGCGCCCCCGCAGTCGATCAGGCGCCGCGCCGGGGCGAAGTGCGTGGAGCCCAGGCCGAAGGGCGTGCCGGGCAGGACCACGCCCACCGTGGGTGAGGCCGCCAGCCGCTTGAGCTCGTCGTCTCCCGTGCGGACCAGGTGGTCCACCGACACCGCGCCCAGCTCCACCGCCAGGGTGGTACCGCCCATGGGCTCAAACTCGTCGACGTGCAGCTTCAGGTCCAGGCCGTGGGCTTGCGCTGCCTCCAGGATGCGGCGGGTTTGGGCCACGTCGAACACGCCGCGCTCGCAGAAGACATCACAGAAGGCGACCGCACGCCGCTGGTACACGGGGCCGTCCTCCGGGGTCACCGTATACAACAGGTAGGCCAGCTCGGGCAGCATCTCCTCCACGATCAGATCGACGTAGGCATCGGTGCGGCCGCGGTACTCGGGTGGCACGGCATGGGCGCCCAGGAAGGTAGGCGCCAGGTCGATCGGCTGCTGCTCGTCGAGCACGGCGATGGCGTCAAGCATCTTGCGCTCGTCCTCCAGCGCCAGCCCGTAGCCGGTCTTGATCTCGGCCGTGGTGGTGCCGAATGCCAGCATGCGGTCCAGGCGGCGCCGGGTCTCGGCGACAAGCTGGTCCAGCGAAGCCGCCCGCGTGGCCCGCACCGTCGACACGATGCCGCCGCCTGCAGCCATGATCTCCATATAGGTGGCGCCGGCCAGACGCTGCTCGAACTCAGCGCAGCGGTCGCCTGCCCACACGGCGTGGGTGTGCGGGTCGATAAAGCCCGGCACGACGGCGCGGCCGCCGCCATCCACGACCTCGACCGCCGCGTAGCGCGCTTCCAGATCATCCTGAGGTCCGGCGGCGACGATCTGCCCCTGCCGGACGGCCAGCGCGGCTTGTCTGACCAGGGTCAGCTCGCCCATGGCGGCGCCCTTGCGGGCCTGGCTGCTGGCGGGAGGCGTGGCGAGCTGGCCGATATGGGTCAGAAGCAGGTCGACGGTTTCCATGGCCTTTAGCACTATTCAGCGACAACTACGCGAAGGGACGTCCTGCACCGGCGCCAGGGTAAGCCCGCTGGCGCCGTGCGTCCAGATGTTGGGGTAGGTGGCGACGCCGTCCACGTCGGTCCAGAAATAGATGCGGTGGGCGGGGTCGTTGGCGGCGCTGACGTCGATGTCGTTGAAGTCATAGACCAGCCAGGACAGACCGTTCGCGCTGTAGGTGCGGGTGACACCCACGGGCGCCTGCGCCCGCCCGTCATCGACGCCGTTGTCGACGGCCGCGTGCAGCCGCGCCACCGGCTGCGGCCGCACCGTGGAAGCCAGCGCCCGCAGCGTGTCCTGGACGAACAGGTAGGTCGTGAGGTTGGCCTTCCTGGCCACCGTCACCGGATCGCCGTTGTAGGGCCACAGGATCTCGATCCTGGCATCGATAGCCGAAGGGGCCGTGGTGGTCGTGCCCGTGGGGACATCCAGTTGGGGCGCCAGGGTGCGGGCATCCACGCCGTGCGTCCAGATGTTGCGCCGGGTCTCGACGCCGTCTACGGTGACGAAGAACTGCAAGCGGTTGGCCGGATTGCGGGCGGCGCTCACGTCGACGTCGTTGAAGTCCCAGACCGTGACCGTGCGGCCGCCAAGCACCGTCGCGCGCGGCTGACCCACGGCGACGGGTCGCGCGGGCTCGTTGTTGAGCGCCTTCCACAGGCGGACGACGCCGCTGTAGTTGCAGGTTACCGGCTCTAGAGCCGCGTTCTGGTAGAGATGCGCCGTGATGTTGGCCAGCCTGGCGTCACTCACCGCAGCGCCGCCATGCGGCCACACGATCTCGATCTTGGCGATGACAGGCGTCGGGACCGGTGTGGCGGTGGGGGTGCGCGTCGGCGTTGGCGACGAGGTTGGTGTGCGCGTCGGAACCGCCGTGGGGGTGGGGGTCGGGGTGTTGGTTGCCGTAGCCGTGGCCGTCGGTGTACGTGTGGGGGTGGAGGTCGCGGTCGGCGTCCAGGTGGGGGTGGCGGTTGGTGTGGAAGTGGGCGTGCGCGTGGGAGTCTGTGTGGCGGTCGCTGTGGGCGTGGGTGTGGCCGTGGCCGTCGGCGTCGCCGTCAGAAGCAGCATCGGCGTGGCGGAGGGGCTGGCAGCCGTGGTCGCGGTGGGCGTCACCATAGTTATCGCGGTGGGCGTGGACGTCGACGTGGGTGTGGGCGTCGGCGTGGCAGTCGTCGTCGGGCTGGCGGTCGCCGTAGGCGTGGGCGTGAGGGTTGGCGTTGCCGTAGGTGTCGACGTCACCGAGGGCAGGGCGGTGGGGGTGCGGGTAGGCGTCCGTGTGGGTGTCGCCATCGGGCATTGGCCGGCGGCAAAGATGTCCAGGCTGCCGGCCTGGTAGGCTGAGACGTAGATGCGCCCGTTCACCACCGCGATCCCCTGGCCGCCGTGTTCCACACCCTGCGCTGCCAGGGGCAGGGTGCTCACCAGGGTCCCGCTGGCGGCATCGACGATCATGAGTCGGCTGCCGGCGGCGTCGACGGCAAGCACCTGGCGCGCCAGGGAATTGTAGGCCAGCGCATAGGGCGGGGCCGGCAGCAGCAGACGCTGGAGCTGCACCCCGGTTGAGGCGTCGAGCACCAGGATGCTGCTGGCCGTGCGGCTGCCGACGTAGAGCCGGTTACGCGACGGGTCGTAGGCGATGCCGAACGCGTCGCCCCCGGTCACGGGTCCAAAGGTGGCCTGCAGCGCGCCGTCGGCGCCCACCACGCTGACATACCCGTCGAGATGGGTCACGTAGGCCCGGTCGGGCAGAGCCAGAGCCAATGCCGGCAGCGGATGCACAGACACAGAGGTCAGGCGATACTCAGCCGTCAGGTCGAAGACGCTGACGCTGTTGTCTCCGTAGTTGGCCACGTAGAGGCGGTCGCCGTCAGCAGAGGCGCCCCAGGGCAGGCTGCCGGTGTTAAGCAAGGCGACCTGGCGCGCCGTCGCGGTGTCGATGACGGCGACGGAGCTGCTGTCGCGGTTGGCGAGGTAGGCAAGGCCCTGCCAATAGGCGACGCCGTTGGCGCCGCTGCCCGTGGTAGCCGCCACCTGCACGGTCCCATCCGGCGCCGCTATGGCCAGCGCAGAATTGACCTGAAGGCCCACAAAGGCGGTGCCGGAGGCATCGGCAGCCACCCCACGGGCGCCTGCGCCCACCACAACCCGACCGAGAGGTCGCGTCAGACAGCGATCCGGGGTGGGAGTGGCGGTGGGTGTGCGCGTGGGGGTCATGGTGGGGGTGGGTGTAGCCGTGGGCGTCAGGGTGGGCGTGAGCGTGGGCGTCGGAGGCGTGGCCAACACAGGGAGAAGCTCAGGTCTTATGTTGAGCAATTCGACGGCACTGGCGCGCAACCAGGCCGGCTGCGCCGCCACGCAGCACACTGCATACCACTGGCCATCGCTGTTCTTGCCCAGCACGGTGAACTGGCTGCCCTTGACGGCTGTGCTTACGCGAACATAGCCATCGCCCGGTCCACTCAATAGAGGCGTCTGGTTGGCCGTCACGCGCACCAGAGGCACCGGCGTCGCAGTGAGCGTAGGCGTCGGCGTACGAGTCGCCGTCGGGGTGGGCGTGGGGGTGAGCGTCGGCGTCGGCGTCAAGGTCGGGTACTGAATCATCATGTCCAGGTAGGGCCGCTCCAGGATAGGCGCCCCCTCGCTGCTGGTCATCGCCGCCGCCAGCACCCCGGTGCTTGTGTTGCGCAGCATCAGCCCGTAGTTGCGGGCAGGATTGGCCTGCCACTCCCGCACCACGTCCGTGATATCGACGCGCATTTCCGCACCCGCCGGCAGCAGCCCCGAGCCCACCTGCAGTGAAGCGGCATCGTCTTCCCCCTGCGCTCCCGGCGCTCCCCAGGCCTCGGTGGCGTTCGCCATCAGGTAGGTGGCTGCCGCCGTCCAGGGTCGCAGCAGCTTGTGCACGAATAGCGTGGGGGTCTACGGGCGGGTATCCGCGCGCTTGAGCACCAGGCTGGCGTTCTGCACGCGCGAGTCAGGAGGCAGCGCGCCCAGGTCGAAGCGGATGAGGGTCGAACGGATATTGTCGCGTTCGGCAAACAGCAACGGATCGGCGGCGAAGCTCAACCGCTGTTCGGCGGCGTAGCTGCTGAGCGTCGTGTCAAGCGCCCCCTGGTATCCTCCCACCCCCTGCTGGATTCGAAAAGGGGCCACGCTCCCCGGCGCCGCCGTTGCCGTGCCGGTGGGCGTCAACGTGGGCGTGGTGGATGGCGGTGGCGTGGGGCTCGGGCCAGGCCGGACAACCACCATCTGGAAGATGTCGTCGATGCCATCGGCGCGGTCGAGCTGGAGGTCGAACCCGACCGCCCGGCTGTCCTTGCGCGCTTTGGGCAGGCCGTTGGCCAGGCGGGCATCGCTGAGCGAAAACACCTTTTCCTGCCAGGTATTTGTGCCGGTGAGCTTGACCGTGCCGGCCAGCTTCTTGCCGCCAAGGCTGTCGTACCAGAGCTTCCACTCACCACCGCCTGGGTGGTCGAAATAGGTCACGGCGACATCGACGCTGCGGCCCAAACGCGCGGCAACATCATCATTGAGGTCCAGGTTGAACGCGGGCCAATCGTCGGTGGTCTTGCGGGCAAAAGCCCCCCGCCAGTCCGACCGATCCGGGCCCACATCATAGACGGCCGTGGCGGCGTCGATGGCGTTCACGGCGTCCTGGGCCTTCCTCGTGTCGTAGGGCAGGGTCTCCAGCTCCGAGGTCAGATACCAGGAGTAGTCGTAGACATCGGGACACCAAAGGAGAACCGGCTGTTCATCGGCGCCGCGCCACGGCCCCCGGAACGCAATCCAGGCATCGGGTGTGCTGGCCGATGAGCGCCCCACATAGCGGTTGAAGAACTCCCAGGGCGCCTTCCAGCGCACGTTGCCAACCTCGCCGCCCTGATCGGCGCTCCTGTCGTTGAAGGGCAACACGTAGTCAGCGCGCTTGTCCAGGGCGTTGAACATCGCCCACCAGGTGAAGATCTCCGTGGGCAGAGGCGGCACCCGGCCCGTTTTGTCGGAGCGGTTGTTGAATTCAAAGCCGATCGGCACCACGCCAGCGTTGACCGGCAGCGGCGCCCAATGCGTGATATAGGCCGCATCGGCGTTGGGCGAGGCATTGCTGAAGTCAGGCTGTGTGCTTAGTCCCCAGAAACAAACCCCGGCATCGCTGCCGCGATTGGAGCGGTAGTCGCTGGTCAGCGAGGTGACCACCAGCCCCACCCCGCGGCTCACCGCGTAACGGACCAAGTCGGCGCGTCTGCCTTCGGCAAAGGCGGCATTGATGAGGGTGGTCAGCGCCTGCTTGCCCCGGAAGGCGTCGGCATAGGCGGCCACGATGTCCTTGTGGTACGCCTCCCAAAGGGCATCGGTGTACCCCGCATCCATGTACGCCTTCTCCTGGGCGTCTTTGTCGCAGACGGTGGCCGTACCCGGCCAGGGCACAGGCTCGCCGGCGAAGCCGACGCCGATCTCGACGGCTGCGATGCGGTTGGAATCGCGATAGCGGTCGCCCAGGGCCTTGATCATGTCGACAAGGCCCTGCTTGACGCCCGGATCGAGGTAGTTCATGCGCTGGCGCCGCTCGTCGTCCGGGGTCGGACAGCGATCCGAAGGCGCGACCTGCACAGGATGGTACTGCGATGCCAGCGTCCACGACGGAGCGCAGGCATCCACGCCATCCTCACAGCGCAGCACCACGCGCACGATGGCCTTCTTGCCCGGCGCCAGGTTGTTTAGCGCCCCATCCAACAGACTCCAGTTGCGGCTGCCCCTGGTCTGATCCTCGATCTGCCGCCAGGGGATGAAGAGATGGCTCCCCTGGCTATAGGTGAAATCGTTGCCCGCCAGACGTTGCTGGTCATAGCCCACGTACATGCCAGCCGTGAAAGAGGGGAGAACTGCTGCCTCGGTGACAGGAGTCTCCGCGGCCGGCGTCGGGGTTGCCGTGGGCCCAGGTGTCGCCGTGGCTGCTGCCGGCGGCTCCGTCGCTGCGACTGTAGGTGTCGCCGGAGGCGTGGCCGTCGGGGACGGCGCCGGCGGCGCCCACAGCAGCCGCCAGATCAGCCAAAAGCCCGCAATGGCCACCAACAGCAACGCCACGAGGACCCAAATGTAGCGCCGCGACGGGTTCGAAGCACGCATCAAGACTCCAAATCATGCACCCTTGGGGGGCGAGTGCACGGTGCCAGGCAAAGGGGGGAAGCACACCCACGATAGCAGCCCGTTTGACGGACAGCGCACCGGGGGAAGGAAGGAAGGGGTTTCGGTGTGACGCCGCTTCAGGCGCACTGGAATGGATTATAGGCCAGCCGATGGCAACCCGTCCAGCCTGCGGCCTGCGGTGAAGGTTCCTACGGCCGCTCCAGGATACAGTAGATATTGAAGGTGAAGTACTTCGCCAACAGCGGAAGCCGCCCCACGGCGCCAAACACCTTGCCGCTGGGCTTGCTGGTGCGGTTGGTTGCGAACCACACGACCTTGAGCCCGGAATCGGCAAAGAGACGCTTATAGTCAGAAAGCGCCAACTGGTTGAGCCCGAGATCCTGGATCGAGCTTACCTTCTGGCGCCGCCGCCTGTTAACGCGGGCCAGGACGCGGCGATCGCCCAGCATGAGATGGACCCAAGGTACGGGAACCGGCGGGCGCACGGCGTCGTGATCGCCAAAAGGGCTGTGATAGAGAGGACCGAAGCCGGCATACACGCGGCCACCCGGCCGCAGGCGGCTGCGCATGGCGGCCAGCATCCCGCCCAGGTCGAGAATGTGCTCGAAGCTATCCTTGGACACGATCAGGTCGAAGTTCCCGCCGTCGTAGTCCTCCAGGTCAACGCAGTGGAAGGCCACGCGGCCGCTCAGGTCCGGACGGCGGCTGTTGACGTAGGTCGTGGCGAAGTCGATCAGTCGGGCATTGAGGTCGAGCCCCACCACGCGTTGGGCGCCGGCCGCCGCCATGTCCACCACCAGGCTCCCATGCCCACAGCCGACGTCAAGGATGGTCGCGCCCGCGAAGGCCGGCGCCTTGCCAAAACGAGCCCAGAAACGCGGGTTGGCCTCGATGCCGCGGTCAAAGTAGGCGACATCAGCAGGGTCTAGTGCCATCGGCGACCCTCCAACCCTTCACTCCCCGCCACACAGCCCCAGAGCCAAACGGCTGGGGCTGCAGCAAAAAGACACGATTCGGCGCTCAGCCCGTGTAGCGCATACCCGCCACAACAGGCAGGGTCCGGAACATGATGCCGAGGTCGACCCAGAACGAACGCTGCTCGATATACTGCAGGTCCCAGTGCACAATGTCGGGGAACGGAATGCTGCTGCGGCCGTTGATCTGGGCAAGCCCAGTCAGGCCCGGAAGAACGGACAGGCGGGGCAGGTACCAATCGAAATAGGCCTCGGCCTCGTAATCCATCGAGGGACGGGGGCCCACCAGGCTCATGGTGCCCGCAACCACGTTGAAGAGCTGCGGCAGTTCGTCGATGCTGGTCCGCCGCAGGATCTTGCCCACGCGCGTGATCACACGCCCATCCGCCGTCGGCTTCAACACGCCGCCATTGCTGTGCGGGCCCTTGGTGATCTCACCGCGAATCACCTTCTGGGCGAAGGCCTTGTGCGCGATGGTGTGGTCAACGCCCATCGTCATGGAACGGAACTTATAGAAAGTGAACACCCTACCCCCTAACCCCACGCGCCGCTGCCGGATCATGACCGGCCCCCCGTCTTCCAGCTTGATCGCCAGGAAGACGATGAAGAGAATGGGCGAGAGCAGGATCAGTGCTGTCAGGGAAATGACCAGGTCGAAGGTCCGTTTGGCAATCCGGTAACCGGGCGACATGGGAGCGGGTGGAACCACGGCAGTCACCTGCAGTGGCTGAGGTTCCGCGGCCGCCGGCGAGGGACGGAGCGCGGAGCCGATGATACTCGGCTTACTTGTGATCATGTCGGCTTCGTTCCTCATCATGGCGGCAATGGACGCCCTGGCGTTGGCAGATGATGGGACTAGCTGGGTGGCGAAGGCAGCGTCGGGATGGCACGGGGAGCCGACTGGATGACTTCGATTCAGGGGGCCGGCGTCCAGTAACGAATCGTCAACTTCGGACGCGAGGCGGGGTTGTTATACTCGGCCGAGGCAAAGGCGTACTGCACCTTGGCTTCGGCTTGAGCTTTGAGGAGAAGACCGTGGTTGGTGGTGGAATCGAACAACCACGAGCGGACAAGAGACGTCACATCCCAGGATTGCCAGGCGCTGACATCGCCCACGACACGCTGGCTGATGGGCGAGCCATAGCGATCAGAAGGGACCGCGTTGGCGCCAGGCTGGCCCCAGGGTTTGCCCTGGGCGGCCTGCTGCCAGGTCACCTGGGATGGCGTCCAGTCGCGATTGAGCTGATAAAGATCGACAACAGCAGGATTGTCGTTGCTTTGAGTCAAAGCCCACAGGTTAAGGGTCGCCTCGACCACGTGGGCATTGCCTGGCAGGCCCGCCAGCTCGAATCGCAAGATAGGAGACATGACGTCAGGCTGCCTGAGCATAAGTCGGTCTACATTAGCATAGTTTGTCGAAATCTCCCAAGCGTTGAGATAGCTGTCAACAAGACCACTGTACCCGCCATCGGTGGGCTGCAGAACCAGGGTCACCGGCTGCGGCGTGGGCTTGGGATAACCTCGCAGTTGGGAAGGCAAGTAGCCGTAAGAAACAAGGGGGACGTGCGTGGGGGTGATCGTCGGCGTAGGTGTGCGTGTCGGCGATACCGTGGCCGTGGGCGTAGGTGTGGGAGGAGGCGTGTCGGTCGGCGTGGGGGTGGCGAAAGGCTGCTGGTCGCAGGTGACCTGGAGCGTATAGGCCCCGGCGCTGCCGCCGTATCCGTCCACCACGATCAGATGATTGCCCGGGGGCAGGGAAGGAATACTGAGGCTGGAGTCGGCGCCATAACACTGCCCGAAATCGCTGTTGACGAACAGAAAGACATCGAGATCCAGGCTCTGGCCGGGCAAGGGCGCCTGGCTCAGCGTCAGCGTCAACGGCATCGTCGCGCTGGTCTGCAGTTGGTAAAAGTGTTCCGGACCGGTCTCCGGCCAGTCAGGCCGGCAGGGGTAGGTGTCGATCCGGTTCTCGCCTCCGGTGGTGTCGCCACGGTAAACGCCCTGGCAGAAGGCGGGCGTCACCGGGCCGACATCGAGGGCAGGCGTCGATGCCGGTCTACCGGCGCCCCCCGCAGGACCACCCAGGGCCGCGCTGCTGGATGCAGCATGGCTCTGGGTGGCGTAGAGGGCGCTCAGACTGGTCAGGCTGAGAAGGAAGACGGTAGCGAGGTAGAGAACGACGCGACGCCGCCGTGCTGACAGACGGAGACACATAGGGGAGGAGGCGCTGTGGACCTTGCTCCTTCACCTGGAGGGTTGCGGAAACAGCCGCAGCGCCTAGCGCATCATCATCGGCATGAAGAGGTGCTCCGTGTACTCGACAGTACTGGTGGGCGTGGCCGTCGCCGCCGCGGTGATGGTCGCGGTGGCCGTCGGCGTCGGCGTGGCCGTTGCCGTAGGTGTTGCCGTGACCGCCGTGGTGGGGGTCGCCGTGAGGGTGCCCAGAGGCTCGTGGCGGAAATGCCAGGTGAGCTGAATGCCGGCCTGCACGGGCAGCACCACGGAGCTGGCAGGCTTGCCTTCGCCGTAGCCAGGCGGCGCCGTTTCGCTCAGGAAGTAATTTCCCGGCGCGAGGTTGGCAAACGAATAGCTGCCGTCAGCGCCGCTGGTGGTCTGCTGGTTGGTGGGATTGCCAACGCCGGTGAGCGTCAGGACGGCGCCGCCCAACCCTTCGCCCGGATCCGGCTGGTTGTTGCCGTTGGCGTCACGATAGGCCATGCCGTTGATGACGCCGACGCTCGGCGTCGCCGTCGGAGTGGTCGTGGCGGTCGGCGTCACGGTCGGCGTCGCGGTGGTGGTGGGAGTGACGGTCGGGGTCGGGGTGTCAGTCGGCGTAGGTGTGGGCGTGGCTTCGACGATCTCCTGCACCTTGCGCACGTCGACATGATGGATGTACTCGTCGCCATCCGGCACACCCAGGTGGCTGCGACTGTCGATGTAGAAGTCAGCATAGCCGATCGGATTGTTCACCGTGGCGCCGATGCCATTGTTGAAGTTGCCGTCTTCGATCACGAAGACCGCCACCTTCCACTTGCCAGTGTCCGTTTTCTTCACGTAGGTGACGTTGCCAGGCACCTTGCCTTCGTCGACCAGGACGCCGTCAATGGCCAGGCCACGGCGAACGGTCCAGTCGTTGATGCTGTAGAGCTGCGCCGCCTTGGGACCCTGCACCGAATCGTAGACCAGCAGCCACTCATCGGTGCCCTTGTCAAGGTAGGTCACGGTGACGTAGGCCTTGAAGGTGCTGTCTGCGGGAGGCTGCGACCGGGCAAAATAGCGGTCATCGGCATCGAAGTAGAAGTACCATTGCCCGGTCTTCTGGTCAGTGCGTCGCGCCACCCACCCCGGATCGACCGAAATCTGGACGCCGTTGGGGCCGTAGGTCCCGTAGAGACCGGCGTCACGCAGCTCCTGACTGTAAGGGCTCGTGTTGTAGTGCGAGATGGTCTTGTCCTCGGCGGGCGTCTCAGGGCGATTCCATCCCATCGTCGTGATCCGAACATCATCGGTCATGGGAATGGTCGCGCCTCTCTTGTCAGGCAAGTCCTTCTGATAGAGGTAGAACTCGTGATTGCCGATGGTCGGCCAGATATTGCCGGTGCTCAGATAGGCGTAGGGCAGGATGACGGGCCAACGATGTTCGCGCATGGTCGACCAGATCGAGGGTGGCGTATCTTGCCCCAGCTTGAAACCGGCGCCGAGGAACTTGGACGCCCACTCGGTAATGGTAAAGTTGTCGGCCGGACTCGGCTTGGTGGGATCCTTGCTCCAGAAGCTGGAGAGCCGGAAGTAGTCGGCCTTGAGACCCAGGGCGAACTGCGTCGCCCAGTAGAACTCATTTGGCGTCGACATCATGTAGCCGTAGCTTTCCAGCGCCGAAGCCGTAATGCCACTGTACGAGCGCACCTGGTCGTGAAACGCCGTGCAGTTGACGGAAGGATCCGCAGCTCGACACGCCTCCATGAAGTCGAAGTCGGAGGTCGTATTATTGACGGAAAGGCCCACACCGCGGGTCGCCGCGTAAGCGGCGATGTCGCGCCTCTCGTACGACTTCTGGTAGAAGGGCGCGTTCTGGATGAGCAACTGGATCTTGGGAGACCCTGGGGCCACGTAGAACGCAGCAACATGGGTGTCGATCGCCCATCTGACAAAGTCGAGCCATGCGCTAATGGACAGGCCGTTGGCCATCAGACTGGGATCGTCCTCATCGTCGGCGGGCTTGTTCTCCCCGTCCTTGCCGGTGCCGATGGCGACCCAGGCGACCTTGTCCTTAAGCGGTGAGGACAGGAGATGCTGGGCCAGGGCATTGACGAAGGCGGCGTACTGAGCCTTGTAGTAGGCATCCGTATACTTGGGCAGGTACCAGTCGATGTTGTCGGGCTGGCCGTCGCCGTTGCAGTCGCGGTAGTCGAGCTCCTGCGATTTGACGCGGGTGTCGTCGGCAGTGCCCAGGACGCCATCCGGCCCGGCCTGCACCCACTTCGGCGTCATGTCAATGCCGCCCAACGGGTTGGTAGGCGTACAGCCGACGTAGCGGCCAGTATAGGTGTACAGGGCGATGCCAACCTGTTTGTAACCCGCATTCACGCTGTTGGTGATGAAGGAATCGATACTGCTGAAGTCGTAGCCGCCCTTGGTCGAGTTGAGAGAAGCCCAGGTGAAGAAGGCGTAGGAGCCAACGGCGCTGTACTTGCTCGCCGGCTGCAGGATCTTGGCCTTGTCAGCATCACTTGACGGGTTCTCAACGTAATAGCCGGACTCGCCTGCCGGGGGTGGCGCATAATCGATGCTCGCGGGTTGAGCAGGCGCCTGGGCAGGGCTTGCGGGCGTCGGCGCGTCGGACGCATCATTGGCTGCACGCGTCGAGCCAGTGGCGACGACCACCGGGACGGCGACCGCAGCCAGCAGAACGAAGACGGTGCCGAGTAGAAGGAGGGCCTTCTTACTCATCATGGTGTTGAACCTCCGGGACATTGGGTGATCATTGGCCCATCGGGGTGGTCGTACTCGCCTAAGAGCTGGTACGCCGGAAGGGCGCAACCGTACGACCACACAGCCGAGAGCTCCTACGGGCGCCAGGGGATTCGCCCATCATTCTAGTAGTGAGACTTGGAAATTCCATGAAAACGGGCGGGGTGGCAGATGAAAGATTTTTCACATGCACACGTCCTGGCGAAGCGGGAAGCTATCATACCATAGCGGATGAGGCCGACCAAAGGCATTTTGCCGCCGGGAGCCGCCCCCGCCATACTCGTGGTAACGACTTCAGTCGTCGCTTTGCGAAAGAGCGACTGAAGTCGTTACTACATGAGGCCACGCCGCTGTTGCAGGCGATCCCACAGCCACAAAAAGACAACCAGCATGACCAAAGGCTGAAAAGGCAGAGCATAGCGACCGTTTTCGCCATACTCCATCATGGCCTGCAGGACAGAGGCCGCCAACACAAGAAGGACCAGGAACAGGTCAAGCGCCTTGTCAAAGCGCCTGCCCACGGCGAGAGCGTACAGGTAGCCCGCAGCGATGATGAGAAAGAGAAGATTGACGCCCACGAGCAGCAGCCGTTCGCCAAACCACACCACCCCCAGAATGCTTTCCACTGCGGCTGGATGAAGCCTGTCGGGGACCCAGTAGATGGGCGCGCGCCAGTAGCTCACCCAGGCCTTGGCCACACTTTGCGCGTACAGAAGAGGATGAGCGACGAAAAGACCTACCGACATCCGGGTCAGTTTCTGCGACAGGGCGCCGTACGAGAGACCCGTCGCCCGCATCATCTCGGGATAGGCCCGCCAGATCGTCATCGTCTGCCACCCACTCTCCGCCAGCCTTTCCTCCCGGTAGCGCAGATAGATATCCCTAATCGTCCCATACTCTGCCGGCGCTCGCTCGATGAAGCCGCCGCTGTGCTGGGTGAGGTTGTAGCCGGTATTCGTGGTCAGGCCGAAATAGCCCACGGTGGCCCGGTTGAACAGGCCCCAACCCACGATAAGAACCGCGGCCGGGATGATGACGGCAGCCAGGCCGGCCACACGATCCGCCCGCCGCGCACTCGTGAGGCGCCATTGATAAAGGAAGTAGAGCAAATACACCGGCAGCAGAAAGAGCAGCAGGGGTCGTGTCAGCGCCGCCCATCCCAAGACCACGCCCAACCCCAGCTCATAGAGGAGCCGCCCTGAGGGGCCGGCGTCCTGCGCCTGCACCACCAGCCACACGGACAGGACCACCAGGAAGGTGCTCAATGCCTCCGAGAGGATGCTCGCCTCGAAGAAGAGCAGGTTCATGGTGAGGGCGTAGGCCAAACCCATCACGAAGGAGGCCCGCACACTCCTGGTGCGCCGGTAGGCAAGTTGGAACAGCATCAACGAGATGCCAATGCCCATCAGCGATTGGATCAGCCAGACGGCCCTGTAGCTTCCCCCCGCGGCAAACAGCAGCAGGGGAAAGCCGGGGGACCGCGCCCCATTGTAGCCGGTAAAATCCAGCGTGCGGAGCTGCAGCGCCAGGCTTTCGTAGCCCGGTGAATCGGGAAAGACGATGGGTTCATAGACGAGCCAGAAGGCCGCCCGCAGCAGCACACCCACCACCCCCAACAAGACCAACGCCCTGGTCTTGCTCATCCCGGACTGCTTCGTGGTTCCGTTCATCATTCGGCAGGCGGGACGGCAGCCGCTTGCGTCTTCATCGACTGCGCCCTGCCAGGAACGCCTTGATGTCCAGGTGCAGCGTCGTCTCCGGCGGCTCATAGCGCCGGAAGGGCATGACGCGGGCGTGCCGGATGGCCTGAGGCAGGTCGACGAGATCGAAGCAGGCCAGCAGATAGCCGTCGGCGGCGAAACGACGCAGGATCTGCTCCTGGTGGCGGTCGTAGCGATCGGGATTGGGCACCCCCACCAGACGGGCGCCGAGGGTCAAGGCCTCGATGACGGTGCCAAAGCCGCCGTGTGCAATGACCAGGGAGGCCTGCGCCAGCAGGTCCGTGATCGACGGGCGCAGCCGGAACCATTCGCCGTGCTTCGGCTCATAGGCACCCTCGCCGATCTGGAAGAGGATCGGTTCTCCTAGCGAGGGCGCCAGGTCGTCGACGGCCCGCACCAGGGGATCGAAGTCGGTCGTACCGACCGTGCAGAAGATCATAGGTCGAAGCTGCCGGCGCTAGAGAAGGCGGCCGGCATAGCGGGCGCGCGGATAATCGGCCAGGTAGTGCTCCCACTGCACGTAGAAGCGATCGGCCAGGTGGAAGCGATAGATCAGCCGCGCCGTCGACGTCAGAGTCTCGACCTTGGACGCCGTTTCCACGTAGATAACGGGAATCCGCCGCGTTTTGGCGGCAATGGCCAGGGGAATCTGCAGGCTGGGTCCGGCGCCAATGAGGGCGTCGGGCCGGGCCTCGGCCAGGATGCGGCGCGCCTGCACCAGCGCCCGCGGCATCTTGCGCAGCACCGTCCAAACGCCCTCCGTCGCGCCCATCCGCTTCTCGCGCGGCTGCGTCATCCGGTAGACCGGACCCTGGGCAGCGATTTTGTGCTCAGAGACCGTGTCGTAGTCGGCGACGACGTAACAGTAGTCGAAGTCCGGGCCCAGCAGGTCCACCAGGCGGAGCATCTGCTTGGTGTGGCCGCCGGCGCCCAGAACGATGAGAAGGCGCATGGGTGAAAGGAAGTGGGAAATGCGAATTGCGAAGTGCGAAGGTCGTGGTGCGTGATGCGTGATACGTGAGAAGACGTGTCCTCGGTCCTCCGTTCTCTGTCTTCAGTTCTCCGTCCTCTGCCGTCTGACGACTGGCGACTGACGACTGACGACTGTCTCAAAGACCCACGTCCGCAGGTCGATGGTCGGGGCGAAACCAAGATAGCGGCGGATACGGCTGAGGTCGGCGTACTGCGACGGCCGGGCTTCGCTGTTGGCGGCGGTGTCGACCCGCGGCGCTGAAGCGATGCCGGATGCGGCGAGGCACCAGTCCGCCAGTTCTTGCAGGCTTGTCAGCTTGCCACTCCCGACGTTGAGCGTCAAGCCGGACGGCAGGTCTGTGGCCAGGGCGAGCGTGAAAGCCCGCAGCACATCCTCCACGTGGACGAAGTCGAACGCCGTGGCAGGATTGCCGTGGATGGTGGGGGGAACACCCCCAAGCACGGCGGTCAGAAACCGGCCTTCGACGGTGATGCGCAGGTCACCGGCGGAACTATGCCCGAACACCTGGAAGATGCGCAGAATGGTCGTGTGCAGGCCGAAGGCGCGGCTGTACATGCCGCAGTAGGCTTCGGCTGCGCCTTTGCTCACGCCGTAGGCGCTGACCGGCGCCAGGGGCGTGTCTTCGTCCAGGCAGCCCGCGGCCGCACCGTAGACGGCGCTCGTGGATGCGAGCAGAAAGCGACGGACCCCGGCCGCTTTGGCGGCTCGCAACGCCTGCAAGGCGCCCTGGGCGTTGACCTGAAGATCAAACACGGGGTCCTGTTCGCTACGGTACTGAGGCTGCACCGCCAGGTGGACGACGGCGTCGCAACGCGCGGACGCCTCCGTGAGGGCATCCAGGTCGCGCACATCTCCCACGCACCAAGCCGCCAGCCCCAGGTCAGTATGCTCATGACGACCGAAGCCGATCACCTCGTGGCCCAGGTCCCGCAAGCGGGGCGCCAACCAGGAACCCAGGTAACCGCCAGCCCCGGTCACAAGGATGCGCACTTGCCGTTCCTCCGCAGACGCTGCCGGGCCTAGCCCTGCAGGTACCACGCCACCGTGCGCTCGAGTCCGGTTTCCAGCTCCGTCTGCGGGCGGTAGTCGATCAGACGTTGAGCGCGGGCGATGCCTGCCAGGTGCCGGCGCACATCGCCGGGACGATCCGGGGCGTATTCGATCGGCCCATCGTAGTCCAGCGCCGCCGCCAGTCCCCGCACCAGCCGGTTGACCGTGATCTCCTCGCCGCTGGCAAGGTTCAGGACGCCCCCGCGCGCGGCATCGTTGGCCGCCACCCGCACCATCCCATCCGCCACATCGGTGACGAAGCTGTAGTCACGGGTCTGCTCTCCGTCGCCGAAGATGACCGGCACCTGCCCGGCCCTGATGCGCCGGATCACGATGGGAATGATGCCCGCATAATTGGCGTCGTTCTGGCGCGGGCCATAGTTGTTGAAGGGGCGCACGATCGTCGCGTCCAGCCCAAAAGTATGCTGGTAACTCTGAACGAGCAGGTCTGCCGCCGCCTTGGCAGCCGCATAGGGCGTGCGCGCCAGCAATGGGTGTTCCTCGTCCATCGGCACATAGGTTGCCGTGCCGTAAACCTCTGATGATGAACAGTGGACCAGCGTTTGGTAGTAGCCCTGGCGGCCCAGCTCACACACGGTCAGCGCCATCTCGTAGATCTTGCGCGCCGACCACTTCGGGCGCACCAGCGATGCCGGCAGCGGGATCGTGGCCAGATCGAAGACGATGTCCACTTCCTCGGCCCGCAGGATATCGCGCAGAGCGCGCACGTTGGTGATGTCGGTCCGGTAGAACTTCAGCCCAGGAAAGGCCGCGAAGGCGGCGTCAAGATTGGACAGCCGCCCCAGCCACAGATTATCGACTACCACCAGATTCCCCGGCCGCTCGCGAATGAGGCGATCGGTCAGGTGGCTGCCGATGAACCCCGCTCCTCCCGTGACCAGCAGCGACTTACCGCCCAGTTCCATCGTAGTCTTTGTGCAGGGCAGGGATGGGTGTGTAGGGAGGTAGATCGATGACGCGGCGCTCGCTGCTGGCGCGCAGAAGCTGCTCGGCCAGGTAGACCGCGCGCAGCCCCTCTTCGCCGTTCACCAGACCGTTGTAGCCGTGCAGGACCGCATCGACGAACGCATCGAGCTCGGCGCGCAGGGGCTCGACACGCTCCAACTCATATTTGATGACGGCGCCTTCGCTGACACCCGCCGTGGCGAGTCCCTCCCACTTGTCGACGGCCGACCGGTTCTCATAGAACCAGAGTTCCTGGGTGAGGTAGTTGACCAGGAACAGGCCCTTCTCGCCCAGGATGGAAAGCTGGCGGATCTTCGTCGGCGTCAGCCAGTTGATGTCGAGGACGCCGACGATGTCGTTGTCGAAACGCACAATCCCTGAAACCAGGTCTTCATGGGCATTCTGCAGGGTCCGTCTGACCTCGGCGGCAATCGAGTGGATGCCGGCATTGGCCAGGTACTCCATCACGTTCAGTTCATGGGTCGCCAGGTCGAAGACCACGCCGACATCTTGGACGCGCGGCGGAAACGGTCCAATGCGCCGGGCGTGGATCTGGTAGATCTTGCCAAGCTGGCCCGTCTCCAGGTGCTGCTTGAGGGCGATGACCGCCGGGTTGTAACGCTCGATGTGGCCAACCGCCAGCACGACCTCCTCACGGTGGCTGCTGTCGATCATGATGCGGCTGTTGGCGATCGAATCGGCAAGCGGCTTCTCCACAAAGGTGTGGATGCCGGCCGCCATGGTGTCCAGCGCCACCTGACAGTGAAGGTGAGTGGGCACGGCGATGGTGACCACATCCACCTTTTCACGCTCAAGCATCTCCCGATAGTCGCTGTAGGCCGTCGCCTTGTAGGTTCGGGCGACACGCTCGCACACCTCAGGGTCGATATCGGCGATGGCAACCAGATTGGTGGCGGCCATCCTGGCGTAGACGCGAGCGTGATTGGCGCCCATCGAGCCTACGCCGATGACCGCAGCATTGAGTGTTTCGGGCACGAGCAACCTCAGGTGGCAGACAGAAGTCCCCGTATTCTCGCCGTTTTTGGAACTCGGGTCAAAACGGACTGTTCAACTGAGCGGGACTGCACTCCTGCAAGTAAGCATAGCACGGCGAGATGAACGGCGCTTGAACGCGCCGCTGCCTGATCATGACAACCCTGCAAGGCAGGGCACCCTGCAAGGCAGCGCTCTCCTGCATGGCCGATTCTACTTGCGCGGTCCAAAGATAGCTTCGTTCGGCTCGCGCAGGCGCTCAGGGAGGGGATGGGCACGCGCGGGGACGCCGGTCGCCAGATGCCAGGCCGGCACATCCCTGGTGACCACCGCGCCCGCCGCCACCATGGCGCCCTCGCCGATGCTCACGCCGGGCAGAATCGTGGCATTGGCGCCGATGCTGACATGGTCGGCGATCTGCGGTCCCAGGGGTTGGTACGCAGCTCGTTGCCGCAGCGGGTATTTGTCATTCGTAAGCACCACGCACGGGCCGATGAAGACGTAGTCCCCAATGACGGTGTGCGTGGGAATGTAGACGCGGCTTTGAATGCTGACGTAGCTGCCGATGCTCACCTGGCCATCGATGATCGTCCCCGTGCCCACGAGGACATAGTCGCCGATGGTGGTATGCTCCCGGATCAGGGCATGGTGGCCGGTGCGAAAGCCGCGACCGGTGACGACGTCGCCGTAGATGACGGTATAGGCGCGGACAATGCTGTCGTCGCCGAGCCGGGCCGGGCCGCAGCCAGAACGGTACGCAAGCCCGACGTAGGCCAGCGGCTGGATCGTGCAGTTCTCGCCGAGGACGGCGAGGTCAAGGGTAGGAGTAGGGTTCATAGCAGAAACAATGGAAGGAGATGGCGCCGGTGCTCAGCACCCGGCGGGTTCAGATGAGACCGTAAGCCTGCGCCAGCAGCGGCGCCACCTGCGGCCAGGAAAAACGCGCCGCATTGCCGCGGGCCGCCTGCGACAGACGGGCCGTAAGCTCCTGGTCGGCCAGCAGGCGCAGGACATGTCCGGCAAGCGCGGCCGTGTCGCCCACTGGACTCAGCAGGCCGTTCTCGCCATCAGTGATGAGATCAGGAATGGCGCCGGCTGTGGTGGAAACCACGGGAAGGCCGGCAGCGCTGGCTTCGATCAGCGTCAAGGGCAGGTTGTCGATGGCCGAGGTGTTCAGAAAGACGCCGGCCGCGTCGTAGGCGCGCAGCACTTCACCGGGCGAAAGCTGGCCGGTCAGATCCACGCCGCGCAGCCCGCGCTGCGCGCTCTCGGCCGCCAGGCTCGCAGCCAACGAGCCGCCGCCGGCCATCGTGAGCGTCGCTTGGGGATGCTCGACCTGCACGCGTGCCAACACCTCCAGGGCATCGGCTGGACGGTAGCGCGGCTCCAACTGGCGCAGCCAAAGCAGGTGGGGCTGGATGCGTTCCCGCAGGCGAAAGGGAATGTCGTCGACGGCCACGATGTTCGGCGTCACCTGCGCCGGCAGTCCGCACCCCCGGAAGAGCCGGGCCTGGGTCGGTGTGAGCGCCAGCAGGGCGTCGTAGCGCCGCAGCACCGCCTGCGCCAGGGCGCCCCAACGATCGAGAAAGGCCGCCGCCTCACCACCGTGATAGCTGATCACCAGGCGTTTGCCCCGGCCGCGGCCCTGCAGGCCCACCATCGCCGGCATAAAGCCCCACCACGACGCGGCATGGACGTGCAGCACCTGCCAGGATGGGCGCGTCTGCCTGAGCTGCCGCGTCAGGCTCGCCACCTGCCCAAGGGGCAGCGCCAACCGGCCGGCCCTCGCAGCGCGCAGCCGCGGCACATCGGTATTGAGGCGTGTGACCCTGGCGCCGGATCCAGCCAGGAGATCGGCAAGAACACCGCACTGCACGGACACGCCGCCAGGGCGGGGCGGGAAAGGTCCCATCACGGCGATGCCAACCCCGGCGAACCCTTCACTCACGGCTGCTCTGGCTGTCCCGCCTGGCGCTCATGCTCGATGGCCTGGGAGATGAAGAACCGCCGCTTGCCCGAGGGTGTGGTCGGGATGTCATCGACGAACTCAAGCTCAAGGCGGGTGCCCGACCCCAGGTAGCGATGGAAGGTCTCCAGGATCATCTGCCGGTCCTCGTCCGTGAAGGCGTCGTTGACGACGAGCTTGATCAGGACGTCGTCGGATTGGCGCTGGATGACCTGGAAGGCGTTGACGGAAGGCATGTGGCCAAAGAGCCCCGTGAAGTGGTGCACGCTGATCCAGTGCCCATCCTGTGTGACGAAGAGATCGGTCAGCCTACCTTCCAGGTGAGTCAGGCGCGGCAGGCCGCGACCGCATCCGCAAGGCTCATGGGTCAGAATGCCGACGTCATGGATGTTGTAGCGGATGAACGGCACAGCCGTCGCTTCCAGGTTCGTGAAGACCAGCTCGCCCAGTTCACCGTCAGGCACGCGCTGGCCATCGCGAACGACCTCCAGGAAACTCGTCTCAGCGTTCAGGTGGTAGCCTTGGTGATGGTCACATTCCCCGGCAAACTGCATGCCGTCGCCCCCATACTCGACGAACACCCTTCCCGGCGCAAAGGCTTGCTCGATCACCTCGCGCATGTACGGGCTCAGCGTCTCACCGGTGGTGATGACGGCCGGAATCGGAACGTTGGCGCCGTGGCGCACCATCCACAGGGCAAGGTAGTAGGCCGTAGAGGCGTAGGAGCGCAGCATCACCGGACGGAAAGCGTCCAACTTGCGGGCGTAAGTCTCCAGGTTTGCGTCCGTGATCTCGATCATCGGCATCCAGAGATGCCGAAGCAGGCCCCATTCCAGCCGCAGCAGCAGCGGCGAGTTCCGCAGCCCCCGGTTCGCCGAGACGGTGAACGTGGCGTAGCGATCGCCGAAGTGGTAGCCCGCCATCTCCCAGAAACGGAACAAGCCCGCCCACTTCTTCGCCTTCTGCGACTTGGTCGTCCAGTAGAGCAGGCGCTCGCCGGTAGACCCGCTGGAGCCGGCGGCAATCAGCTCCGACTGGGAAATGGACTGGTCGCGGATGTGGTCGGGGTAGTTGCCGGTGAGGACATGCTTGTCCACGATCGGCAGCTTCACCAGGTCGTCCGTGGTCTGGATGTCAGCCGGCCGCAGCCCTGAGGCCTGCATCAGCTCGCGGTAGTACGGCACGTGCTCGTAGACGTGCATGATCAGGCGCTGGAGCTTGCGATTCTGCAGATCGCGCAGTTGTTCCGCCGTCCACCACTGCGAAGCTTCGAGCCCCTGCAGATAGGGAAGCACCTCACGATAACCCGCCGCATACGCGCCCACGGGCAGCGCAGCCGAACGCAAAAGACGATTGTAAAGTCCCATGATCGAGGTCTAGCTCCGGGCCGGCCCTTCGGCGCTGACGGCGGGCGTCTTGTCGCCGCCTGCCAGGCCGGCAATGGCCACGCCCACGGTCGCGCCCAACAAGCTCCAAAAGACAATGTTCGTGTAGATGGCGAAGTTGTTGTCAAAGGCAATCGCCGGCGCCGCATAGGCGGCCAATGCAGCCCAGGCGGCCAGCACATAAGGGGGGATGGCCCCAAGGCGCCGGAACCCTGCACTCAGGCGCCAAAGAACGGCGATCACCGCCCCCAGCAGCAGAAGGTAAGTCCCCAACAGCAGGACTCCGCCCGCCACCAGGAAGTTAAGATACGTGTTATGGGTGGATGGCAGGACGTGGACGTTCGCCCCCAGGCTGAATCCGCTGCTGGCAGCCGTGCGGCCGAAATTGCCCCAGCCGATGCCGACGAGGGGCTGCTGCTGGAACACGTCTATGCCCGCTTGCAGCGCCGCCAGGCGATAGTCCACCGGGCTCTGCGCCGTGAAACGCTCGGCTGCAGCCGTATCCTGGAGGTTGCCCCAGGCCAGGAAGGCGGCGACGCTGGCGACGACCAGCATGGGCAGTGCCAGGCGCCGGAACGGGTGATAGCTCACCGCCATGATCACCAGCGCCAGGGCCCCTGCCAGCCAACCCGAGCGGTTGTAGGTCAGGAAGATGCCGACCAGGAAGACCCCCACCAGGGCGGCGTCAAGCCACCGGCGCCAAGAGCCATCCTCAAACAGGCGGACGATGGCCAGGGGCAGCACGATGGCCACCGTGACGGCAATATAGGCCGGGTTGCCCAACAACGCCCCGACTTTGCGGATGTCGGCCGCATAGACAAGGCTTGTGCTGGCAGTGCGGAAAGGCGAAAAGCCGGTCAACTGCTCGACAAGGGCAGAAACGGCGATGATCGCGCCGACAAACAGCAGCGTGTTGGCCAGCGCCCGGTAGGCGCGCTTGTCCTGGACGAGCTGGCGGGCGAAGAAATAGGCCAGCAGCGGCACGAAATAGCTGTCAAGAACAGACTGGGTTGCCCAGACCACGCCGTTGCGCGACCGCACCGCCGCCGCCAGCAGCATAAGGGCAAAGATCGGGATGGCGGCATCGATGGCGGTGAGGGGGGGCAAGCGCCGTTTGCCGCGGGCAACCTGCGCCAGCAGCGACAGGACCATCAGGCCCGCCACCACACGCGTGAAGCTCAGATCCGGCACCCCCGCGGGCATGGCAATGTCGAAGGGAAGGAACGGCGCAAACAACGACACCACAAGCCAGACCAAGAAACCGGCGAGCGGCGCCACGAACACCAGGACCCCGTTGAACCCGATGACGAGCAGGGCCGTCGCCTGCCGCGCCATCCCCGGTTCGCTGACAGCCAGCCAGCCAAAGCCGATCGCCAGAACCACGCTCACCAACAGGGCGAGTGTCGTGAGCAGATAGAAAAGAGCAGGAGAGGAAACCGGACGGGAATTCTGCATAAGCTGCTACGGCGGTTACAGCGGCAAAACGGCCTATGATACCATGCCCGGCAAGGGGTCAGCCAAGCAGGGTGCCCCGAATCAGGGTGCCCCGATTCGGGGTGCCCCGATGGCCATCCAGACAAGTGCCCTGGGATGATGGCGCTTCACAGACACGCAGCGCGACTTGGGCTACACTTGGGATAGGGCAAGACGCCTCGGTTCACTCTGGATGCCCATGCCAGCTCAACTTCATGTGAACTTGCTCGGCACAGCTAAGGTGTTCTGGCAGGATCGACCTGTGGCGATCCCGCGCAGGCAGACGCGCGCCCTGCTCTACTGCCTGGCTGCCACGATGTGCGCAGTTCCGCGCGAACGCCTTTGCTTTTTGTTTTGGGCGGATTCGCCTGAGGCGCTGGCACATCGCCAATTGACGCGTCTGCTGACGCACTTGCGTCGGGCGTTGCCCATGCCCGACGCCGTGATAGTTGAGGGCGATTGCGTCGCCTTGGATGCTGAGAAAGTGTGGGCAGACACCGCGGCTTTTACCGAGCTATGCAGTGTGGGAATTGCAGAAGCGGGCATCGAGACCTTACGGGCGGCCCTGCGCATCTACAGGGGTCCGCTGCTGTGCGACTTCTCACTGCCGGACTGCCCCGAGTTTGAAGCCTGGTGCACCCAAGAGCGCGCGGTGCTGGAACGGCGCTACCTGAACACGCTTGAGACGCTGTGGGAGCGCCTTGCCGCTCGAGGCGCTTACGCAGAAGCGATCGCCTGTGCCCAGCGCTATCTTGTCGAGGATGAACTGGCCGAGCGTGTGCACGCACGTCTGATCCAGCTATACGCGGCCAACGGCGACAGAGCCGCCGCCATGCGCCAGTACGAGCACTGCTTGACCATCCTGGAGCGCGAGCTGGGCGTGCCACCGCTGCCAGAAACCCGGGCAGCTTACATTTCCGTACTGCAAGATCAAGCCGTGGCGACGCCAGTCGTCACCTGGACAACGCTGCCGAGTCTGAGCACTCCGTTGATCGGACGGGATGATGCGCTGGGCCAACTACTCCGTGCATTCGCCAGAGCACGAGAGGGAAGAGGTGGCTTTGTTTTCGTGACCGGCGAACCCGGCATAGGCAAGTCCCGGCTGCTGCAGACGTTCGCCGAAAAGGTCCAGGCCAGAGCCTTGGTTGCCGTCGGTGCTGGTCACGAGGTCGAGCAAGATGTACCCTACGGCCCCCTTGTTGAGGCAATGCGTTCCATGGGGCCTGCTGTCGTTGATGCGCTCGCCGATCTTGGGGGAACGTACAAGGACTTGATCGCGCGCCTCATGCCGGACATGTGCGCACGCGAGAAGACAGGCGACTACAGACCGTTGGAGCCCCAACCCCAGCCGGGCCTGCTTTTCGAAGCGCTGGTTCGCTGGCTTCAGCGTCTGGCCTTGCGGCACACCCTGGTACTGTGTCTGGACGATCTGCAATGGTGTGATCGAACGACCTTGGCCTGGTTAGGATACCTGTCACGCCATATTCGCACCCTTCCGGTTCTAGTCGCCAGCGCCTATCGCAGCACCGAGAGCGATGCTGTTACTTCATTGCGCACACAGCTGGGCCGTGCTGGGATCGCCGTCGACATTCCATTGGAGCGGCTGACCGAACAGGAGGTTCAACAAATCCTGCGACATGTCGGTCCAGGCAACGCACACAGAGCGCGGCTCAGCCAACGTCTGCACCGCTTCACCGGTGGCAATCCCTTCTTCTTGCTGGAAACCCTGCGGGCGATGTATGAGACGGGTCAGCTCAGACAGAGCTGCGAAAGCGCTCAGAAGTGCCATGAGGATGGATGGGAGCGAGAACGATTTCCGCTCCCTGATTCCGTCAACCACACCATTCACGAACGCCTCGATCGGCTTGAGCCGCAAACCCGTCAGGTGCTTGAAGCGGGCGCTGTGCTTGGCTACGCCTTCGATTTCGACCTCGTCGTACGTACAAGCGGCCGCAGCGAAGAGGCAGTTCTGCAGGCGCTGGAGACATTGGCTGCACGCCAACTGTTGATGAACCGCGGTGGAAGGTTTGGCTTTCAGCACGATCTGATCAGATCTGTGTCCTATCAGGGCCTCAGCTATGGCCGCCGCCGGCTGTTGCATCGCAGGGCCGCAGAAGCCCTTACACAGCTTCGGCCGCAGGAGCTTGCCAGCCTTGTACGGCATTGTCTGCGCGGGGACCGGCCGCGCCAGGCCGCCGAATTTGCCTTGCAGGCCTGCCAACACGCTCGGGCTATCTTTGCCTATGCCGAGGCGCGAACCTTCTGCGAGCAGGCGCTGGCAGCTCTGGCGCGCGAGGCTGCCGAGTTGCACGATCCGGGGGCGCTCAACGCCAATGGGCGTCTGCGCATGCAGGCCCTTGATGAGCGCGGGTGGGTACTGCGTTTGCTCGGTGAAATGGACGCCTACACTCGCGACACTCAGGAAGTCGGCGAACTCGCAAGGCGCTTGGGCGAGCCGCATTTGCTGGGCCACCAACGTCTGCGGGAGGCCAGCGGTTACCGCTGGTTCTGCCGCTACGCGGAAGCTATGTCGGCAGCAGAAGCAGGACTCGCGCTGAGCCAGGAAGCCGGTGACATGCCAACCCAAGCCCAGTGCTGGCGCGAGGTCGGATTGGCGGCGCGTGAGATGGGGCTCTATGAGCGAGCACATCAGGCGCTCGAACAGTCACTGGAACTCTTCGCAGCGCTTGCAGACGCCACATACGAAATCCATGTGCTCAGTCACCTGTCGACGCTGGCCTGCTGCCGCAACGAGCCCTCCCAAGCCATGCTCCTGGCGCGGCAGAGTCTGGATCGCTGCGTCGACGCCGGCCTGCCATTGGAGCGTCGCCTGCCCCTTGGCGACATGGCGGCCGCAGCACTGGCGCTGGGTGAGCTCGATCAGGCCGAGACCTGGCTGCAGGAGAGCTATGCCATCGCCGCCAGCATCGCCGATCGCACCCAGGAGATCCTCTGCTTGGGCCACCTGGGTTGGCTGCACCTGCGTCGCCACGATCCAAACAGGGCACTGGTCAACTTGCAGGTGGCCCTGGAACTGGCCGAACGCATCGGATCGCTGGCAGAGCAGCCCTGGCTTCACGCCGGCCTGGCCGAAGCCTGCTGCCTGGCAGCAGATGTCGATCAGGCCAGCAGGCATGCTCGTCGCGCCTTGGAACTTGCTACGGGACAGCAGCATGCGTTTCATACTGCGCTGGCGCGGCGAGCAGCCGCCCATTGCGCTGAGATCTCGGGTGCAGAAAGCGGCTTTGTAGGCATTTTGTAGACACCGTTGTGCCAGGGTAGAGACAATAAGAGCCGTGGGGCAGAGGGTCAGCGGAAGCAGACCGGCGACGCCTCCGGCACGGATGCATACGATGTCAGCCCACTACCTCTCATTGCTCGTCCGCGTTTGGTGCGAACCGGCCACAGGTTCACCACAACCGTCCTGGCAATGGAGGGGCCAGATCGAACACATCCAGGACGGCCAGATGTGGGCATTCACCGACCCGGAAAACATGTTGGCGTTTCTGCGCCAGCAGATCGGAACCGTTGCAGACGCTCGCATCCAAGCCGGACTCGAGGATTCACCTACCAAACCAACCGTTTTCACGCCTTAGGAGGCCATCATGACCACAAATCGTCTTCTCAGCATCGCCGCCGTGCTCATGCTTGCCCTACTTCTTCCGGCCGCCGTCTGCCAGGCCCAGGGAAGTGAAGGCGGAAACACGCCCGGCGCCAGCCAGACGCCACCCGAACCGGTTCAGACTGAGTCTGCCCTCGGCACAGCCTTCAGCTACCAGGGCCAACTGCAGCAGAACGGCGTCCCCGTTACCGGCGCCTGCGACTTCCGGTTCGACCTCTGGGATGCAGCCACGGGCGGCGCTCATATCGGCGGCGCCCAGACAAAGACCAATGTTGCCGTGAACAATGGCGTCTTCACCATCCCCGACCTCGATTTCGGCCTTGCCGCCTTCAACGGCGACGCCCGCTGGCTGGAACTTGCCGTGGGCTGCCCTTCCGGCAACGGCAGCTACACCACGCTTGGCCCGCGCCAGGCGCTCACCGCCACGCCCTATGCCCTGTACAGCAAAACCAGCCCCTGGTCCGGCTTGCTCGGACTGCCCAGCGGCTTCGCCGACAACGTCGACAACGATGCCCTGGGCAACCTCACCTGCAACACGGGACTGGTCGTCAAGTCGAATGGCTCGGGCTGGACCTGCGCTCCCGACAATGGCGCCAGCTATACCGCAGGCGCTGGTCTGCTACTCAACGGCACCCAGTTCAGCGTGGACAACACCACCATCCAGACCCGCGTCACCGGCTCCTGCGCCAGCGGCAGCGCCATCCGCATCATCAACGCCGACGGCTCCGTCGTCTGTGACACCGACAGCCGCCCCACAGGCGACATCACCGCCGTCAACGCCGGTCCCGGCCTCACCGGCGGAGGCGCCAGCGGCGACGTCACCCTCTCCGCCAGCTTCGGCGGCAACGGCAGCGCCACCACCGTCGCCCGCAGCGACCACAACCACGATGCCGCTTATGTCAACGAAAGCCAGGCCAACTCCGTTACCTCGGCCATGATCACCAACGGCACGATCAAGTTCGAGGACATCGGCGCTAATAGCTGTACTGCCTCGCAGATCATGAAGTGGAACGGCTCGACCTGGGCCTGCGCCGCCGACCTCACCGGCGGCAGCGGCTCCGCCTGGAGCCTGACCGGCAACGCCGGCACGACCACGGCCAACTTCCTCGGCACCACCGACAGCCAGGCCCTCGATCTGCGCGTCAACAACAGCCGCGCTCTGCGCCTGGAACCGGGGACCTCCAGCCCCAACCTCGTGGGCGGGCACCCCTCGAATGCTACCGGCCCCAACGTGCAGGGCGCCAGCATCGGCGGCGGCGGCGCCGCAACGGGCTGCGGTTACACGGGTACTTCAAGCTGCCCCAACTACGTGTCAGGTAGTTACGCCACCATCGGCGGCGGCTTGGGCAACAAGGCCACCGGTGCCACCTCGACCGTTGGCGGTGGGCACTCCAACGAAGCAAGCGGCCAATTCGCCACCATCGCTGGCGGCGGCGCCAGAGGATCGTTGTTGGCTTCGGGCGACAACCCCAACATAGCCAGCGGCAACTGGTCGGCCATCGGCGGTGGTTCCTCGAACAACGCCGCTGGCCGCTACGCTGTGATTGCCGGCGGCGCTCGCGGCAGTGCTGCCAAGGACTATGGCGCTGTTGGCGGAGGCCAGAACAACGTCGCCAACGGCATCGCCGCAACCGTCAGCGGCGGCTACAAGAATACCGCCTCCGCCGACTTCGCCACCGTCAGCGGCGGCGGCGGTTATGTAGCGGATGAGCTTGGCAATGTCACCTACACCGGCAACACCGCCAGCGGTCAGTTCGCAACGGTGGGCGGCGGTATAGGCAATGTTGCCGAAGGCACAGGCTCTACGATAGCAGGGGGTGGTTCCTACCTATGCAAGTGGATTGACAACGGTGTTCCGTGCCACCCGATTATCGTCTATCCCAATCGCGCTGTAGCAGAAGCCTCGACGATCAGCGGCGGCGCCAACAACATGGCGCTGGGCGAGAACTCGACAATCCCCGGCGGTTTTGGCGCGAAAGCAGAATGGGCTGGACAGATGGCCTATGCCAACGGTTCGTTCGACGAAGCCGGAGACGCCCAGACATCGACCCTGGTGTTCCACAACCTGACTAATGAGCCCTACCCGGAAGTGCTGCTGGGTACAGTTCCTCTCACCTCCAACCGTACAATGACCTTCGACATCCTGGTGGCTGCATCCAGTGAAGCCTTGCCGGACGCTGGCTACCAGATCCGCGGCGTCATCAGCAACAGTAACGGAGACGTCAGCTTCGTCGGTACGCCCCGAGTCGATACCTTGGGTGAGGATCGGAGTGAGTGGAACGCCTGGGTGGAAGTGAACCATGAGCAGGGCGCCCTGTCGATAATGGTCAAGGGCAGTGACGACCTCGCAGTCAGGTGGGTGGCAGCAGTTCGGACGGTGGAGGTTGCCTGGTAGCGAACGCCAAGCGCGACCTATACCCGCTGCCCCAGCGCCCAGAACCAGAGTGAGGTAGACATGAAACCCATCACGCCCTTCATCATCCTTGCCATCGCCCTCCTCCTTTCCGGCGTCGTCCTGGCGGCAGGAACGGACTATGACGTGAACCGGGGAACCGCAGCCGGAGGAGGCGGCACCAGCAGCGGCGGCGCCTACGCTTTGACAGGGACTACCGGCCAGGCAGCCGCTGGCGCCCTGGCGGGCGGGGACTTCGCCCTCGGCAGCGGCCTGTGGAGCCAGGTTTCGCCTGTGCGTGAACGTATCTACCTGCCGCGGCTCGTGCGTCCGTCTCTGTGAAGCCCGCAATCGTCCGCCGGGCCGTTCCCATGGCCACCTGAGCGATCGGAGACCGAAGCGCTCCCCGGAATCGCTGTCCCAACAGCAGCGCCGGTGTGACCGCGACAGATGTAGAGATCGACAGACGATACAGAAGCGAGAGACCGGAGCCATAAGGGTTCCGGTCTTTTCGTTTTCCAGGGCCAATACGGGTAGCGAGGCTGGGGGTAGTCGCGGCGCGTCCCGCCCGATCGCAAGCACGATCACTGCCTCCAGTGGTGATATGACGCAAAATGTCAGCTTCGGCGTCGGCGCTGGCGGCCTTGGGTGCTATGGCCAGGCGGCGATGCTTCGGGGATGTCTCACCTGCAACCATCACTCACCACCGCAGCCGCTCCACCACACCCTGCAAGAGTCCTTCCCATGCGAAAACGAATCCTGAGCTTGATCGTGCTTGTCCTTGTGATCGCCGGCCTGGTGCCTTTAGCGGCGGCGGCCGAACCCACTGCGCCTGGCGCCACCTTCCTCGTAAACTCCAACTCCGACCCTGGCAATGGTGTGTGCAACGCCGCCGAGTGCACCTTGCGCGAGGCGATCATCGCCGCCAACGCCAACGGCGCCTCCCAGGATACCATTCAGTTCAACATCCCCGGCGCCGGCCCCCACATCATCACCCTGGCGGCAGCCCTGCAGGCCATCTCGCAGCCCCTCATCATCGATGGTCTCACCCAACCAGGCGCAAGTTGCGGCGCCACGGCTCCCCACACCCTCAGGATCGTGCTCAACGGCAGCGGATTGGGCGGCGGCAACACCGGGCTGGTGATCACGGCCGGCAGTTCACGGGTCCAGGGGCTGGTGGTGCAGCGTTTCTCCTCGCACGGCATCGTCGTTCAGAGCAGCAACAATACCATCACCTGCAACTACATCGGCACGAACTCGGCGGGCAGCCTTGACCTCGGGAACGGCGGCATCGGCGTCTACGTGCATAACGGCGCCAATAACACCATTTCGCGCAACCTGATTTCCGGCAACAACAGCTTCGGCATCTACCTGGGCGGAGCGTCCGCCAGCGGCAACATCGTGCGCCAGAATCGCATCGGCACCGATGCCTCGGGATCCTCCGCCCTTCCCAACGGCGAAGAGGGGATCATGGTCGAGGGCGCTCCCAACACCACGATCGGGGGCTCCACCTCCGAGGGCAATGTCATCTCCGGCAACAACGGGCACGGCGTCGCCATCAACACCGGGGCCACTGGCACACAGGTTGCAGGCAACATCATCGGACTGAACGCCGCCGGCACCGCCAAGCTGGGTAACAAGAATGCCGGGGTGAGCGTGACAGGGGTGAACGGCATCACCATTGGCGGCGGCAATGTCAACCGCAGAAATGTGATCTCCGGCAACAACGGCCCCGGCGTTCTCCTGCAGAATGGCGCCGGTTCGACCGAGATTCAAAACAACATGATCGGCCTCAACGCCACCGGCGCCGCCAAGCTGGGCAACAGCAGCCAGGGCATCTACATCAACGGCACAGCGAACAACAAGATCGGCTACTGGAACACGCCCAACTTCATCAGCGGCAACGGGAGTGAGGGCATCTTCATCCTGAACGGAACCGGCAACGCCATTTACGGGAACCATATCGGTGACAACTTGTTCGGCGCCAACGCCGGCAATGGCTTCTTCGGCATCCACATCAACGGTGGCGCCAACAACCTCGTCGGCGGCGCTGGGGGCGACAACACCATCGCTTTCAACAGCGCCGATGGCATCTACATCTTTGGGACCACCTCCGGCAATGCCATCACCGGCAACCACATTCACAGCAACGGCGGGCTGGGCATCGACCTGGGAACGGACGATGTGACGCCAAACGACCCCGGCGACCCCGACAGCGGCCCGAACGGCCTGCAGAACTTCCCCGTGCTGACCTCGGCGGCGACCAACTCCGTAGGCACGACACAGACCGTCGTCCAGGGGACGTTGAACAGCCTGCCTGGCCAGCAGTATCGCGTCAACTTCTACACCAGCCCCTCCTGCGATGCCTCGGGTTATGGTGAGGGCCTGACGAGTCTCGGCAGTCTCAACGTCACCACAGCAGCCAATGGCAATGCCAGCTTTAGCCACTCCTGGCCCTTTGCCGTGGGCTTGGGCGACTACATGGTGGCCACGGCGACACAGGTCAGTACGAACAACACCTCGGAGTTCTCGCAGTGCGTTGTCATCCAGCAGTTGGCGGTGAGCCCAACGGCCACCCCAACGGCCACCCCAACGGCCACACCGACGTCCACGCCCACACAGCCGTCGCCCGCCACCTCGACGCCCACCCCCACACCCACCGCCACACCAGGAGGTCAGAACCCGACGATCTACCTGCCGCTGGTAGTCGAGTCGGGAACATGATGTTCCAGCGTGAGGGAGTGCACCGTGCGCAATTTGGCTGCACCCTCATAAACGGGCCGCCGCACTGAAACCATCGGCGCCGTGGGGAAAGAGGCTTGTGCAGACATGCACCGGCCTCTTTCTTTTGGATTGCCTATCCACAAAGTCAGGTGGGCGACCTCGCTGAGCGGTCGTGCAGACCAGGATAGCAATCGGCATTACTTTGTATGGGGTCGTCATACCTTAGAATGAGAGCCAAATTACGCGATGTTCTGGCTCGTAGGATGCTTTGGGCACGCCGTCGTGCCGTGGGGAAGCTCACTCTGCGCCACTCATCAGCATTGAAGACGTCACATCGTCACATTTTGGGAGGGTCCATCTTATGTCCAGCCGAACCCTGTTCCAGATACCGATTGTCTTCCTGGCTGCTCTCATGCTTCCCGTGGCGGCGGCTGCCGGCCCTGGTGCTCCCGGCGCCGTCTTCACCGTCAATTCGACCGCCGATCCGGGTGTCCTGCCGGGTTGCACCGTTGTTGAGTGCACCTTGCACGAAGCCATTGAGGACGCCAACGCTAACGGTCCCGCCCAAGACCTCATCCAGTTCGGCATCCCGGGCGCTGGTCCGCATGTCATTAATCTGACGACGCCATTGCCTGACATCAACCGTCCTGTGATCATCGATGGCTTGCTGCAAAGCGGCGCAAGCTGCGGCAACACGCCGCCCTACACGCTCAAGATTGTCGTCAACGGCAACGGCCTGGGCGGCGGCGCTACGGGGCTGACAATCAACGGCAGCAACACGCGCATCCAGGGACTGGTCATCCAACGTTTCCCTTCGCACGGTGTCAGGGTCAACGGCACCGGCAACATCATTAACTGCAACTACATCGGCACCAATTCGGGCGGAACCTCGGACTTCGGCAACGGCGACACCGGCGTCATGATTTATGGCAACTCCAATATCATCTCGCGCAACCTGGTTTCAGGTAATAACTCTGTAGGCATCTACCTGGGCGCCCCCGGAAGCGGCAACATCGTCCAGCGAAACTTCGTGGGCACCAACTCAAGCGGATCCTCAGCCATCCCCAACGGTAATGCCGGTGTGGGAGTCGTGGGCGCGCCCAACACCACGATTGGGGGCGTCACCACCGAGGGCAATGTCATTTCAGGCAATGGCCTTCACGGGGTAAGCGTCAGCGGGGGAGCCGGTACGCAGGTGTCGGGCAACATCCTTGGGCTGAATGCCGCTGGCTCGGCGAAGCTTGCCAATCATGGCGCCGGAGTGAGCGTAGCGGGGGTGGCCGGCATCCTCATCGGCGGCGCCACCGCCAACCTGAGGAATGTCATCTCGGGCAACGATGGCGCTGGCATCATGTTGCTGAACGCAAATGCCGCAGAGATCTACGGCAACCTCATCGGTCTGAACGCCGCCGGCACGGCCAAGCTGGGTAACGGCGGCTCGGGCATTGCGGCCAGCGGCGTGGCAAACAACCTGATCGGGCTTGCGAGCGCCCCCAACGTCATCGGCGGGAATGACGAAAGTGGTATTGCCATCTCAAGCGGCACAGGCAGCACCATCCAGGGAAACAGCATCGGTGCCACCGCGGCCGGCGGCAACGCCGGCAATGGAATCTACGGCATCCACATTGCCTACGCCGACAACAATACCGTAGGAGGCGCCGGGGGCGGCAATACCATCGCCTTCAACAGCTCCGATGGTATCTTCATCAACGGCGATTCGACCGGAAACACCATTGCCGGCAACGCCATCTACAACAATGGTGTCCTGGGCATCGACCTGGACCCAGGCGGTGTGACCCTCAACGACGCCGGGGATGGAGATTCCGGCCCAAACGGGCTGCAAAACTTCCCGGTGCTCACCTCAGCCAAAAGCGGCATAGATGGTCTGCCGCGAACCACCGTCCAGGGGACACTGAACAGCCAGCCTGGCCAGCAGTACCGGATCGAATTCTTCTCCAGCACCTCGTGCGACTCTTCGGGGTATGGCGAGGGACAACGACCCCGGGCCGTTCTGGACGTCACGACTGATGGCAGCGGCAATGCCAGCTTCAGCCACATCTGGGCCTTTCTCGTCAACCCTGGCCACTTTATGACAGCTACGGCGACACGAATCACCACCGGCAACACCTCGGAGTTCTCGGAATGCATCGCGGTCGAGCCACTGGTGCAGATCCCAACATCAACACCCACCCCGACCCTGACCCCAACGCCGACTTCCACACGTATGCCGACCGCCACGCCGACTTCCACCCTCACGCCGACGCGCACACCCACACCAACCCAGGGGCCGCTTGCCACCTCCACGCCCACCCCGACGCCCACAAACGAGGGACAAAGCCCCCTGATCTATATGCCGCTCATCGTAGCAGCAGGGGCGCAATAGCCAACCGAGAGCCGGAGCGCTCCCCCCACACGCCCTCGACCGGCTGCCATAGTCAATCGCCTCAATTCACGGCTCCCGCGCAGGCGCCGCGGGTTCCCGGTTCCCTTTACCCGCCGATCAGCGCCGCCAACTCATCGATCACAGGCTGCAAAGGCGCTGGAATGGCCCCGTCCACGGCGACGACCGTGTGGCCGCCGTAGGTGATCGTGTAGACAAACTGGTCGGCGCCTGGCGTTTCGAAGCGATGGTCGGCCTCGAAAAGCCCGCTGGCGGCGAGGACGGCCGCCAGGCCAGCCAGCCGGGCCGGCGCCAGGCGGCCGGTTGTCTGCGCCTGGCCGCGCCGGTTGGCCGTGTACGAGCCATCAGCGGCAATCGTCACACGATCGTCGAACCCGGCAAAACCGCCCGTCCGGCTGAAGAGGACGGGAGTGGCGAGCGCGCCTGGAGCTGGCGGCGGGGACGTGGGCGGCGGGGACGCCAGCGGGGTTGCCGGTGGTCGTATTGGAGCACAGGCGGCTGCCAGGAGCAGCACACCGGCAAGAATAAGCAAAGGCAAGTGCTTCATGGACCTGTTACAACTCCGGTTTCGGGGGCTTCGGGCTGGCAAGATATGAGCTGGCCTTGAACACGGTCGCCGCCAGCAACTTCTCTATTCTCGGGTCCCGCGCGTTCAGACTGCGGCGATCATCCAGGTAGGCGGCGATGCTCTCCGCCAGGTAGGCGGTCTCATCCGTCCGCGCCTTGTCACTGAGTCCATAGCCTGGGCGAAAGCTGTCTTGCACACCGAGCGTGAAGTCCTCCCACGCCTTGAGGATGGGCGCCCGGGAGGCCGGCCCCCCGACAGGCCAACCCAGCAGACAGGCGATGAGATAGCCCAGCGGCGACAGGTAGGCCAGACGGTCCTGCGGGTAAAGGGCAAGACGAAGCCAGGCGACATCCTCGAGGGTGCGGTCGCCGTAGGTGCTCTCACCGCGCGTAAAGCCGTGACGCTCCGCATTGAGAACAACGTGCCCACCCGGAATCGCCAGCCAGTGCGCAAGCAGCGGGTCGGGCAGCCCCTGGAGCCAGGGCACCAGGCTGTTCAGCGCCGCTGCTGGGGTTGGAAAGTGCTCGACAATATGGCCGGGTGAGGCGGCCAGACTGCCCGCCACGATGTGGGTCCGTGCCTGCAGGACGCGCTGCCATGCGGACGCCACAGCCGGCGCGCCTCAATTGTGGTCGGGGAACATCGCACCCACGCTGATGCCGTGGTGGATGCGCCTGATGGTTTCCCCGAGCAGTGGGGCGACGCTGAGTGACACCAGCTTGTCCCCCAGGCGCTGCCGCCTGTCATCCGAAATGGCGAGCGTGTTCGTCACGACAACGCGGTCGATGGGCGACGCGGCCAGGATGTCACAGGCAGGCTCCGACAGCACGGCGTGCGTGGCGCAGGCATAGACCGCTTCGGCGCCGTGCTCCTTCAGGTAGCTGGCAGCCAGGCACATGGTGCCCGCCGTATCGATCTCATCATCGACCAGGAGGCACTGCCGGCCTTCGACGTCACCGATGACGTTGAAGATGTCGGCCTGGGCGTTCTCCGGGTCGCGGCGCTTCTCGATGATAGCCAGCGGGATATTCAGCGACTCAGCGAAGTTCCGCGCCCGCCGCACGCCGCCGATATCAGGCGAGACGATGATGGCGTTGCGATCCAGGCCATGGTCCCGGATATAGTCCACGAGCAGATAGCGGGCGGTCAGCTCGTCCGTGGGAATCGTGAAGAACCCCTGGATCTGGCCGGCGTGGAGGTCGAACGTGAGGACGCGTTCAGCGCCTGCCACCGAGATGAGGTCCGCCAGCAGCCGCGCCGTGATCGGCACGCGCGGCTGGTCCTTCTTGTCGGTGCGGCCATAGGCGTAGTACGGAATCACGGCTGTGATACGGCCGGCGCTGTCCCGGCGCACGGCGTCAAGCATGATCAGCAGCTCCATCACCATGTCGTTGACCGGGCGGCCAAACGGCTGGATGATGAACACGTCTTTGGCGCGCACGCTCTGCTGCAGACGGACGAAGATGTTCTCGTTGGGGAATTTCTTGATCGTGGCAGGCGTGGGGTTGATGCGCAGGTACCCGCACACCTCGGCCGTAAGCTCCGGGTTACAGGTGCCGCCGACAACTGCCAGGTCACCGTAAAGTCCTGCTGACAAAGCTGCCTCCGCAATGGGCGAGAGAGGAGAGTGGTTAAGGGATAAGGAGCAGTTGGCGGGCGGCCGAATACGGATCCAATTGGCGCTCGGCCACCGCGGCCACCATGGCATCCAGACTGGCCGTGGGCGTCTGGTCCAGCACGCGGCGCAGCAGCACATCGCGCAAGATCATGCGCAACTCGGTGGCTGCGCGCAGGCGGTCGCGCAGCTCCCTTGTGCCGCTTTGCTCCAGGTAGAAACGATGCTGCTCGACGGCCGCGACCAGCTCGGCGACGCCCTGGTTCTGTGTCGCCACCGTCTTGAGGATGGGTGGCATCCAGGCGCTGGGATCGGGGTCGTGCGGGGGCAGCGTGATGGGCAGCATGCGGCCGTGGTGCATGACCTGGTGCTTATCAGGCACGCCCAGGCTCAACATCATCTTCAGGGCGGTGACGGTGCGGTCGGCGCCCTCACGGTCGGCCTTGTTGACGGCAAACACGTCGGCGATCTCCAGGATCCCAGCCTTGATCGCCTGCACCTCATCGCCCAGGCCGGGCGCTTCCACCACCACGGTGGTGTGGGCGGTGCTGGCGATCTCCACCTCGCTCTGGCCGACCCCCACGGTCTCGATCAGGATACGGTCGAAGCCGGCAGCGTCGAGTACGAGGACGGTATCAGCAGTCGCCTGCGCCAGGCCCCCCAGGCTGCCGCGGGTAGCCATGGAGCGGATGAAGATGCCCGGGTCGCCCGCCAGGTCGCGCATGCGCACCCGGTCGCCCAAGAGGGCGCCGCCGCTGAAGGGGCTGGTTGGATCGACAGCGACGATGCCAACCTGGCAGCCGGCCTGGCGATAGGCCAGCGCCATAGCGTTGACCAGGGTCGATTTGCCCGTCCCCGGAGCGCCGGTGACGCCGATGATGTGAGCGCGGCCACCCGCCGGATAAAGCGCCATCAGCAGCGGCTGCGCAAAGGCGCTGCCGTTCTCGATGTGGGTGATGATGCGCGCCAAGGCCCGGCGATTGCCGCCGTGGAGGGCGGTCACCAGGCCGGCAACCGATTGCAGATCGTCGGTGGGCACTTGCGCCTGCTGCGTTAGGCCGGCTGTGCCAGCTCGCTCTGGATGAAATTCACGATCTGCTGTGTGGGTGTGCCGGGACCAAAAACGCCTTTGACGCCCATGGCGTGGAGCGCCGGAAGATCCTCGTCGGGGATAATGCCGCCCAACAGCAAGATCACATCCCCCATCCCCGCCCTGTCCAGGGCTTCCTTGACCTTGGGCAACAGGGCCATGTGCGCGCCCGACAGAATGGACAGGCCCACGACGTCCACATCTTCCTGCAGCGCTGCCTCGGCGATCATGTCGGGCGTCTGCCGGATGCCTGTGTAGATGACCTCGAAGCCCGCATCGCGCAGGGCGCGGGCAACTACCTTCGCCCCGCGATCATGGCCATCGAGTCCGGGTTTGGCGACAAGCACGCGGATTTTGCGGTCCATTCTCAGCTCCTCAATGGGATGCATTGCCCGGTACGCGCCAAACGACAACAATTCGTCGCCGACATCGGGCGAGTTGACTATATCAGAAAAAGACGGGTTCGTGGTAAACGCCGAACACCTCGCGCAGAACATCACAAATCTCGCCCAGGGTGGCGTAGACCTCCACGGCGGCAATGATCGGCGGCATAAGGTTGTCGCGACCGCGGGCGCAGTCGGCCAGCGCCGCCAGTGCCTTATGGACGGCGGCGTGGTTGCGCTCCGCGCGCAGACGCTGCAGGCGACCCACCTGGCGCTCGTATCCCGCCGGGTCCATTGCCAGGATAGGAATCGCCATCGACTCATCCACGACATAGTCGTTGACGCCGACGATGATGCGCTCGCGGGTGTCGATCTCCATCTGGTAGCGGTAGGCCGCCTCGGCGATCTCGCTCTGGAAGAAACCCGCTTCGATGGCCGGAAGCACCCCACCCAGGGCCTCGATGCGCCGGAAGTAGTCGTTGGCCTGTTCCTCCATCTGGTCGGTCAGGTGTTCCACAAAGAAAGAACCGGCCAGCGGGTCGATGGTGTTGGCCACACCCGATTCATGGGCAATGATCTGCTGCGTGCGCAGGGCCACGGTGACGGCCTTGGCGCTGGGCAGGGCCAGCGCCTCATCCATGCTGTTGGTGTGCAGGCTCTGCGTGCCGCCCAAGACAGCCGCCAACGCCTGCAGGGTGACGCGAGCGACATTGTTCTCCGGCTGCTGCGCCGTCAGAGAGACGCCCGCTGTCTGCGCATGCGTGCGCAGCAGCCAGGAACGGGGATCCTGGGCATGGTACTTCTCACGCAGGACCCGGGCCCAGATGCGGCGGGCCGCCCGGAACTTGGCGACCTCTTCAAACAGGTCGTTGTGAGCGTTGAAGAAGAAGGAAAGCCTCGGCGCGAAGTCGTCCACTGCCAGCCCGCGCGCCAGCGCCGCTTCCACATAGGCAAAGCCATCCGCCAGGGTAAAGGCCAGTTCCTGCACGGCCGTGCTGCCCGCCTCGCGGATGTGATAGCCGCTGATACTGATCGTGTTCCATTGCGGCAGCTCTTTCATCCCGAACTCGACGGTGTCCGTCACCAGGCGCATCGAGGGCTGCGGCGGGAACAGGAATTCCTTCTGGGCGATGTATTCCTTGAGGATGTCGTTCTGGATCGTTCCGCGCAGGTGCCGCCTGTCGGCGCCCTGCTTTTCGGCGGCGACGATGTACATGGCCCAGAGCACAGCAGCGGGCGAATTGATCGTCATGCTGGTGCTGACGTCGCCCATGGGAATGCCGTCGAAGAGGACCTCCATGTCGGCCAGCGAGGAGATGGCGACGCCACACTTGCCGAACTCGCCCAGCGCCTCGGGGGCGTCCGTGTCGTAGCCGTAGAGGGTGGGCATGTCGAAGGCAACCGACAGGCCCATGTTGCCGTGGGCAAGCAGATACTTGTAGCGCTCGTTGGTTTCTTCGGCTGTGCCAAAGCCGGAGAACATGCGCATCGTCCACAGCTTGCCCCGGTACATCGTGCTGTGCACCCCGCGCGTATAGGGGTACTCCCCCGGCAGCCCCAAGTCGCGGCCGTAGTCAAGATCGGCGACGTCAAGCGGCGTGTAGAGGCGCTTAACCGGCGTGGACGAAGTGGTAATGAACTCAGGCCGCCGCTCCGGCTGGCGCTTGAGCGCGTCTCCCAGGGTTGTTCGCTCCCAACGCTCTACGGCCTGGCCAATCTCCTGCATGTGTTCGTCGTCGAACAGGGACATGGACGCCTCCACTTGCGTAACGACATCGTGCAACCCGCACGCTGGCCCCATTCTACACCAGACCCGGCAGCACTGGAGTAACGACTTGAGTCGTTCTCCCGCGCCGCAACGACTCAAGTCGCTACTTCGGATTCCGTCTCATCACGAAAACAGGGGCCGGCCGCCGTGCGACCAACCCCTGTTGGTTTCGCCTGTAACGCGTCGTGTTACTGGCCGGCGGCTTCCTTCGCCTGGAACGTCACCGTGACGGTGACGGGGTTGCTGACCTTGAGGAGGCCGCCCATCTCCGGGGGATTGAAACCAAAATCCGTCATGCCGAAGTTCGTCTGGGCGGTGCCGCTGAGGGTGTCGCCCTGCAGGGTAGCCTTAACATCGAAGGTCAACGGCTTGGTGGTATCACGGATGGTCATATCGCCGGCCAGCTTGAAGTTCACCGGTTGGCCCTCGGCGAAGCCGGCCGGAAACGCATCGATCGAGGTGGCTTTGAAGGTGGCGTTGGGGAACTTCGACGACTCCAGCCAGCGCCGGCGAATCTGATTGTCGCGGCGGGTATCATCGCTCTTCAACGTGCTGATGTCCACCGTGAACTGGCCCGCCTGGAGCTGCGGCGGCGTGCCGGGCACGACCGCGAACTCGCCACTGACGGCGTTCGTACTGCCGACGGGATTGAAGAGGCCGAGCTTCTTGCCCAACTGGCCGACGGCTCCTGCCAGGAACTCCTCCTGCACTTCGTAGCTGGCCTGTGAGGCCTCAGACACGATACGGAAGGTGCGCGCAGCACCGCTCGTGTTGTTCGCCGCCGGCGCAGAGGTGGCGGCAGGCGCTTCCGTCGACACTGCCTTCGGGGTCGCCGCCGGTGCGGACGTGGCGGGCGCCTGTGTGGCGGCGGCAGGCTGTGTCGCCGCTGGGGCTGACGCCGGTGCGGCCGCAGGCGCGCAGGCGGCCAACAAGAGGACAGCAGCACTTACAATGAGAAGCACGCGTGGGGACATAGGGAAGGCTCCATAGTGTGTGTGACGGCTCGTTACTGCACCCTTACAGCAGCCTTGTCCGGCTGCTGTTTGCTGTTTGACGCCGGATCGACGCTGATCCTTACGCCTGTGTCAGGGTTCGCGGCGCAGCCGGACGAGCGTATTCCCGTCAAATGGGCTGCGGCCGACACGCAATGCGTCAATCCAGGGCTGCCTCGTCGCGGCATAGCGCTCAAAGGCAGCGGAATCACGCGACCTCAAGACGTCCAGGAAGCGGCTGAAATCGCTGGCAGCCTCCATGTGGCGCCCGAGCAGCGCGTTGGTCAGGCCCCTGCTGTCGAGACTCATCCCGCTGTCATCCCTGGCCACGGCGGTGTCGCAGAACGGCATGGCCTCGGCAGCCTTACCCGCAAGGCTGAGATTCCAACACAGCGCGTTGTTTGGACCCGGTTCGTCCGGCGCAAGGTCGTGTGCGGCCCGGAAGCTGGCCAATGCGGGCGCAAGATCGTCCGGGTTGGCTTTTGCCAGGGCGAGACCGAGGTTGAAATGCCCGGTGACATTGCCGGGGGCCATAGCCACCACTTGCCGAAAGTCCGCTGCCGCCTTCACCACATCGCCTGGGGCGTTGCGATTGAGGTAGGCCGCGCCCCGGTTGTTCCAGGCTGATACGATCTCTGGCCGGCGGTCGATGGCATCTGAATAGAGGGCAATGACCTCGCTCCAGTCCGGGTTGGGCCGGCGGCCGGCAATCGCCGCCAGGTAGAACTGGATGACGGCCAGGGCGCGGGGTTCAACCGGGGGTTTGGCCAAGGCCCGACGAAACACGGTCTCAGCATCGGCATCGCGTCCTACCTGAAAATGGACCTGTCCCAAGACATAGAGCGCCAGCCAACGGATTTCCTCAGGCAGACCGGCGTTGATGGTGGCGCTGAGCTCGCCGGGGTTGGCCACCAGGCGGCGAACCTCAGGCGAGGCAGGTCCGTCGCCGCCTGGCAGACCCGACACGTAAGCAAGGACCCGGCCGCTGTCATACTCACCCCACACGACCAATGCGGCGCCCAGGTCGCTGCCCACACGCTCAGCCGTCTGCGGGTCGGAAACCACATCCTTCAGGGTCTCGACACGCGTCTGTGACAGCCCTGCTCCTGCCAGCTCGGACTGCAGCGCCTCCTGCAGGCGGCCAGCCACGTTGTAGCCCATTTGGCTGCCGCCGTAGTTGGCGAACTGCCCAATAAGGATAAGGGTCTCCCCCGTTGCCGCCGGCGCCACACCAGGATCGGTCACCGTCCCCGGCAATCGCTTCGTGGAGACCAGCCACCAGAGAAGTGCCCCCGACAACACCGCGACCAGAATCAGCACGGTGGCGACGATGCGCCAGGGTCGCCGGGAAGCGGCTGCCGTCAATTCCGGCTCATCCTGGTGACCCGCGATCGGCTCCACCGTGGTCGACCTGGCTGACGTCGTCACCTGCTCGCCCGGCGGAAGCGGCGTTACCGGGGCAAAACCGGCGGCCAGCAGGAGCGCATCACGTTCATCAGTCGACAAACGCAGCTTGGCCGCCAAATGCATCACGTCGTCGCGGCTGCGCGGGCGCTGGGTCTCGCCCTCACGCCAGCGGAAGATCGTCTGGCGACTCACCCCCAGCGTGCGCGCCAACTCTGCGTCCGGCACGCCTGTACGCTCGATGTACTGTGAGAGGAGCTCGCCAAACGTCTGCATGGTAGGCCGCGGTGCCGGGTGAGGCGCCTGAATCCTTACGGGGACCGGGTGAGAGCGGTGTTGCACCCGCTGTTGCACGAAATGTGACAGAACTGGCGCTTGAAATGAACGCACAGTCTGCCAGGATAGGGTCAACAACGAGGTCCACTGCGCCTGGATCGCCGGTTCCATTATAGCGCAACGCTTCACCGGCAATCCCCCCCAAATCCACCTAACGGAGAGTTCCATGTTCACCCGCCCCTTCGCCATTCTGGCAGCTATCTTGTTCCTCGCCGTCTTCTTGGGCGCCTGTGGAGGCGCCCAACCTGACGCCTCCAAATCCTACAGCCGTGCCGTTATCAACCGCGGCGCCATCGTTCCCGCTGAGAACATCCGTGTCAACGAGTATCTGAATTACTACGAACAGCGCTTCCCCGAGCCCACCGATGCGCCACTCGGCCTTGATCTCCGCCTGGGAAACACCAAGGTGCCGGCCACGGGCGGCGACATCTGGCTGCAGATCGGGTTGCAAGCAGGCAAAGACGCTGAATCCCGGCGCACACCCCTCAACCTGGCGCTGGTGCTCGACACAAGTGGGTCGATGAAGAGCAGCGACAAGCTGCCAGCCCTCAGGCAGTCACTGCGGGTGTTCCTGGACAGCCTGCAGCCTGACGACATCGTCAGCATCGTGGCCTATAGCGATGAGGCCCGTGTCCTGCGCTCTGCAGGACCGGTCGCGGACGGCCGCTGGATTCGCGAGACGGTCGATGGCCTGCAGCCCAGCGGCTATACCAATCTGCACGCGGGTATGATAGCCGGATTCCAGGAGGTCGAGCGGAACTTCGACATCCGACGCAACAACCGCGTCCTCTTGCTCACGGATGGGGTGGCCAACCGCGGCGAAATCCGCCCGGACAAGGTCGCCACCGACGCCAGGTCCTACAACGATCGCGGCATCTACCTCTCCACGATCGGTCTGGGACTGGATCTCAACGACCAACTGCTCAGCACCCTGGCCTCGCAGGGCAAAGGCGCCTATCATTTCATCGACTCCGCAGGGGAGATGGATAAAGTCTTCCGCCAGGAGGTTAGTGGCCTGGTGGAAAAGGTCGCCGAGGATGTGGTCGTCAGCATCGTCCCCGAGCGCGCCAGCTTGACGTGGGTCAGCGGCTACGATGGCGCACCCCCTGCCGGAGGCGCGCAGGTCAGGATGCCCGATATCGGCGCTGGCGACAGCCAAGTGCTCATGGCCCGCTTCAGTGCCGCTTCCTGGCCGTCCGAAGCGCCGGTGGCGACAGTGACCGTTTCCTACACCGATCTCTTTGGCCAACGCCAGCGCCAGCTCCTGGGGGAAGTTCGGGCCACCACAGGTAGCGCCGGCGCCGATCCCCTGGCGGATGTCGAGGTGCGGCGCAATGCCACGGTCGCCCAGTCGGCCCAGGCTCTGATCGACATCGATCACCTGTTCGAAGCCGACCGTTATGAGCAGGCATGGCGGCTGGCGCGACAAATGGAGCAACAGCTTCGGGAACTAGCAGCCTTGTCTGCAGACGAACGCATGGTGCAGGATGCCGACCTGTTTCGCCGATATCAGCTCACCCTGGCGCAGGCTCTCGGCTATGAGCCCGACGAGTCACGGGATGCCACCACGCCTGATGGCGGCCAGCCGGAGCGCTGGGGACCCGGTCTGAGAACACCCTTGCCCACCCCGGACCTCCCGGCGATCGAGGTCAGGTAAAGATGAGCCGGTCTGGCGGCAGACCCGGGCCCGCGGGCTTCCGAGCGAGGAAAGATCAACCTGGATGATCGCATCTGAGGAGTGCTACGAGGCAGGTACAAGATGCTTACCGCACTCTGAGCGATTCCCACACTCGTTCCCGTGGAGAACACCAATGACCACCGAGAGAGTACACAAGACCGACGCCGAGTGGCAGGCCGAGCTGACCCCGCAGCAGTATCACGTGACCCGGCAGAAGGGCACCGAACGCGCCTTCACCGGCGCCTACTGGATGACCAAGGACCACGGCGTCTACCGCTGCGTCTGCTGCGGCGCTCCCCTGTTCGCCTCCGAGACCAAGTACGACTCCGGCTCAGGCTGGCCCAGCTTCTGGGAGCCCATCGCCGCCGAAAACGTCGAGGTCGAGGAAGACCGCAGCTTGTTCATGGTCCGCACGGAGGTGAAGTGCGCCTCCTGTGAGGCCCACCTGGGCCACGTCTTTGAAGACGGTCCCCGCCCCACCGGCCTGCGCTACTGCATCAACTCCGCGGCGCTGAAGCTGGACAAGGCCGAGTAGCCAAGTGCGACGCACCTGCGAGGTGCGTCGCACTTTTCTTACCGCCACTTCCCCGTGATCGCTGCCTCCAGGCACTGCTCCATGTCGCCGAAACGCATGTCGACGCCGCTGTGCATGGGCGCATAACAGGCCATCTTGCCGGCGTTGGTCGCCATGCGCTTCACGTTCAGTGCCCGCATCGGCGCCACTACGGCGCACGTATCCGCCACCACCTCGCCCCCGGCCGCCTCGATGATCTGCACCCAGCCATCCTGAGCCGCCCGCTCGCGGGTGATCCGTGAGGTGGTCACCCACAGCCGCGTCGTCAGGTTGTGGCCCTGCAGGCGCTCGGCCACCTGCTGCAGCTCAGTGTAGGAAGCGTGGGGGCAGCCGATGGTCACCAGATCGATGGCAGTCGTCTCGGGATTGGCATCCATCACCGCATAGGCAGGCGCCAGCGAGTCGATGACGATGCGCTGTGCATCGGGCCGGAGCAGACGCTCGCCCTGGTCGCGGGCCTCGGGTGTGTAGCCGGCGATGTGATATAGCGCCACGGCGCCGTAAGCGGCGACTCCTGCCCCCAGGGTCTTGAGGCGGTCGCCTGCCTCGCCGCCCAGGGTCAAGTCCTCGGGCAAGGGCGGCAGCCAGGCGCCCAGATCGGGGAAGTAGGGCACACCGTTGCCCACTGCCTTGCCCACGAGGTAGCTCAGGGCGCCAAAGTCGGCAATATCGGGCACCGGGCACGTGACCTCGACGACATGGGTGGCCCGGCGCTCCTCCTCCAGGTGATAGCCGTAGCGGGCGGTGCGCCCGACCAGGGCGGCAGCCAGGGCGCTGGGGCCGCCTTCCCGGTTGCTGAAGGCGCCCACCACCGAGTTGGCCCAGGCCACGGCGCTGGACTCGGCCCAGGCCAGGTGGTCGCCGCGCTTGGGGGCAAAGCCAGGCATCAGGTAGGGCGTGCAAGACATGGTGGGCGTGACGCCCATGCGCACAAAGGCGCCAATGGCCGTGAGCTGGGGCCGGGCAAAGCCGGGACTGATGCCCATCGCCTCCCAGCGATCGAGCTCCATCCCCGCCGGGTTCAGCGTCGTGGGCACGACGGTCTTGGCCCCCTGCTCCGCCCACTCGTTCAGGAAGTCGACCCCGGCGTCGCCCAGGTTCTTGTAGCTGACGCCGGAGATCTGCACGTGGCTGACGGGCACGAGATCGGGCGCGCCGTAGATGCGGCCCAGGGCGACGACGATCTCCATCGCCCTCTTGACGCCGGGACCGGCAGCGCCATCCAGCAGGGATTGTTCTTCAGGGGTAAGGTAGAGCATGGTTGAAGGTTGCAGGTTGCAGATTGAAGGTTGAACGTTCAACGCCTAACGTTCAGCTCAAGAGCCGCCGCGGTCGTGGTTGATCAGGTAGTCGAGGCCCAGGAACAAGACCACGGCGACGACGGCGAAGATCAGAATAAGCTGCCAAAAGCTGGCATGGACGAAGACGACGATGTTCAACTTCGACCAAAGCAGCCAGAAAGCAATAAGGACGGCGATGGTGACAAGAAGAGGGCGCGCTCGTGGTCTCATGGCGGCGATTGTACCATGACGACCGCAGACGGCCGACCGCTGACCGCGGAGTTCGGGAGAATCCGTCGGCGGTCGTCCGTCGGTGGTCGGCGGTCGTTCCCTTTGCGCAATGACCGCTGTGCCCTTACACTGCCGCCATGGAAGCCCTCCAGCGGCAAAGTATCCCGTCGATCCAAGTCAAGATCTGCGGACTGACCAACCTGGCCGATGCGCAGGCGGCGGTAGCGGCAGGGGCCGATTTGCTCGGCTTCATCTGCTACCCCAAGTCGCCGCGCTACGTCACCACCGAACAGATCGGCGCCATCCTGGCCGGCCTGGCGCCCGGGCCGAAGGCATGGCGCAGCGTCGGCGTCTTCGTCGATGCGCCCCTCGCGACGGTCTGTGAGGTGCTCGACCGCACCGGTCTTGATTTGGCGCAGCTTCACGGCGGCGAGCCGCCCGCTTTGCTCGAGCAGCTCGAAGGCCGCGGTTTCAAGGCCCTGCGCCCGGCCAGCCTGGCCGAGGCCGAAGCCGACGCCGAGTGGTACACCGGCTTGGGACCGGCCGATGGCCCCGACCTGCTGATCGACGCCTATCACCCCATCGTCTACGGCGGCACCGGCCTGCGCGCCGACTGGCTGATCGCCGCCGCCATCGCCCGCAGTCACCGCCTGCTGTTGGCAGGCGGCCTCACCTCTGCCAACGTCACCGCCGCCGTCGCGGCCGTCCGGCCCTGGGGCGTGGATGCCAGCAGCGGCGTCGAGACCCGCCCCGGCCAGAAAGATCACGATGCCGTGGCTGCGTTCATCGCTGCGGCAAGACAAGAGACCTAGAGCCATGCTTCACGCCAACGTCCCCGATGCCCACGGCCGCTTTGGTCCTTACGGTGGCCAATTCGTGCCCGAAACCCTGATGCCGGCGCTGGCCGAGCTGGAAGCGGCGTACGCGGCCGCCAAACAGGACCCGGAGTTCTGGAGCGAGTTCAACGGTTACCTGCGCCACTACGTCGGCCGGCCCACGCCCATCTCCTTCGCCCGCCGCCTGACTGAGCACCTGGGCGGCGCCCAGATCTACCTCAAACGCGAGGACCTGGCCCACTCCGGCGCCCACAAGATCAACAACGCCCTCGGCCAGGCCCTGCTGGTCAAGCGCATGGGCAAACAGCGCGTGGTAGCGGAGACCGGGGCCGGACAGCATGGCGTCGCCACGGCCACCGCATCGGCGCTCCTGGGCATCGACTGTGTGGTCTACATGGGCACCGTCGACATGGCCCGGCAGGCCCCGAATGTCTTCCGCATGAAACTGCTCGGCGCCGAGGTGCGCGGGGTGGACAGCGGCAGCAAGACCCTCAAGGACGCCATCAACGAAGCGATCCGTGACTGGGTGACCAACGTCGACGGCACCCACTATCTGCTCGGCTCGGCCCTGGGCCCCCACCCGTATCCCCTCATCGTGCGGGATTTCCAGCGGGTGATCGGCGACGAGTCCCGCCGGCAGATGCAGGAACAGGCGGGCCGGCTGCCGGACACAGTGGTTGCCTGCGTGGGCGGCGGCTCCAACTCCATCGGCATCTTCTACGCCTTTCTCGACGACCCCAACGTGCGCCTGGTCGGGGTGGAGGCCGGGGGCCGGGGCATCGCCAGCGGCGAGCACGCCGCCCGCTTCGCCGACCCCAAGCTAGCGCGGCTGGGCGTGCTGCACGGCACCCGCTCCTTTGTGATGATGGACGCCGACGGCCAGATCGCACTCACGCACTCCATCAGCGCAGGCCTCGACTATGCGTCCGTGGGACCCGAGCACGCCTATCTGCGCGACTTGGGCCGCACCGAGTACACCTACTGCACCGACGACCAGGCCCTGGCCGGCTTCCGCGCCCTGTGCCGCTTCGAAGGCATCATCCCCGCCCTGGAAAGCGCCCACGCCATCGGCCACGTCCTCGACCTGGCGCCAACCCTGCCCGAGGACCACATCATCCTCGTCAACGTCTCCGGCCGCGGCGACAAAGACCTGGATACGGTGATGCGTGAGGCGTGATTACGCATCACGTTATCACACCTCACGCATCACCAATTCACAATTCACAATCCGCAATCCGCAATCCGCAATTCCCCTCATGTCCGGCATCTCCCACATCCAATCCGTGTTCGCCCGTCTGAAGGCCGAGGGCAAGGCGGCTTTCATGCCTTTCCTGCCCGCGGGTTATCCCGACCTGGCCACCAGCCTTGACCTGTTCAAGGCGCTGGCCGAGGCGGGCGCCGACCTGATCGAGGTGGGCGTTCCCTTCTCCGACCCCCTGGCCGACGGTCCCACGATCCAGGCGGCGACGCAGCAGGCCCTGGCCCAGGGCGTCACCTCCGCCGACTGCCTGGCCACGGTGGCCCGGCTGCGCGAGGCGGGGGTCACGGCGCCGCTGCTGCTGATGGGCTACGTCAACCCGATCCTGGCCTACGGCATCGCGAGGTACGTGAGCGAGGCGGCTGCTGCAGGGGCCGACGGCCTGATCGTGCCCGACCTGCCCCCCGACGAGGCGGCGGAGCTGGAGGCGGCCTGCCGTCAACACGGCCTGGCGATGGTCTACCTGGCCGCGCCCACCAGCACGCCCGAACGCCTGGCGTTGATCGCCAGCCACTGTACCGGCTTCCTCTACCTGGTCAGCGTCACGGGCATCACCGGCGCCCGCGCAGACCTGCCGCCCCACCTGGCGGAGTTCGTGGCCCGCGTCCGCCGGCACACCGACCTGCCCCTGGCCGTAGGCTTCGGCATCGGTACGCCCGCGCAGGCGGCCGCCGTGGCCGGTCTGGCCGACGGCGTGGTGGTCGGCAGTGCCCTGGTCCGGCTGGCAGGCGGCGGGCAGCCCCGCGCCGCGGTCGGGGAGCTGGCGCTGGCGCTGGCGGACGCGGTACACCAACCCTCCTGAGGCGTCATGGCCGATGCCGGTGAGATGACCGCCGCGGCTCTCCGGCCACCCTTGAAGTGGGCGGGAGGGAAGCGCTGGCTGGCGCCGCACCTGGCGGCGATCTGGGCGCCCTACCGCGGGCGGCGGCTGGTGGAGCCGCTGTGCGGGGGACTGGCGGTGTCGCTCAGCCTGGCGCCGGAACGGGCGTTGCTCAACGACATCAACCCGCACGTCATCAATTTCTACCACTGGCTGCAGGCCGGGCTGGCGACGACGCTGCCGATGCGCAATGAGGCCGAGCTCTATTACCAGCACCGGCAGCAGTTCAACCGCCTGATCCACGAAGGCCGGGCAGCCACGGCCACAGCCGCGGAGCTCTTCTACTACCTCAACCGCACCGGCTACAACGGCCTCTGCCGCTTCAACCGCAGCGGCGAGTACAACGTTCCCTTCGGCCGCCACAAGACCCTCCACTATCTCACCGACTTCTCGGACTACCGGGCCGCGTTCGCCGGCTGGCAGTTCACCAGCAAGGACTTCGAGGCGCTTGTCCTGGACCCGGACGATTTCGTCTACGCCGATCCGCCCTACGACGTCCAGTTCACGCAGTACGCCCAGGGCGGCTTCGGCTGGGACGACCAGGTCCGCTTCGCCGCCTGGCTGGCCGGCCACCCCGGCCCGGTCGTGCTCTCCAACCAGGCCACTAGCCGCATCATCGACCTCTACCAGCAGTTGGGCTTCACCCTGACCTTCCTCCAGGCCCCGCGCCAGATTGCCTGCAACGGCGACCGCACCCCCGCGCGGGAAGTGCTGGCGATGAGGAACGTGAAGCGTGATGCGTGAGGACGTGATACGTGTTGCGTACGCCGTACTCCGTAACGAGTAAGGCCTGTTCCTGAAGCCGTCGGTCCTCTGTCTTCCGTCCTCCGCCCTCGGCCACCTTCCACCTGCTACCGGCTACCTGCTACTCATGTCCGTCACCGTCCGCGTTGCCGGCGCGCTCAAGGAGCGCGTGGCTCCCGATCTCACACTTGAGGGTGTGTCCACCGTCGGCGAGGCGGTGACGCGGCTTGACCTGCCGGCGGACATGGGCCTGGTGATCATGGTGAACGGCAAGCTGGCGCACTGGCAGACAACGCTGGCAGACGGCGATGTGCTACACCTCACACCGGTGATCGGGGGAGGCTAAACGTTTAGGCGTCGGCACCCCGTCGGGGTCGGGCGAGGGATGTTGTAGAATAACCCTATGTCATTGTGAGGCCCTATCGGGCCGAAGCAATCTCCAACTGGCAACTCGGAGACTGCTTCACTTCGTTCGCAGTGACAAATCCCTGATCTGTCATTGCGAGGCCCGCCAGGGCCGAAGCAATCGCCAACCTGCTTGAGGTCGCGGGCCTGTTTAGAGACTACCTTTCGTTGTAGGCTTGCCCAGACCCAGAAACACTCGCAGCGCCGTGACAAGTTACTTCGTCTACATCATGACAAACAAGTACAACAACGTCCTCTATACTGGAGTGACAAACGACTTGCTGCGTCGTGTTGCAGAGCACAGGACCGGTGCAACACCTGGTTTCACAAGCAAGTACAACGTGACGAAACTCGTCTATTTCGAGGAACACGGAGACATTAGTCTTGCCATTGCCCGTGAGAAGCAGATCAAAGCTGGCTCCAGGCAGAAGAAGCTGGACCTGGTCAATGGCCTCAACCCCGAGTGGCGTGACATTTTCGAAGACCTTGTCTGACGCCAACCACTATCCTGTCATTGCGAAGCCCGATAGGGCCGAGGCGATCGCCAACCCGATTGGGGATTGCCTCACTGCGTTCGCAATGACATACCCTCGTCCTGTCGTTGCGAAGCCCGATAGGGCCGAGGCAATCGCCAACCCGATTGGGGATTGCTTCACTGCGTTCGCAATGACAAGATTAACTTTAGGAGCCGAGAGCGATGTCTGTTGGCGGTACATGGGGCAAGTTCCTGCACGTTGACCTGAGCAGCGGGAGGCAGTGGCTGGAAACGCCCCCCGACGAGGTCTACCTCAAGCTAGTCGGCGGCCGCGCCCTGGTCGCCTACCTGCTCCTGCGCGACCTGCCCACCGGCTGCGACCCCCTGGGGCCTGACAACCTCCTCATCTTCGCCCCCGGCATCCTGCAGGGGTCGAACCTGCCGGGCAGCGGCCGTCACGGCGTCGGCGCCCGCAGCCCCCTCACCGGCGCCATTGCCAGCGCCGAGGTCGGCGGCTGGTGGGGACACGAGTTCAAGCGCACGGGCTTCGACGCCCTCATCGTCCACGGCCAGAGCGCCGAGCCCGTCTACCTGTGGATTCACGACGGCCAGGCCGAGCTGCGTCCGGCCGGCCAGCTCTGGGGCCGCGACACCGCCGACGTGCAGGAGGCAATCCAGGAGGAGCTGGACGACAGGCGCATCCGCGTGGCTCAGTGCGGTGCAGCGGGTGAGAACCTCGTGCTCTACGCCAGCATCATGCACGACGTCAACCGGGCGGCAGGCCGCGGCGGCTTGGGCGCGGTCATGGGCAGCAAACGGCTGCGGGCCGTGGCCGTCCGCGGGACGATGAACCCACCCATCGCCACCCGTAAACGCGTCGGCGCCGTCTCCAAATGGCTGGGGGAGAACTATGAGACGCTGACCGCCTGGGCCGTCAAGATCGGGACTGTGCAGGGCGTGCGCAACTGGGGGCGGGTGGGCGCACTGCCCACGCTCAACTTCCGCGAGCCGATGTTCGAGGGCCGCGAGAGCATCACCGGCCAGCTCATGCACGAGACCCTCCTGCCCCATCGCGATACCTGCCAGGTCTGCCCGATCAACTGCAAGCAGGTGGCGGAGTACGACGGCGAGAAGGAATTTCCCGACAGCCCCTACCTGCGCTCGGATTTCTTCCACAAGATCAAGGTGGATAAGGCCTACGGCGGGCCGGAATACGAGACCCTGGCCGGCTTCGGCAGCGTCTGCGGCATCGACGACCTGCTCGCCATCGCCAAGGCCAACGAAGGCTGCTCCCGCTGGGGCATGGACACCATCAGCCTGAGCATGACCATCGCCTTTGTAATGGAATGCGTGGAGAAGGGGCTGCTCACCGCCGCCGACACCGGGGGTTTCCTGCCGCGCTGGGGCGACGCCCACGCCATGCTGGAGGCGGTCGAGATGGTGGCGCACGCGCGGGGGTACGGCGCTCAAATGGGCCAGGGCAGCAAGCGGCTGGCGCAGCAGATCGGCCGGGGCGCCGAGGCCTTCACGGTCGAGGTCAAGGGACAGGAGCTGCCGATGCACGAGCCGCGGCTCAAGCAGGCGCTGGGCATCGGCTACGCCACGGCCCCGGTCGGCGCCGACCACATGATGAACATGCACGACACGGCCTACACCCGGCCCAACGCCGAGTTGGAACGCGTGGCCGAGGTGCAGACCTTCGAGCCCATGGCCGTCAACGACCTCGGACCGCAGAAGATGGAGCTCTTCTACCACGAGGTCAACTGGCGGCACGCCCTCGACTGCGCCGTCATCTGCCACTTCTACCCCTACCGCTACAGCCACGTCGCCGAGGCGCTCAGCGGCGTCACCGGCCACGAGTACTCGGTCCGCGACTTCCTGGCCGTGGGCGAGCGGGCGCAGACCCTGAGCCGGCTGTTCAACCTGCGCGAGGGGTTCAGCGCGGAGGATGACCGCTTGCCTAAGCGGGTGATGCAGGCCTTCCAGGAAGGCCCCCTGGCGGGCGTCGAGATCACGCCCGAGGCCTTCCTGGCCGCCCGGACCTACTGGTACGGCCTCATGGGCTGGACGGCGGACGGCGTCCCCACGCCGGAACGGATCGCCCAGCTCGGCCTCAGCACTCTTCTGCCCTGACCGGCGCCACGCCTGGAAGCCGCATGTCGGCTCGCAGCGAATTGGGGCACGACCACCTTGACAGATGATATCACCCGCAGTACTATAAAGACAGGCTGATGAGCAAGTTCGACAAGCTGCTCAACCGCATCCGCCACAACCCGCAGAGCGTGACCTTTGAGGACCTGGACAAGCTCCTCATCGCCTACGGGTTTGTGCGGCGCCAGCCACAGAGTGGTTCGGCTCACTTTACCTATTCGCTGCGCACCCACCGCATCACCGTCCCCTACAGGCGACCTGTCCTCAAAGCCGTCTACGTCAAGCAGGTTCTGCTGATCCTGGATGAGCTGGACGCTCCCGAAGGCGGGGACGAGGATTGACCAAAGTGAAGGACACCGACTACTATCTCTCGCTCCCCTATACCATTGAGCTGCAGCGCGAGGACGAAACCACATGGTTCGCACGCGTGCGCGAACTGCCGGGCTGCATGACTGAGGGTGATAGCCTCGCCGAGGCGGCAGAGATGCTCCAGGATGCAATGGCCGCCTGGATCGACACGGCGCTGGAGGATGGTAAGCCGGTGCCTGAACCTCGTCCGGATGCAGACTACAGCGGCAAGTTCGTCGTGCGCGTGTCCCGGTCGCTGCATCGCGACTTGGTGGACGCGGCGGATCGTGAAGGGGTAAGCCTGAATCAGTTCATCGCCACGGAGCTGGCGAGGGCCGTGGGGCGACCGTCCACCGTGGTACGCGCGGCGCCGCCTGCTGCCGACTGGCCCGGACTGCAGGAAGGCATGAAGGCGACGCTCGTGGGGACGGGCTTCCGCGAAGACGCAGCAACGTTGGACGAGCACCGGTCAGCAGAGTGACCGTCCCTGTTCTCACAACCATTGTCCAGATGCCCGGCCTTACCGATCTCCTGCCGTTGAACGTTCAACGTTGAACGTTTAGCGTTCAAACCCGTATCTGCCATGTTACGAAATACCCTGTATTACGGCGACAACCTTCCCATCCTGCGCCAGTACATCGCCAGCGAGAGCGTGGACCTGGTGTACCTGGATCCGCCCTTCAACTCCAACCGCTCCTATATCACCATTGCCGACCTTTTCAACGGCCAGGAGGTCAAAATGCCCATGACCGCCACCACCTTCAAACAGGCCGGCCGGGAACAGGGGGCCGGGGGCGAGGAGCAGGGATCGCTGTTCAGCTAAACGTTGAACGTTCAACGTTGAACGTTCAACCGACACCCATCAGCAGTCGAAGACCGACCAGCAGATGTCGTTTCGCAAGCGCTGATCGTCCAGGACAAGGTCGCGAATCGCATCCGGCAGTTGGTCGCGCTGCCATCGGCACTCGATCCGGCCTGCACGCTCGCCCTCGCCTTCAGGCGCAGCCGCGCGTGCGGCCTTGATTGCGTAGGCTGCGGCGCCAAGCTCGTGGGCGGCGACGTGCGCGACCGCCGCTGCTTGCCCGGCAGCATAGGCGGCGTGGCGCGCCGCTCCGCTCAGATCCCTGGCCGCCGCATTCGCCGCACCGGCCGCCGCGCGGGCCTGGGACATCGTGATCTCGCCGCGCACCCATGCCCGAGCCTGCTCAATCGCCTGACGCGGCCGCGCGTCCCCAGGCTTCACCGCCTCGAAGAGAGGCAGGACGTGCTCGGCGCACGCGGCCGCCCACAAGGCGAGAAGGCGGTGGTCCGCATCCGTGAGCGTCCCCCCGCGGCGGATGGTGATAAAGCGAGCGTCGCGTACTTTAGGCAGAATCATGCTGCACCTTTCAACCTTTAACCTTCAACCTCTCTACTGCACCACCCGCACCCACCGCAGCGGCAGCCAGCCGTCGATGGTGGGGTCGCCCTCGGCCGGGAAGACGACATGGACCCAGGGGTCGCGGCGCTCCAGGATGCGGACGGTGCTGCCCACGATCAGGGCCTGGTTGGTCAGGCCGGTGTTGGGGTCGGGCGCCGTGCGGATGTAGACGTTGCCCAGCATCTGCCCCAGCAGCGGCGGCGGGGTCACCGTGGGCGTGGAGGTGGGCGTCGACGTGGGGGTGAAGGTCGGCTCCGGCGTGGGCGTGGCGGTGGGCGTGGGCACAGGCGTGTTCGTGGGGACAGGCGTCGGCGTGGGGGTCGGCGGGGGCACGGGTGTGTCCGTGGGGATGGCGATGTAGACGACGGCTGTCGGCGCCAGGTGGGCCAGAAGGCGGGGGCTGGCGGCGTAGGCCAGCCAGCCGCAGCCGCAGACCAGGGCCAGCAGCGCCAGCACGATCACGGCCAGGCCGGCGATCGGGCGCTTCGCCGCCGCGCCCGCCGCGTCCGCAGGAGAGCGCCCCCCCAGCCGGAGCTCCACCCCCTCCGCCCGCGCCCAGAGGCCGTCGCTCAGCGCCCGGCGCAGGGCCGGGCCGACGAAGGGCGCCAGCAGGGCGGCGGCCGCCTCGCGGTCGGCCGGCGTCCACCCGCCCAAGGGGCCACGCTCCAACAGCGCCTTGTCCCCAGGCTCACCATCGCCCCCGCCCGCGGCGCCGGGCTCCACGATCTCGCCGTCTGCGGGCCCATCGCCTTCCAGCAGCGGCTGTATCAACGCCAGTATTTGTTCGGTGCCATCCGGGCGCTGCGCCAGCAGTGCCAATTCGGCCCGCAGCGCTTCGAGGCGCTGGCGGTCCTGGGTGCGCAGGATGGCCAGAAGGGTGTCGAGATCGGGGGGGGAATTTTCCACGGGAACGCCTGACTGTGGCTCGATCGATCCGGTCTCTGGCGGGTCATTCAATTGACGTTCCGCAGTCGCCTGCGGTTCCATCAGTATACACCAGGACCTGGCGACTCGTAGTTGTCCTGTCACGTTGAGCGGGTCGCCCGGCCAACCCTGACTTCACCGCCACGACAGCGAAACATCTCTGACCCTCCCTATGCTCACAGCACGCCTTTCAACAACCGCCTCTCCACCCTCCACCCGGAGAGGTTTCGTCGCTCCGCTCCTCCACAGGACAGATACGCCTCTCGCACGGACGTGAGCCTCCCGGAGGTCCTGTGAGCGCCTGTGCTATACTTGGCCCGATTGTGAAGGGCCGGTCCGCACGCGGGGCCTCATGGCGCCGCCGGACGGTCCCTGGACGGTCGTAGGCGTTATGTCGATTCGTACCCGCGTCGTTCTCGTCGTCATCGGCCTGCTGGTGTTGGGCGTGGTCATCAACCTGCTGCGCACCCGCCGCCTCAAGGAAGAGTACGCCCTGCTCTGGCTCGTGGCGGCGCTCTCACTGGTCGTGGGGCCGCTGCTCATCGACCCGCTGGACGCCATCGCCTATTTCCTGGGCGTCGATTACCCGCCCGCCGTCTACCTGGGGGTGGGCATCATCGGGCTGCTGCTCATCCTGTTCCAGCTTTCGCTCAACATCTCGCGCTTCAGCGACGCCATCCGCGTGCTGACGCAGGAGAACGCCATCCTCGGCCAGCGCGTCCAGGCTTTGGAACAGCACCTGGAGCTTCCTCCTGAGGAGTCGCGCCCGGCACCCGCCCAGGAGCACGATGCCGAGCAAGCTTAAGCCCTACCTGGCCCCAGCCTTCCTGGCTCTGGTGGGCTTTGTCGTGCGCTGGCGCTACAGCTCGTTCGAGCGCACCGTCTGGGGCGACGAGCCCTTCTACCTGTGGCTGGGGCGCAACTGGTTCCACGGCCAGGGCTACGCCTTCCAGTTCACCGGGCACCTCGACTACCACCACACGCCCGGCTACCCCTTCATCACCGCCGTCCTGACCGCGGTCACCGGCGACATGAAGCGGGCCAGCGAGTGGAGCTATATCCTGTTCGGCGTGGTTTTCGTCCTCGCCGTCTACGCCCTGGCCCACCGCATCTACGGTCCCCGCACCGCCTTTGCCGCCGGCGGACTGATTGCCCTGGCGCCAGTGACCTCGCTCATGCCCCTGTTCTGGGGGACCATGACCGAGCCGCCCTACTGGGCCTTCTGCTTCCTGGGCCTGCTCTTCGCCCACCGAGCTTACACCCGTTTCCGCGTCGCCGACATCCTCCTGGCCGGGCTGTTCTTCGCCCTGGGCTACTACGTGCGGCCGGAGGCCATCGTCTACGTGGGGGCGATGGGCCTGGTGCTGGGGCTGCGCGCCCTCAGCGCCGCGCCCCGCCTGCGCCGGCTCGCCTACCCGGCCCTGCTCGGCGTCACTTTTCTCATAGTCATTTTTCCCTACCTGGTCTACGTGCGCCAACAGGCAGGCGTCTGGACGATCAGCCAGAAGGTGGGGGCGAACTTCGCCACGGCCGAAGGCCTGGCCAGCGGCGACTTCGTGCGCTTCGACCAGGAAACCTGGGGGCTGGACAGCAAGGGCGAGAACGTGCGCTTCTTCAGCCGCGAGACCGCCGGCGCCTCGGCCTCGGCGTACATCCTCGCCAACCCCATCGGCTATGTGCGCACCGTCTACGGCAACGTCCTCGACCTTCTGGCGACGATCCTCTCGCCCCGCCTGGTGCCCAGCTTCTTCCTGATCTTCATCGGCCTCGGCCTGTTCGCCGCCGGCTGGACCCGGCGCCGCGCCTGGGATGAGCTGTTCCTGGTCGCCACCCTGCTGCCAGGGCTGAGCTTCGTGCTCTTCTTCGTCCAGGAGCGCTACCTGGCCCCCCTCCCGCCCACGCTGTTCATCTGGACGGCGCACGGGCTGGCCGTTGCCGGCGACTGGCTGGCAGCGACCTGGGCCAGCCTCCGCCGCCATGAGCCTGCGGCAGGCGCTGCGGCAGGCAACGCTGCCCGCTGGTTGGTGTGGGTCCCCACGGCGGTCATGCTGCTTTTCATGCTCTTCTACACACCGCGCCAGGTGGCGGCAGCCACCAACCCCGGCTCGTCCCGCCCGGCCCACGACCTGGCGGCCCTGGCGCTCAAGCCCTACGTCCAGCCCGGCGACGTGGTCATGACCCGCTACCCCGCCATACCCTTCGAGGCCGGGGCAGAGTGGGCACCTACGCCCGCCGCCGACATCCCGGCTGTCCTCGCCTACGCCCGGCTCAAGCACGCCCGCTTCTGGGCCATCGATGCCGTCGAGGTCGCCAAGCTGCGTCCCCAGTTCGCCCCCCTGCTCGAGCACCCCGACCAGGCCCCGCCCGGCCTTGAGTTCGTGGCCCAGGTCACGGACAAGGACGGCCCGGTGGTGATCTATCGGTTGGGCGGAGGGCAGTAAACCGGACCCCTTCCTAACGGTCGGGGCTCTCAATGCGCCGCTATCTGCTATCTGCCACCTGCCACCTCATGCTCCTCCTCAACCCACCCTCCCCACCTGAAAGCGTCGCCAACCGCGAGGGCACGGCCAGCTTCGGCGCCTTCTCCCCCGGGTTTGCCTATCCGCCACACACGCTGGCGACCATCGCCGCCGTCTGCCGGCAGGAGGGCCGCACGGCGACGGTGATCGATGCCGTGGGGGAGAAGCTGGACATCGAAGCGTGCATCGCCAGGGTGGCGGCAGCCCAACCCGACCTGGTGGCCGTGTACTGCAGTTGGGGCACGCTCGACGCCGACCGCGGGAGCCTGGCGGCCCTGCGGGCGGCCTTCCCCGACCTGCCACTCGTGGCGATCGGGGCCAGCGCCCGCTTCGGCGCCGACGAGCTGCTGGTAGCGGGCGCTTCGCATGTGCTCCTGGGCGACCCGGAGCTGGCGACGGCCAGGCTGCAGGAGCCCCTACCGCCGGTGGGCATGGTGCGCGTGCGCGACCTGGACCCCGAGCACCACAACCATGCCGGGCTGCTGCGCCACCCGGAGGCGTTGCCGCGACCGGCCTGGGACGCCGTGCCCTGGGGCGCCTACGGCTTTCTCACCGTGTTCGGCGCCCGCGGCTGCGACGACGGCTGCAAGTTCTGCGCCTATGCCACCGTCCAGGGCCGCGCCTACCGCCCGCGGCCGGCGGAAGAGGTGGCGGACGAGATGGTCTGGCTGGAGCGCACCTTCCGGCCCCGGCGCCTGCTGGTGCGGGACCTGGTGTTTGGCGCCAGCCGCGTGCGGGCCATGGCCATCGCCCGCCGGCTTCAGGCCGCCGATTTCCATACCCCCTGGGAGTGCGAGTCGCGGCCCGAGCACTTCGACGCCAGCCTGCTCAGGGAGATGGCCAGGGCGGGCTGCAGCGTGATCAAGATCGGCCTGGAGACCACCGACCCCGACCTGCTGGTCAAGCTCGACCGCGTTTCAGCCCCGCACGAGGCCGCCCACTACCTGGCCTACACCCGGCAGGTCATTGCCGACGCCCGGCGCTACGGCATCATCACCCGCGTCTGGGTCATGGTGGGGCTGCCCGGCCAGACCCTCGACCACGTGCGCCAGACCGCCGACTTCCTGCACGAGGCGGCCCCGACGTTTGTCCACCCGCGACCCTACGAGCACTATCCGCAGGTGCCTGCGGGCGAGGCGCAGACGCCCGCCCAGATCGCCGCCCTGCTGTTGCCCCTGCAGGTGGTCGCGGGCGAGCGCGCCGCCGCCGCCCGCCGCCGGCCCTCGTATTGGAACCGGTTCCGGCGACGATTGCGGCGGTAGGGGCAACTCAGAAGTTCGACTTCTTGGAGAAGTCGAACTTCTGAGCTTTGAGTGAGCCCGACGGAGACGGAAATGGAGCCTGACCATTCATTGGCGACGATTGCCAAGGGCTTGCGCAGCGGCAGGATCGATCTGCTGCGCTATCTCGACCATCTCTGCGACCACATCGATAGGGTGGAGCCGGGGGTGCTGGCGCTGCTGCCAGAGGCTGAACGGCGGGGAAGGCTGCGGGACGAAGCCGCCGCGCTGCTGGCCGCCTACCCCAACCCGGCGGGACGCCCGCCCCTCTTCGGCGTGCCGGTGGGCGTCAAGGACATCTTCCATGTGATCGGCTTTGCCACCCACGGCGGTTCGGCGCTGCCGGCGGCGGAGCTGGCAGGCCCGGAAGGCGAGGCCGTGGCCAGGCTGCGCCGGGCCGGCGCCCTGATCCTGGGCAAGACCGTCACGACGGAATTCGCCTACTACGAGCCCGGCCCCACGCGCAACCCTAGGAACCCCGCGCACACACCCGGCGGCTCCAGCAGCGGTTCGGCGGCGGCGGTGGCCGCCGGACTGGCCCCGTTCGCCATTGGCACCCAGACCGTGGGCTCGGTCATCCGACCGGCGGCGTTCTGCGGCGTGGTCGGCTTCAAGCCCAGCTACGGCCGCATCCCCACCTCGGGCCTGCTCTACTTCGCGCCGAGCGTCGACCACGCCGGCCTGTTCACCCGTGACGTCTCCGGCATGGCGCTGGCAGCATCGGTGCTGTGCGACGGCTGGCAGCCCGCCCCTGCGGGCAGGCGCCCGCTGCTCGGCATCCCCGAAGGACCCTACCTGGCGCAGGCTTCGGGAGAGGCGTTGGCCGCGCTTGCGGGCCAGGTCGAACGCCTGACCGCGGCCGGCTACATCGTGGTGCGAACACCTCTGTTCCCCGACATCACGGCCATCAACCAGAGGCACCGCCGCCTGATCGCTCACGAATTCGCTCAGCAGCAGGCGGCTCTCTTCGCCCGTCACGAAGGGCTGTACCGCCCGCGCACGGCGGCGCTGATCCGCGAGGGGCAGGAAATCTCCTCGGCCGAGGCGGCAGACATCCGGGCTGGCATCGTCGCCCTGCGCCAGGAAGTGGCGCTGACAATGGCGGCGGCAGGCATCGACCTCTGGCTGTGCCCGCCCGCCCTGGGCCCCGCCCCCGCCGGCCTGGAATCTACCGGCGACCCGGTGATGAACCTGCCGTGGACGCACCTGGGGTTCCCGGCGCTCACCCTCCCCACCGGTCAGGCGGCCAACGGGCTGCCGTTGGGCCTGCAAGTGGTGGGCAGGTGGATGGAGGATGAACGGCTGCTGGCCTGGGCGCCTGCCATCGAAGAGGTGCTCCGGTAGATTCTGCTGATGTCATTGCGAAGCCCGACAGGGCTGAGGCAATCCCCAAGATAGTTGGAGACTGCTTCACTTCGTTCGCAGTGACATTACCGAGTGACCAGAATCCCCACGCGGGGGACGCGGGCGAAGACGGCGGCGGTGTGCGGCGCCTTGCGCAGCGACCGGGTCAGGTCCAGGCCTGGGTAGTGCATTTCCCGGTGCATGCCGCCGCGCCAGGAGGGCGCATCGGTGACGTCATAGACCACGCCCTCACAGGCAATGTAGGCGCGGCGGCCCTTGCGGCCGTCGTACTGGCGCAGCTCCGTCTCGGTGAACGTTCGCTCATGGGAATCGCTCATGAGCGTTTGTCCCCTGCCACCCGCTGGCGCCAGGCCGCGAGCTGCGCTCCCAGCGCCGCCTCCTGCTGCGCCAGCCCTGCCAGCACGTCGAAGGGCGAAAGCTCACGCTCGCCCACCCTCACCCTGGCCGACAGCGCCTCGCCGGCCAGATCGTCCAGGTTGATGCCTGTCTCCTCGCGCTGCTGGTAGAGCTCACCCAGCAGGCCATCCCAATCCCATGCGCGGCGGCGCTCGACCGCATGCTGGTCGAGCTCGGCCTCGGGCAGGTCGGGGTAGTGGGGATGCCCGTGCAGGATGGACTGCACCAGCGTCAGAGCCCGGCTTTCGGCCTCGATGCGCTGGGCCATCACCTCGGCCGCCGACCAGGGTCCCACGGCGCCGGGCTGCTGGAGCAGGTCTTCGGGCAGGCCGTGCACGGCCGCCAAGAGGGCGGCGCGGCTGTCACGCAGCAGGACGCGAAGCTCAGCGAGCGTGGCCATTTGCCGTTTCTTCCCAGGACCTTGCCAGGATGTTCATACTTTCTTCACGAGCCTGAGACAACATAGGGGTAGTTCATCGATGAGGGCAGGCCTGCTGCTCCAGGGCAGTATGTCTGCCCCACGGCAGTACCCTGCCTCAACCACACTCTCAGGAGATTGTAGCATGACCCCACGACGTTTTCCCATGCTCATCGTCACAGCGCTGATCGTGGTCGGCCTGCTGATGCTGGGCGGCTCCATGATCCAGCGATCCGCCTGGACCCAGGGCTACATGATGGGCCAGATGGCGGCGAAGGGCGGCGACAACGCCCTCGTCCCCTACATGGCCTACGGCCCCGGCTTCGGCGGCGCTCCCTGGCTCGGCGGCCTGGCCTGCCTGTTCACGCTCGGTTTGCTGGCGCTGGCAGCCATGGCCTTTGGCGCCTTCTTCCGCCATCGCGCCTGGCACGGCGCCGGAGGTCCACAGGCGGGGCCTCAGGTGGGACCTCAGGCGGGACCGCCCGATGTCTGGCGCTGGCGCCATCCCCACGCGGCGCCGCCCTGGGCGCAGCCCTGGAACCAGGCGCCCCAGGCTGAGACCCCTGCTGCAGCGCCCACTCCTCAGGGCGCCCCGCCCGATACCGCCGCCCCAACCGTCTGACAATCTCCTCCGGGAGGTCTTTGGACCTCCCGGAGGTAAAGGGTTTTGCACATTCGCCAGCTTCCTGCTACAACGCCAGTGGTGGAATGAAACATGAGCGGCACGATCCTTGTCGTGGACGACGAAGCGAAGATCGTCAAGCAGGCGCGCGACTACCTGGAGCGCGGCGGCTTCCGCGTGCTCACGGCCGCGGACGGGCCGGCCGCCCTGGCCCTGACTCGCGGCGAGCGACCTGACCTGGTCGTGCTGGACCTGAACCTGCCCGGCATGGACGGACTGGATGTCTGCCGGGCGCTGCGGCGGCAGTCCGACGTGCCCATCATCATGCTCACCGCCCGCGTCGACGAGACGGACCGGCTGATCGGCCTGGAGCTGGGCGCCGATGACTACATCACCAAGCCCTTTTCCCCACGGGAGCTGGTAGCCCGCGTGCGGGCTGTGCTCCGCCGCGTGCAGGGCGGCGTGCGCACACCGGGTTTGATCCGGACGGGCGACCTGGAGATCGACCTCAACGGCCACCGCGCGGTCCTGGCGGGCCAGCCGCTGCACCTCACCCGCACCGAGTTTGAGCTGCTGGCGATCCTGGCCCAGCATCCGGGCCAGACCTTCAGCCGGGTGCAGCTCCTGGACCGCCTGCACGGCATCGTCTACGAAGGCTTCGACCGCAGTGTCGACGCCCACATCAAGAACCTGCGCCGCAAGCTGGAAGCCAACCCCAGCGAGCCCCGCTACGTGCTCACCGTCTACGGCGTCGGCTACCAGTTCGCCGACGAGGTCTAGGGATGCGCAGTCGCTGGCAAGACCACACCCGCGGCCCAGAGGCTTGGAGACGCGGGGAATGGGAGCAGCGTTGGCGGGACGGCTGGCCGCACGGCCCCGGTCCCTGGCCGCGGCGGCCGGGGCTCCTCTTCCTGCGCTTCATCGTCACCTTTGGCGTCATCGCCCTGCTGGTGATGGGGGGCATGATGGCCATCGCCCTGTTGTTCACACGGTTGGCCGGCGGCGACGGGCAGATGGCCGTGCTCGTGTGGATGGGGGGCTGCGGCCTGGCGCTGGCCCTGCCCCTGCTCGCTGCGGGGTTGGCGGTGCGCGCCTTTCGGGGCATTGCCGCCCCCCTGGCCGACGTCATGGCCGCCGCCGATGCCGTCGCTGCCGGCGATCTGAGCGTGCGCGTCCCGGAACGGGGACCGCGGGATTTCGCCCGGCTTGCCCACTCCTTCAACCGCATGACGGCAGAGCTTGAGCGGGCCGAGCAGCAGCGCCGCAACCTGACGGCGGATGTGGCCCACGAGCTGCGCACGCCCCTGCACATCCTGCAGGGAAACCTGGAGGGCATTCTCGACGGTGTCTACGAGCCCACAGACGCGCACATCACCGCCACCCTCGAGGAAGCACAGCTTCTTGCGCGCCTGGTGGAGGACCTGCGCACCCTGTCGCTGGCCGAAGCCGGCGTCCTGCCCCTGGCTCTGGAGCCCGTGGAGGTGCCAGCGCTGCTGGCGGATGTGCAGACCAGCTTCAGCGGGCAGGCCGAGGCCGCCGGCATACACTTGCGGGTCGTTCCCGCACTCGCCTCCGAAACCAACCCGCTCACGGTGATGGCCGATGTCGGTCGTTTGAACCAGGTCCTGGGCAATCTGCTGGCCAACGCCCTGCGCCACACCCCGGCAGGCGGCGAGATCATCATGGCGGTGGAGCCCCTGCCCGGGGGCGCCCGCGTTACGGTCGGCGACACCGGTGAGGGCATCCCGCCAGCGGATCTGCCCTATGTCTTCGATCGCTTCTGGCGCGGCGACCGCTCCCGATCGCATGCTGGCGGCGCCGGCAGCGGTCTGGGTTTGGCCATCGCCCGGCAGTTGGTGCAGGCGCACGGAGGACAGATTCGGGTCGAGAGCGCGCCGGGCCAGGGCACCACGTTCACGATCGACCTGCCGGCGACGCTGCCGGTCGCCCAGAGCACACCAACTGGCACTGCGATCATCTGACAGACACCTCCGGGATGTCTCAGGACCTCCCGGAGGTGTTGGGGGTTGGGAAAGTTACTCACAGATCGAATAGTTTGGCAGCGTATAATTCGATCTGTTACTATTCTTGTCGCCCAGCGCCTCCCTGCCCATGACCCACCCCTCCCGTTTCCACAGCGATCAACTCCTGGCCGCCCACGGCATCACCGAGACTCAAGGCGTCGAGATCATGCGGATGATCCGCACGATCGCCAACGCCTATGAAGTGGCCCTGGAGGCGCTGACACGGGAGGAGAACCTGACCGCCCCCCGTTGGCGGCTGTTGTTCCACCTCTATGTTGCCGAGCTGGCAGGCAAGGCGTCAGTCTCCCCCACGCAGTTGAGCAAGGCGCAGAACGTCAGCAAGAACACGATCAGCTCGCTGCTGCGCTCACTCGAAGACCAGGAGTTGATCGAACGAGACCTGGATCGCGAGGACCGCCGCCAGTTCCACATCCGCCTGTCGGCATCCGGACGCGAGCTGATTCGCACCTCCACGCCCAGCCACATGCTCTATCTCAACCAGCTTGTCGCCGGCCTCACACCCGGCGAGATCGCCGACCTGGGCGAGCTGCTGCGCAAGCTGCACGTCTCGCTGATGAATCACAGCAGCCTGCCCGCCGCGTATTGTCCGGAGGACAGTAGCCAGTAGACAGTAGACAGTAGTCAGTCGTCAGATGCCGGAGGACGGAGTACAGAGGACGTCCTCTCACGTATTACGCAGTACGTAGTACGCATCACGCATCCCATATCACCCCGCCACACCTCTCCTCAAGGAGTCTCACCTTGCAGCAAGTCGCCACTCCCCACCGAACCTCCCGCAAAGCCGGCGGGCCGGGGTTCAAAGGGATCATGCGCGCCGTGCGCTATCTTGGCCACTACCGGCGCCTGGCCCTCTCCGCCTACTTCTTCCTGGTCATCGGCGTGGCCGCCCAGCTTATGGTGCCGCAGGTGGTCCAGGGCATCCTGAACGCGATCACCAACGGCATGATCGCCCAACAGATCAGCAAGGCGCCGCCGCAGGCGCTGCCGGTGATCCTGCAACGCGTCGGGTGGACGCAGGCGCAGTATGACAGCTACGCCAACGGAGCCGAACGCGCCATCCTCCTGGCGATGCTCTTCATCGTCCTGCTGGCCATCATCCGCGGCGCCTTCTCGTTCGCCCAAACCTACCTCGGTGAGAAGACCAGCCAGAGCGTGGCCTTCGACTTCCGCAACGACCTCTTCGCCAGGATTCAGCGCCTCTCCTTCAGCTACCACGACCGCAACCGCACCGGCCAGCTCATGATCCGGGCGACGGATGACGTCGAGAAGGTGCGCATGTTCATCGGCCAGGGGCTGTTGATGGCGGTCCAGGCCTTCCTGCTGCTCACCGCCACCCTGATCATCCTGTTCCTGACGAATGCGCGCCTGACGTTGATCATCCTGCCGGTGCTGCCCATCGCCCTGTTGCTGTTCATGGGCTTCGGCGCCATCAGCCAGCCCCTGTTCATGGAGGTCCAGCGCCGCCTGTCGCGGCTGAACACCGTGCTGCAGGAGAACCTGGCTGGAATCAAGGTCGTGCAGGCCTTCGCCCGCGAGCCGGACCAACAGAAGCGTTTCAACGACAGCGCTGATTCCCTGATGGAGCAGTCGATCAAGGTCAGCCGGACGTTCTCTTTCCTCTTCCCCATCATCTTCCTGATTGCCAACCTGGGCCAGGCCGCCATCATCTACTTCGGCGGCGTCCAGATCATCAACGGCACGCTGAACTTCGGCGAATGGCAGAAGTTCAGCCTGTACCTGGTCTATGTCTTCTTCCCCTTGGGCCAGTTGGGCTTCATCATCAGCCAGATGAGCCAGGCTTCGGCCAGCGCCAACCGCGTCTTCGAGATCATCGATGCCAAGAGCGACGTGGCCGACAAACCCGGCGCCGTCGTCCTGCCGCCCGTCGAGGGCGACCTGCGCTTCGAGGACGTCAGCTTCCGCTATTTCGGCAGCGGCGATCCGGTCCTGTCGCACATCAGCTTCGACGCCAAGCCGGGACAGACGGTTGCCTTGTTGGGCGCCACCGGCAGCGGCAAGTCCAGCGTGATCAACCTGATCCCGCGTTTCTACGATGTATCGGAGGGCCAGGTGCTCATCGACGGGCACGACATCCGCGACGTCACCATCGAATCGCTGCGCGGCCAGATCGGCATCGTCCTGCAGGAAACGACCCTCTTCTCCGGCAGCATCCGCGACAACATCGCCTTCGGGCGCCCGGAAGCCAGCGACGCCGAAGTGATCGAGGCCGCCAAATCCGCCGCTGCCCACGACTTCATCATGTCTTTCCCCGAGGGCTATGACACCCCGGTCGGCGAGCGCGGAGCCACCCTCAGCGGCGGCCAGAAGCAGCGCGTGGCGATCGCCAGGGCGCTGCTGATGAACCCCCGCGTCCTCATCCTCGACGACTCCACCAGCAGCGTGGACCTGGCCACCGAGTACAAGATCCAGAAGGCGCTCGACCGCCTGATGAAGGGACGCACCAGCGTCGTGATCGCCCAGCGCATCAGCACCGTGCGCAATGCCGACCAGATCATCGTGCTCGACAAGGGCCGGATCGCCGGCATCGGCACGCACACGGAGCTGATGGAGACCAACCCCATTTACGCCGACATCTTCAGCAGCCAGTTGGTTGAGGATGCCGAAGTGGGCGAAGAAGCGCTGGCTGTACCCGGCCACTGACCTCTTAGGAGCTAAATAAGCCATGTTTCATGGACATCGAGGCCTACTCGAACAGGAAACCCGCAAGCCCACCAGCGTGGGCAAAACCCTGGCCCGCCTGGGGCGCTACTTCGGCCGCTACGGTTGGGCCCTGGTAGGCGTGCTCTTTCTGATGGTCGTCGGCACCTGGGCGCAGGTGACGGTGCCGCAGTTGATCGGCCAGGCCACGGACTGCTATATCACGCCTGCCACTCTCAATACCATTGAGGGGCCGGTCGCCTCCCTCGCACCCGGCGGCCAGGCCACGGCCGCCCAGACCAACTGCTGGTGGGCCCAGGTGCCCGCCAACGCCCCCACGTCCGTCCTCATCGCCGGCCTGGGCCGCCTGTCGCTGGTTATCGTCGCCCTCTTCCTCGTCAGCTCGGTCTTCTCCGGCCTGCAGTTCTACCTGATGAGCTGGTCGGGCCAGCACGTCCTGCGCCAGATCCGCGAGGACATCTTCGCCCGCTTGCACGGCCTGTCGCTGGGCTACTACAGCCGGCACGAAGCAGGCGCCGTGATGAGCCGCGTGACCAATGACACCGACACCCTGCAGCAGGCGATCAGTTTTGCCCTCATCCAGGTGCTCGGCGGCGTGCTGCTGTTGGTCTGGATCGGCTACAAAATGCTGTCGCTGAACTGGGCCTACGCCCTGCTCAGCATGGCCGTGATTCCCTTCATGTTGATTGCCACCGTTTGGTTCAGCGGCCGGGCGCGCAAGGCCTTTCGCCGCACACGCGTCGAGATCGGCAATGTCAACGCCAACCTGCAGGAAAGCATCGCCGGCGTGCGGGAAGCCCAGGCCTTCAGCCGCGAAGACGCTAACATCGAGAACTTCCGCGCCAGCAACGCCGCCAACCGCGACGCCAACATCCGGGCGGTGGCCTACACCTCGGCCCTCGCCCCGACGCTCGAAGCCCTGGGCTATGTCGCCATCGCCGTGGCCATCGGCGTCGGCGGTCTCCTGATGCTGCGCGGACAGAGCATCGGCGGCGAAGTGGTCTCGCTGGGCCTGGTCATCACCTTCCTGACCTACGTGCAGCGCTTCAACCAGCCCATCCAGCAGATCGCCGTACTGTGGACCAACCTGCAGAGCGCCATCGCCGGGGCCGAACGCATCTTCAACCTCATGGATGAGCAGCCGGAGATCGTGGAGAAGCCAGGCGCTCAGGCGATGCCCCCCATTGTTGGCGCCGTCGAGTTCAAGGACGTGCATTCCGCCTATGACCCCGGCGAGCCGGTGCTGCGCGGCGTGAGCCTCAAGGCCGAGCCCGGCCAGACGGTGGCCATCGTCGGCCCGACCGGCGCCGGCAAGACGACGATCATCAACCTCCTCCCCCGCTTCTGGGATGTGACCGGCGGCGCCGTCACCATCGACGGCATCGACGTGCGCGACGTCAGCCTGCCCAGCCTGCGCCAGCAGATCGGCATCGTGCTGCAGGACAGCTTCCTCTTCGGCGATTCGGTGATGAATAACATTCGCTTTGGCCGGCCGGACGCAAGCGACGAAGAGGTGATCGCCGCCGCCAAGCTGGCCCGCGCCGACAGCTTCATCCAGGCGCTGCCCGAGGGTTACAACACCCAGTTGGGTGAGCGCGGCAGCGGCCTGAGCGCCGGCCAACGCCAGCTCCTGGCTATTGCCCGCGCTGCCCTGACCAACCCCCGCATCCTCATCCTCGACGAGGCCACCAGCAGCGTGGACACGCGCACCGAGCGCCAGATCCAGGCGGCGCTGGAAGAGATCATGAGCGGGCGCACCACCTTCGTCATCGCCCACCGCCTGAGCACCATCCGGCACGCCGACCAGGTCTTGGTGCTGGACCAGGGCCTCATTGTCGAACGCGGCACCCACGCCGAGCTGCTCGCCCGCAAGGGCTTCTACTACAACCTCTACATGAGCCAGTTCAGCCGCGAAGAAGAAACCCCCGCCTACTCGGGGAACGGCCGGCAGAAGCCATCCGGCCTGCCGGTCCCCGCCTGAACGCCAGAACGCCAACCCTGCCTCACTCAGCACCCGGCCGCGGATGGGAATCCCATCCGCGGCTGTTTTTTTTGCCAACCTGACGCACGTCATAGCGCAGGGTGGTTCTAGCGGCTATCCTAGTGTCAGGGTGGCCCGTATTCTGCCGATGGGCGCCCACCCCTGATCGCCTGCGCGTGCAGCCGGTCACCCCAAGGAGTCAACGATGCCTTCCGTCCAACCCCTGACCGCGGAGCAGGTTCGTCCCTACTGCGACCCGGCGCAGTTCGCGTTTGCCTCGACCGCCGACATTCCCGACCTGCCCGGCATCGTGGGCCAGCACCGGGCGCTGCGGGCGCTGCAGTTCGGCATGAGCATGTCGGCCAACGGCTACAACATCTTCGTGCAGGGTCCGGCGGGCACGGGCAAGTCCACCGCCGTCCGCCAGTTCATCCAGGCCGACGCCGTCAAGCTGCCCCCTGCCGACGACTGGATCTATGTCTACAACTTCCAGGACCCCGGCCATCCCAATGCCATGCACGTGCCCCCCGGCCGTGGGCGGGCCCTGCACGCCGACCTGGCGGCCACCATCCGCCAGCTCCAGCAGACCATCCCCGCTGCCTTCGAGGGTGATGATTATGTAAAGCATCGGGAAAAGATCATCGAGGACCTGAAGGCGGACCATGAGAAGCTGTTCGGCCAGCTCACCGAGCAGGTCGAGAAGTTCAGCTTCTCGCTCATCAGGCTGCCGGGCGGCTTCATGCTGACGCCGGTCGTGGGCGGCAAGCCCATCACCGATGCCCAGTTCGAGCAGCTTACCGAGGACCAGAAGGACAAGCTGCGCAAACTGCGCGAAAAGCTGCAGGAGCAGGTGGACAAAACTATCATCGCCATGCGCCAGCGCGAGCAGCAGGCGCGCAGCGAGATGGCCAAGCTGGATGAAGGGGTCGCCCGCTTCACGATCACCCACCCCGTGAACGAGCTGCTGTCCAAGTACGAGGAGCTGCCGGAGGTCATCGACTACCTGAAGGCCCTGGCCGAAGACCTGGTGACCAATGTGGAGGCCTTCAAGACCACGAGCAAAGATGGCGACCTGGCGGCGGCCATGCAGGTGGCAGGCACCGAGAGTATCATGCGGCGCTACGGCGTCAACCTCTTCGTGGACAACAGCGATATCCAGGGGGCGCCGGTGGTGTACGAGAGCAACCCCAACTTCGCCAACCTGGTGGGACGGGTGGAACACCAGGCTGTCATGGGCGCTCTGATCACCGACTTCACCATGGTGCGGCCCGGCGCCCTGCACCGCGCCAACGGCGGCTACCTGGTCCTGGAGGCCATGTCTCTGCTGGAACGCCCCCAGGCCTGGGATGCGCTCAAGCGGGCGCTCAAGGAGCGCGTGGTGCGGGTGGAGGAGTACGCCCAATCCCTGGGTCTGATCTCGACCGCCGTACTGGAGCCGGAGCCGATTCCGCTCAACATCAAGGTGGTGCTGTCAGGCGCCTCGTACCTGTACTACCTCCTGCAGAACTACGACGAGGACTTCGACGAGCTGTTCAAGATCCAGGCTGACTTCGACGACCGCATGACCCGCGACCCCGAGCACATCCAGGAATACGCCCAGTTCATCGCCATGATGTGCCGGCAGCAAAACCTGAGCCCGTTCACGCCCGCCGCCGTGGCCTGCGTCGTCGACCACAGCTCGCGGCTGGTGGCGGACCAGCATTACCTCTCCACCCGCTTCCGCGACATCTCAGACCTGATCACCGAGAGCGCCTACTGGGCCCGCAGCAACGGCAACGAGCTGGTGACGGACGGCGATGTGCGGCAGGCGATCGCCGAGAAGCGCCTGCGCGGCAACCGTCTCGAGGAGCGGCTGCGCGACGAGATCGCCCGCGGCACGATGCTGATCAGCGTGAAGGGCGAACGCGCCGGCCAGGTCAACGGCCTTTCGGTCCTTTCCCTGGGCAACGTCGAGTTCGGCACGCCCACCCGCATCACCGCCCGCACCTTCCTGGGCCGGGGCGGCGTCGTCGACATCGAGCGCGAGGCGCGCCTGGCCGGCCCCATCGCCACCAAGGCGGTCATGATCCTCACCGCCTTCCTGTCCGGACGCTATGCCCAGACGACGCCGCTCAGCCTGCACGCGACCCTGGTGTTCGAACAGTCCTACGGTGGGGTCGAAGGAGACAGCGCCTCGCTCGCCGAGCTGTGCGTGCTCATCTCCGCCATCACCGGCCTGCCCCTGCGCCAGGAGCTGGCCATGACCGGCTCCATTAACCAGCACGGCGATGTCCAGGCCATCGGCGGCATCAACGAGAAGACCGAAGGCTTCTACGACACCTGCGTCGCCCTGGGCGGACTGACCGGCACCCAGGGCGTCATCCTGCCGCGCGCCAACGTCGCGCACCTGGTCCTGCGCGAGGATGTTGCGCAGGCCGTGGCCGAGGGCCGGTGGCACCTCTACCCGGTGGAAACGGTGGACCAGGCGCTTGAGCTGTTGATGGGGCTGCCCGCAGGCGAGCTGGACGACCAGGGCGCCTACCCACCCGACTCGATCAACGGCCGCGTGGTTGCCGCCCTGGAGGAAATGCATGACCGCTGGCAGGCGGCTCAGAGCAGCGATGAGGAAGAGGAGGAAGAAGAGGAAGAGGCGGCGGCGAAGCCCGAGGAGGCCGGGGACGAAAGCCCCGCCCCTGACGACGAACCGCCTGTCCCTGACCTGCCCGATCCGGACCCCGAACCAGACGAAGCCGCCAGCCATGCACCTCGATCTCGCGCTTCCCGACGGCCGTAGCGTCCATCTGCGCCTGAGCGACGCCGCCCTGACCGCCAGCTACGGGCCGGACCTGGTCTACACGCTGGACCGCGGCGGACGCCTAGTGGGCGCGTTTCGGGACGGCCGCAACCTGCGGCGCGGGCTGGACGGCCGGGTACTGGCCCGCTGGCGTCACGGCCGCGGCCCCCGCCAGCGCTCCTGGCTGGAACCCTGGGAGGCTGGCGATCTGATGATCGCCCTGCGCCGCGACCTGGGCCTGGTGGCGGCGCAGTCCCTGCCGGCGCCGCTGGCGGCGGCTGTGCAGGCGGGTCTGGCCTTCGATGAAGCCACTGACGTCGAGGAGTACCACCGCGTCTACTCGCCGGTGGCCATTCTACCCCCCGACCAGTACCAGGCCCTGGTCCTGCAGGCCACGGAAGGCTGTTCGTTCAACACCTGCACCTTCTGCGCCCTCTACCGCGGCCAGCCCTTCCGCGTCAAGGACCCGGACGAGTTCGCCCTTCACATTGAGGACGTGCGCGACTTCTTTGGCGACGGCATCTCCTTCCGCCGCAGCATCTTTCTGGCCGACGCCAATGCCCTCATCGTGCCGCAGGAGCGGCTGCTGCCGCTGTTCAGCACCCTGGCGACGGCTTTCGCCCTGATGCCCGAGAACATGCCCCAGGCGAAGCAGCGAGCCTGGCTGGAGACCCATCCCGACGGCGTCAGCGGCATCTACGCCTTCGTCGACGGACTCAGCGCCGAGCGCAAATCGGTGGACGACTTCCATGCCCTGCGTCTGCGCGGGCTGCGCCGTGTCTACATCGGCCTGGAGAGCGGCCACGAGCCGCTGCTGGCCTGGCTGCGCAAACCCAGCACCGCTGCCGCCATGCTGGACGCCGTCCAGCGGCTCAAGGCCGCCGGGCTGCACGTGGGCGTCATCGTGCTGACCGGCATCGGCGGCCAGCGTTTCCACGAAGGGCACTGCCGCGACACCGCCGCCATCCTCAACGCTATGGCCCTTGGCCCCGGGGACATCATTTACTACAGCCCCTTTGAATCCGACCCGGAGGCCCCCTACGCGGTTCTGGCCTCCGCCGAAGGCATCGAGCCTGCGACGCCCGCGTTCGCCGGCATGCAGGAAACGGCCATACGCCGCGGTCTGACCCTCCCGCCCCCACTTGCAGGACCGAAACAAGTCCCATACAATCTGCGTGACTTCGTCTACTGAGCGCCGTTCCCCCCGAATTTGGGCCTTTTATGCAAAACGAGTCACAGCTAAACACGCGACTTCTTGGGTGGTTTGCGATCGTCTTGGTGAGCGGCCTGCTCCTGTTGGGGTTGGCGGGCTGCGGTAAAGCTGCCGAGCCCACGCCGGCGCCCACCCCCACGCTTGGCCTCCCCACGCCCACAGCCATTCCGCCCCAGCGGACCGATCTGCCCCCACTGCCGGCCTTCCGCAGCGCCGCCCTGCTGCCCGGCGTGCAGCCCTCTGCCTACCTCACCGACACCTGCCAGTACCTCAGCCGGCGTTGGGACCCCAACAACAGCACGCCGGGCACCATCGTCGTGCCGGTGATGTATCACAGCGTGGGCAAGCGCGCCAACCGCGGGGCCGGCGACACCTGGACCCCCACGCCCTACTTCGACAAGACGATGGCCGAGGCCGCGCGCCTGGGGTACCAGACCGTCACCGTCGACCAGGTTATCGGCTTCCTGCTGCGCAACGAGCCCATCCCCCGGCGATCCCTGCTGTTGGTCGTCGACGACCGTCGCCTGTCCACCGTCCAGGACCATTTCCTGCCCTTGCTGGAGAAGAACAACTGGACGCTCACGCTGGCCTGGATCTCCAACCCCGACAACCGGCCCGACGTCTGGCAGCGGCTGGACAACATGGTGCGGTCCAGCGGCCGGCTGGATGTCCAGGCACACGGCTACAACCACACGTACATGATCGACAGCACGCCGATGGACGCGGTCAAGCAGGAGATCAACGGCCCCATCCCGGTCCTGCAGCAGCACTTCGGCAAGCGGCCGCTGGCCTTCATCTGGCCCGGCGGCAACTTCACCAAAGCAACGGTCAAGATCGCCCGCCAGGCCGGTTACCAGCTCGGCTTCACCGCCAACTCACGGGGGCCCCTGATGTACAACTGGATCCCGCAGGGCGGCCCCGAGCGCGATGTCAAGGACCCCCTCATGCTGCTGCCGCGCTATTGGGGCTATCCGGGGATGGCGACCCAGCTTGGCGATGCGGCGGCGATGGGGGATGAAGCCCACAAGAACGCCCTGGCCTCGTACCAGGATGAAGCTGCCTACTTCCGCACGTATTGCGGCGGTGAGCTCCCCGCCCCGGCGCCGTAAGGGCAGGGCGTAAGGGCACGGCGTGCCGTGCCCCTACGCACATTGCATCCTACTGTCCGGTCGCGGCGGGACGGACCTCCAGGGTCACCTCGACCTCGATCGGCTTCCCATCGCGCACGATCGACAGCGTCACCGTGCCGCCAGGCTCGCCGTAGCGGCTGATGTAGGCCAGCAGGTCGTCGAACACCTTGACCGGGTTGCCGTCGATGGCGGTGATGATGTCGCCGCCCACGGCAAAGTCGACGCCCTCGACGTTGACGGTCTTGTCGCCGCCGCGCAGGCCGGCCTTGATCGCCGGGCCGTTGGGCAGCGCCTCTGACACCAGGACGCCGGAATCGACGGGGAGATCGAGCTGGCGCGCTTCAAAGGGCGAGATGCTGGTGCCGCGAATGCCCAACCAGGGATGCTCGTAGGCGCCGTTGGCGATGATCGCCCTGGCAACGCGATCCACGAAGTAGACGGGGATGCCAAAGCCGACGCCGGCATTCGAGGCGCTGTTGGACTGCAGCATGAAGGCCACGCCCACCACCTTGCCGGCGTCGTTCAGCATCGGCCCGCCGCTGTTGCCGGGGTTGATGGCGGCGTCGGTCTGGATGACCTCAGGCAGGACGAACTGCGAGCTGGGCAGGTCGATCTGGCGGCCCAGGGCCGAGATGATGCCGGTGGTCAGCGTATTGGCGTTGCCGTAGGGGTTGCCGATGACGAGCAGGCGCGAGCCCACCTTGAGGTCGCTGATGTCGCCCAAAGGCAGCGGCCGCAGCACAAGTCCCTGCGGGTCGACCTTGAGCACCGCCAGGTCGGTGTCGCTATCCACCCCCACCACCTCGGCCGGGGCGCGGATGCCGTCGTAGAACTGGACGACGACGCTCTTGGCGTTGTCCACGACATGGCGGTTCGTGATGATGTGGCCTTCGGTGTCGAAGACAAAGCCGGACCCTTCACCGCTGTCGAAGAAGAAGGGCCGGATGTTCTGGTCAGGGGCCTGCTGCAGGGTCTGGGCGTCCAACACCCGCACCGCCACGACGCTGGGGTTGGCCTGCTCGTACACGCGCACGTAGATCTGGGTTTCGACGTCGCCCTTGGGGTCGATCGGCGGCAGCGTCGCGATCGGCTCGGGAGTGGCTGCCGGCGTCGCCGGCGTCGCCGCGGGTCGGACGGCGCGCTGAACGACAGGCGTCGCCGTGGCGCGGCGGGGCAGCAGCCGGCTGGTGATGTCGGTCTTTACCGTGGCGCGGTTGTAGACAATCGAGCTCACCGCAGCCGCGCCGACCAGGCACACCGAGCAAGCGAAAACGACGACGATGGCAATACCGATGACCCAGGGCAGACGGTTTTTAGGTTCGGACATAAGATGCTAAATACCTCGTGACAATGTCAAACGCTTCTGCTGAGACTACCACGACATGGCCGCTGGCGCCGTAACGGCGGCAACTATTGCCGGGCGGCAACTATTGCCGGGCGGCAACTATTGCCCCCCGCATCACGCCTTACGCAGTACGGAGTACGCATGACGAATCACTTCCCCGGCAACGTTGCGCCGTTCGGCCATAGTTGCCGGACCTCAGTCGAGATAGGAAGTCATTCCTTGAGCCTTCAGTTGGTCCAGCAGCTTCTTCACGTCCTGGGCGCGGCTGGCCGGCATCACCAGCACGGCGTCCGGCGTGTCGACGACAATCATGTCTTGCAGGCCGATCGTGGCGATCAGTCGATCGCTGCTGAAGGCGAACACATTGCGGCTGTCGTGCTGGACGAACGCGGCCTGGACGGCGTTGCCGTCGCCATCCTTGGGCAGCACGTCGAGCAGCGCCGCCCACGAACCGATATCATCCCAGCCCAAGTCGGCCGGGAACACCGCCACCCGGTCCGCTTTCTCCATGACGCCGTAGTCGATGGTGATGCTGGCATCCAGGGGCATCCAATGCGTGGCAAAGGCCCCGGCCTCACCGCTGCCGCCAAGCTCGGCCTCCAGGTGCACCAGGGCGTCGTGCAGCGCCGGCATATGGCGGGCAAACTCGGCCATGATGGTGTCCACCCGCCAGACGAACATGCCGCTGTTCCAGGCGTAGTTGCCCGCAGCCAGGAACGCTTCGGCGGTGCGGCGGTCGGGCTTCTCGCGGAAGGCGCGCACCAGGCGCGCTTCCTGGCCGTTGTATACGCCCAGCCGCTCGCCCATCTCGATGTAGCCGTAGCCGATTTCGGCATAGCCGGGCTCGATGCCCAGGGTGACCAACTGCCCGGTCTGCGCCAGCTCGGCCGCCCCCGCCAGGATTTGGCGCAGGACGTCAGCCTTGCGGATCAGGTGGTCGGCTGTGAGGATGGCCATGACCGCCTCCGGGTCGCGGCGCTGGAGGTGGATGGCGCCCAGGCCAATGGCGGCAGCCGACCCTCGGGCTGCGGGCTCGCCGATGATGTTGGACTTGGGCAGCTCCGGGAGCTGCGTCGCCACGATGTCCACGTACTCGGCGTTGGTCACGACGTAGACACGGTCGAGGGGGACCAGCGGCGCCACCCGGTCGCAGGCCTGCTGCAGAAGGGTGCGACCGCTGCCAGTCAGGTCGAGGAACTGCTTGGGCGACTGCCGACGGCTGCGCGGCCAAAGGCGGCTGCCCACCCCTCCAGCCAGGATGACGGGGTAGAAATGGGAGACCAGATGTGATGTCATGGTGGTCACTGCGACGGTGTGTGAGTGGAAACCGGAACGATCAGGCCGGCGATGGGAGGTCTTCGGAGGGCTCGGCGCCGGCGCGAGTCTGGCCGGCGATGTGCAGCGCCTGTTGGGCGGCGCGGTCGGCGGCCGCCGTCAGCAGGCTGCGCCAGGCCAGGGCCTGGACAAAGGGGTGGTCCACCTGGGCGGCCTGCAGCGCCTTTCGGGCGGCCAGAGCCAGGGCTGCCGTTTCACGGTCCTGCGCCAGGCACAGCCAACGCGCCTGCCAGTGCAGTCGATTCTCCAGCAGATGGGCAGCCTCGCCGCGGGTCAGCCGCCGCGCCACCTGCTGGTGGGCAGGCCCCCCTGGCTCCAGGTGCACGCCCGCCGGGGAAAGGGTCAACAACTGGGGGAAGTCGGGAAGGTCCCAGGTCCAGGAAGCAAAGGCCGCGTGGCGCAGCAGCTCTTCGAAGGCCACGGCAGGAGCCTGCGCATCCGGCTCGGGCAGATCGGGCCAGGGAACGCCGGCGTCGCCTGCCGCCGCCTCGCTTCCCCACAGCCAACTTCCGAACACGACCAGCTCACCTGGCCACGGGATCTCCGCCGCCTGGGTCGCCGCCGTCGCCTCATTCACCAGGGCCAGCGCCAGCGCCACATCCAGCTCCAGCAGACGGACCACCTGGTGGCTGCCCGGAAGGCGCAGACGGTGGACATGGCCGTGCGGCGCCGGCATGGGCAGCCCGCTGACCGGCACCGCGGGCTCGGCGTCGAGATGAATGACGCCCAAACGGTCGTGAATGACGAAGATCAGCAGATCGGCGTGCCCCTCGGACCGCGGGCAGACAAACCAGAGCAGGCTCTGGCCCTGGGCGCTGAGGGGCGACCACAGCGCCCGCGCCGGCGGCTCCAGCTCGCTGCGCACCCCCGCCATCTGCAGCTTGCGCACCTGGCGCTCGACGGCGGGGCGCATCCCCTCGGAGGCCAGCCGCCGCAGCGTACGCAGCGACTCCAGGGCCAGCGGATGGCGGATGCCGCCCAACCAGGGGAGAATGCGCCCCAGCAGGTCATCGCCGCCCAGACAGGCGACGGCGTGCAGCAGCCGCGCCCGCTGCGGGGTCTCCAGGGCGGCCACCACGTTCAGGACCGCGTGCACGATCTCCGGCGGCTCCTCCAGCAGCTGCTGGGCGTACTCAACCGGCACCAGCGGCGACGTAGCGGCCAGGGTCAGCGCCTCCTCGGCGCTCTGGCGGGCCACGTCGGCCGGTTCGGGCAGGTCGCGGGCCAGGTTCGGGTCGATGGTCTCGTTCAGGTAACGTTCCAGGATCATGACCGCCGTCAACCGGGCCGCGGGCGGCCGTCGCGAGTCGGCCGCAGCCTGGCGTAGGGCCAGTGACACCAGGGTGTGATCCAGGTGCTGCGCCAGCAGTCCCAGCCCCCCGCGCAGGGTGGGGTTGTCGGTGTCGAGTTGGCGGAGCAGGGCCGCCAGAGCGGCGTCTCCCTGGCCGGCCAGGTCGCGGGCGCGGCGTTCCAGCTCGTAGGCGTTGGGGGCCGTTCCCAGTGCTCGCACCCCCTGTTCCACCGCCAGGCGTTCGTTGAAAGTGCGGATGACGTTGTCGCCGCTGCCGCTCATGGGGTCAATCATAGCATAGCGGCGGTTTAACGTTGAACGTTCAACGTTTAACGTTAAGCCGCCGCTCGTGCTAAACTGTGCCCCGTGTGCGCCCCCGTAGCTCAGGGGACAGAGCGAGGGTTTCCTAAACCCTGCGTCGCAGGTTCGAGTCCTGCCGGGGGCGCTTGTTCGACTTTCGCAACCTGAGAGGCTATGAGCCGTGTGGCAGGATCGAATCGTCATCGACCCGACTATCCTGGTGGGGAAACCTGTGGTGAAGGGCACGCGTCTGGCTGTGACCTTTATTCTCGACCTGCGGGCGCAAGGCTGGCCGGAAACAGAGATTCTGCGCAACTACCCCGGACTTACCCATGAGGACGTGCAAGCTTGCCTGGCCTAAGCGAGCGTCACGCTGAGTGCGGAGAACGTTTACCCCTTTGTTATTGCCTGAACCATGCGCATACTCGCCAACGCGAACTTTCCAGGCGACGCTGTCGCTGCCCTGAGCGCCCAGGGATACGACGTCACCTGGATTCGCACAGATGCGCCCGGCAGCAAGGATGCGGACGTTCTCGCTCATGCGCAGACGGAGGCACGGGTGCTGATCACTTTCGAAAAGGACTTTGGCGAACTGGCGTTTCGTGCTCGTCTCCCAGCCACGAGTGGAATCATCTTGTTCAGGATCGCCAAACCCTCCTCCGCCCACATCGCTCGCGTCGTTACGGCAGCGCTGGCAGCAAGGGACGATTGGCATGGCCACTTCTCTGTGGTTGAGGACGATCGCATCCGTATGACACCGCTGCCAAAGCTGACCGATGCCGAATCCCCGTAGCTCAGGGTACAGAGCGAGGGTTTCCTAAACCCTGCGTCGCAGGCTCGAGCGCAGGGAAGGCATGCCCTGCACTCCCCATGCGCCATACGGAGTCTTTGCCTGCGGCGCCGCCCCGCCCAAAGAAAACCTGGCCGGATTCGGTGACTGCATGAATCCGGCCAGGAAGAGGTGAATTCTAGTACGGGGCCGACTTACGCTGCCCCACGTGGGTACTGCAAATGGTTCGGGTGGTGTGGTCCCAGGTCCAGCAGACCACTCGGCGGGGTGTCAGATGACAATGATAGGTGTTCTGCTTACCCTCAAGAGCCCCGCAATTCTGCCATCGCCGGCAGCAGTCTTGGCCCGGATTCAGCTTCGGGTCGCAGGTCTTCAAATCTGCTGCCAGATCAGGTAGTTTGGGGTTGCTCCTGTCAGAGTCCTCCTTACGTCCTTCTTCACACAGAACGTGACAGACCATTGCCGACAGCCCGGTTGAGCCATGCAGGCCCCAACCGTACTCCTTGCGATGGCACTAAGCCATCAGTCGCCTAACGCATCCAATAGTCTACCCTCCAAGCTCTTTGGAGGCCTTGCCCGGCGCCGAAATGCCGCATCGAGTCAAGGCAGACTGATTCACGGAGAGTTGGCCCAGCTCTGAAACGTTTGACAATCCATAGGCGCTCCTTAGGTCACACAACAACCTACCCAACTGGATGCTTTCCAAACGTCTGCAGCTGCACTCATTATAGACCTCTTTGCCGGTCTGTCAATAGTGAGTTTAGAGACACGCCAGGGCGGGCAACCCGTTTGCCTCCCCCGCATCGTCTGTGCTATCAACAACGTCATAGTGATCAAGCGCGTCTGTCGCCTTGTGCGGACGCGCGTCTGGAGTAGTTGCCTTGTTCATGTTCTCACCCTCTGACCCGCATCGCCGCGCGGCCGTGAACCGGCCCGCGTCCCCGCCATGACCCCACCCCGGCGTCTCCACGGCGCGGCCCTCCGCTGGTGGGCGGGCTTTGTGCTGCTGCTGGCTCTTCTGGTGCTCGCCCACAAGGGCCTGGCAGGCACGGCGGCGGTACGTGCGGGCGCGCCCGCGGCGAGCCCCGCTGCTGCACAGACGAATCCCTGGGCCGTGCAGGTATTCAAGGATATCGGCTACACCGAGGGCTTGACCCCGGCCAAGAACGCCGGCGTCACGTGGTTCCGCTACCCGCTCAACTGGCGCAAGACCGAAACCAGCCGCGGCGTCTACAACTGGACCAAGCTCGACGCCGACCTCACCAATGCCGCCGCCAACAACATGCGCGTGATGATCTACGTGGTGGCGGCGCCCACCTGGGCGGCGATCAAGCCGTGCGGCCCCCTCTACGAATCGGAATACGCCGGGTTCGCCGCCTTTCTGACCGCCGCCGCCACCCGCGTCCGCACCAAGTTTCCCGGCGTGGTCCCCTACTGGTCGCTGTACAACGAGCCCGACATCTCCGATGCCGGCCTCGATTTCGGCGGCTGTTGGGGCAAGGGGCATCCCAACAGCATCACCGGCGCCGGCGGAGCCACCTTCGCTCACATGATGTCCATCGCCTATCCCGCCATCAAGGCCGGCGACCCGGCCGCCAGGGTGATGAACGGCGGCCTGGCCTACGACGAATTCTACAATCCCGCCACCGGCAAGGGCCGCGTCGACCCCACCTTCGTCGACGACTTCCTCGCCGCCGGAGGGGCGCGCTACCTGGACGGCGTCGACTTCCACTACTATCCGGCCTTCGCCCCCAAGTGGGAGACGCCCGACCGCTACGTGCGCGATGTGGCGGGCAAGGCCAGCGCCCTGCGTGCCAAGTTCAAAGCTGCCGGCTTCGACCTGCCCATGAGCCTGACCGAGACCGGGTGGCCCACACGCACGGCGGTGCCTGCCTCCTATGACCACGCCGACCGCTACGTCCCCCAGGTCTACGTACGCGGCATGTCCGCCGGCATTTACCCAATCAGTTGGTTCAGCCTGGTCGACTACCCCTATGCGCTCGACCCCTATTACTACGGCCTGGTCATGACCGACTACACGATCAAGCCGTCGTACACGGCCTACCGCACCATGACCCGCGAGTTGGACGGCTACACCTTCCTGCGGGTGCGCCGGGGCTTTCCCACCTCGCTCGAAGGCTACGACTTCCTCAAGAACGGCAAGCTCAAGACCGTCGTCTGGGCGCTGGGCAGCCAGCCCGTCTCCTGGAGCTTCGCCCTGGCCAAGCCGGGGGGCGACCTGCGCATGACCAGCCACCTGGGTGTGGTCACAACGGCGACCGACGGCAGCGCCGCCGACGCCGACAAAAAGGTCGATGGCTTCATCACCGTGAGCGTGGGGCTGGACCCGGTCTATATGGAGGGCCTGGCCTCTGACCTGGGCCAGATCGCCGGGTCTGTCTTCTTCGACGCCAACGGCGACTTCACCCGCAACAGCGGCGAAAGCGGTCTTGCCGGCTCGACCGTGACCCTGGCCACGACCGCCGGGGCCGCCCTCGACACCCGCACCACCGACGCCGCCGGCAGCTTCGCCTTTCCTGACCTGGATCCGGGCTCGTACCGGGTGTCGGCAACCAACCCTGTCGGCTTTCTGCTGGCGACGACGATCTTCACGGTCACCTTTACCAGCGGCGCCACCGTGGCCGTCAACTTCAGCGGCGGCGTGCCGACCGATCCCGGCCAGAACTGGACGACGGAGGCCGAACAGGGCGCCCTGGTCTCGCCGATGGCGCCGCAGTTCGGCGCCTACGCCCTCGGCTGCACCTATATCGCCACCACCGCCACCGCCTACGCCCCCGACCCTGCCCGTGCCGGCGCCGCCGCCTACGCCTTCACGGCGCCGGTCGACGGCACCTACTACGCCTGGGCGCGGGTGGTGGGGGTCGACGGCACCCACAATTCCTTCTGGGTGGCCATGGATGGGGACGCCGATGCCGTGTTCGAGGTGGCGCTCAAGAGCGGGCAGTGGTCTTGGCAGCAGGTCCCAGGCCAGGGCTACGCGCTGGCGGCGGGCGCCCACACCCTGCGGTTCAGCGGCCGCGAGCCCCTCACCCAGCTTGACGCCCTCTGGCTGACCAACAACCCCTATTTCCGCCCGGACACGATCGCCACCCCACCGTCCACGCCCTGCCCAACGCCGACAAGCACGCCCACGCCCACGGCCACCTCGACGCCAACGCTCACGCCGACACGGACCGCCACACCCACACCCACGATCACACCCACCGCCACGGACACCCCCACGGCGACGCCGACGCCGACCGAAACCCCGACGCCGACAATCACGCCGACGGCCACCGAGACGCCAACGCCCACGGACACGCCCACCACAACGCCTTCTCCCACCGCCAGTCCCACGCCCACGATCACACCCACGCCCACAGACACCCCGACTCCCACGCCGACGCCGACCGCCAGCCCCACGCCGACGATCACACCCACAGCCACCGAAACACCCACGCCGACACCGACGCCGACGGCCACTCCCACCCCTACCCCCACCCCCACGGAGACGCCCACCGCTACCCCGACGGACACGCCGACCGCGACGCCCACGGACACCCCCACGCCCACCGTCACCCCGACGCCGACGCCCACGGACACCCCCACCATCACTCCCACCCCCTCGCCGACACCCACGGCCACGCCTCCGATCGGCGCCATCGAAGGCTGGATCTATCATGACCTCAATGGCAATCTCGACCTCGACCCGGACGAACCGGGCATCGAGGGCGCCCGTCTGACGCTCATCCGCAGCGACAACGGTGAGGTCGCCCGGCTCTTCAGTGACCCCAGTGGCTTCTTCCGCTTCGGCGGGCTGACGCCGGGGGACTACTCGCTGTCAGAAGCGCCACCTGCCGGTTGGCTGCCACCCCTCCCTGCCGGGCTGTTCATGGTCTATGTGGCAGCCAACTACGACTTGAATCTGAACTTCGCTCACCAACCGGCGCCCTCGCCTACGCCGCGGCCCCACCAGATCTATCTGCCGCAGATCCTGCGCCTGCAGGACTAGAGGGTGCGCAGCCGCGCCAGGGCTTGGGGAATATGATGGGCGATATCGGTGGCCAGCAGCGCCGGTCCGACCTCAGCCGCCGCCAGCTTGCCGGCGAGGGCATGGAGATAGACACCGGCACAGGCTGCCGGCCAGGGATCGGCCCCTTGTGCCAGGAGAGAGGCCAGTACGCCCGCCAGCACGTCGCCCGAACCGGCCGTGGCCAGGGCGGCGTCGGCAAAGGGGCTGACGGCCAGCCGGCCGTCGGGATGGGCGATGGCCGTGAAAGCGCCCTTGAGGACCACGATCTGGTTCCAGGCGGCGGCGAAGCGCCGGGCGATCGGCCAGCGGTCGCCGTTCACCTCGCGCGTCGTCAGCCCCGTCAACCTGGCCATCTCGCCGGGATGGGGCGTGAGCAGGCTGCAGGGCGGCAGACCGGCGGGCCCCTCCTCAAGTCCGGCCAGGGCGTTGAGACCGTCCGCATCGACGACGAGTGGCGGCAGGACCGGTCGTGAGACCGGCGTATCCGAGGCGAACAGGATGCCGCCCCGCTGCCTGGCGACGTGCTTCCCCAGCAGCAGCGCGGCCACAAGCTCGACCGTTGCCGGATCGGCGCCCAGTCCAGGCCCGACCAGCAGCGCCTCGTGCGTGGCCAACAGCGGCGCCAGGATGGGCAGGCCGGCGGCAGTGAGGCTGCCCAGGTCCGAAGGCAGCACGGTGTGCACCGGCTCCGGAAGCTGCCCGGCGACGAGTTGGCCGACGGTGGCGGATGTGGCCAAGCGCACGAGGCCGGCGCCGGCGCGGTAGGCCGCCTGAGAAGCGATCGCCGCCGCGCCGGGATAATTGGCGCTGCCGGCTACAATCAGGACGGAGCCGAAGGTGCCTTTGTGCCCTGCGGCCGGCCGCGCCGGCAGCAGCGCCGCCGCCTCGGCGGGTGTGAGCAGGTCGGGCGCCGTGTCCGGCGCCAGGGCGCGGTCGATGTGGATGTCAGCCACGCTGAGGACGCCGCAGGCCAAAGCGCCGGGCTGCAGCAGGTGCCCGGCCTTGGGCAGGGCGAAAGTGACGGTGTAGTCGGCGGCCAGTGCCAGGGGGTCCAGGCCGCCCGTGTCGCAGTTGAGGCCGCTGGGGCAGTCGCAGGCAATGACCGGTGGGCGTGCCTGGGGCTGGGCCTGGGGCCAGGCAGGCTGCACGAGGACGGGCGCGGCTTCACGCCGGCGCCGGAGGGCGTCGCGCACCGCGCTGAGGAGTTCGGCCAGCGAGCCTTCGATGGGCCGCGTGTTGCCGGTGCCCAACAGGGCGTCGACGATGGCGCCGGCGCTGGCCACGAGCGTCGACAGCCGCGCATAGCCGGGATCCTCCTCGGCCCAGACGTCGTTATGGACGGCCGCCACCAGGGGATCGTCGCTGCCTTTGCGCCGCCAGATATACGGGATGGTCTGCAGCCCGGCGGCCTGCAGACGGGCGCAGGCCACCAGCCCATCACCCCCGTTGTTGCCGGGCCCGATCAGGCAGAGGATGGGGCCGGAAAAGGGGCCAAGGTCACGGATGACCCCGGCCAGGGCGCCTCCGGCCGCGGCCATCATCTGGTCATAGCTGAAGCCGGCGGCATCGGTCGCCTTCTCCATGGCGACCATGTCGGCGACGGTGACGATCTTCATGGCGCCCCGGCCTCGACCGTCCCACTGCGGCTGCGCCAGGCGCCCACGTAATAGACCAGCGCCGCCCCGAACAAAAGCGCCGTCAGGAAGACGAGCCCATAGCTGAGCGGGATGGCGATGTCCTGGGCCTGGCCAATGGGGTTGAGGGGATGGCGCACCAGGGCGGTGCTGCGGTTGGTCACCACCACGACCACCGAGAGCAAGATCTGGGCCACGGCGGTGAACAGCCGGGAGCCCACCCAGCGCGTCAGCAGCACGAACACGATGGCCACCCCCAGTACCCGCAGCGTCATCTGTGTTCTCGGCTCGGCGAAGTCCACGAGCACGCCCCATTCCAGCCGCGCCGGAATCATGGAGAGCAGGAACCCTGCCAGCCATAGCGTAATCGCGACCCAGCCCACGGCCTCCATCCAGGGGAAGAGGGCCGTCCGCCCCAATAGGTACAGGACGGCGAGGATGGCGGCAACCAGGAAGAGCACCAGCGACACCTGCGTGATGCTGGCGTGGGCAAACACCCAGCGCACCACGCTGCCCAGGGTCTTCTCACGCGGGGCGGCCAGCAGCGCCAGCCCCCAGGCCACCAAGAGTACGGTCAAAAGCACAGCAGGTCGAGGCAGTTTCATGAACCAGGCCCGGCAGCGGCGGGCGTCTCCAGATTGAGGTCGTCCCCGCCGCAGCGGCAGGGACGGGTTTGATTTTACACACGCTGCCGGGAAAGGGGAACTCGCCGCTGGCAGTGATTTGGTTGCCCCTTGGGGCTGCGCTATCATGCCGCCATGTTCATCGTGCTGCTGGCGGCTTACGTGATGGTTGTGGCCTGGGTGGCGTGGCGGCGGCGCCGTTGGCTGTGGGACGCACTGGCGCCGGGTGTGCTGGCCCTGTTCACCGTCCTGTTCTTCTGGCGCTTGATCAGCGGCGATGTCTACCGGCCGGCCGACGGCGGCGACCTGGCCAGCTTCCTCTATCCCACCTACAGCTTCATCCAGCACAGCCTGCGGGCAGGCTTCCTGCCGCTGTGGAACCCGCACATCTACAGCGGCGTCCCCTTCGCGGCGGAGGTCCAGTCGGGCATGTTCTACCCGCCGCACCTGCTGCGCTTTCTGCTGGGGCCGGACCTGCGCTACACCGATATGGAGGCCCTGGTGCTTCTCCATATCTGGTGGGCGGGGGTCACCACCTATCTCCTGGCCCGCGGCATGGGGCTGCGGCGGTGGCCGGCGCTCTTCGCAGGCACGGCCTTCATGTTCAGCGACCTCTTCCTGGTCCATTTCGGCAACCTGAACCTGGCGGCCGTGGCAAGCTGGCTGCCGCTGGCGCTGCTGGGCGTCCACTGGACCCTGGAGCGCGGCGGGCTGCGGCCGGCGCTGGGAGCCGGCCTGGCGCTCGGCATCGGCGCCCTGGCCGGTCACGTGCAGATGACCCTGTACAGCCTGATCACGGTAGCCCTGTGGGTCGGGCTGTGGCTGGTCCTGGCAGGGAACCGGCAGCCGGAACGTTGGCGGCGGGCGGCGACGGCGCTCCTGGTCCCGGCCGCCATCACCCTCGGCCTGTCTGCGCCCCTCCTGCTGCCGGGTTGGGAGCTCAGCCGGATGGTCGCCCGCGCCGAATGGCGCTACGCCGACACGGTCGGCTATTCCCTGTCACCGCCCCAGCTCATCGGCCTGCTCATGCCTGGCTTCTTCGGCCGCGGTCCCGCCCTGCACTGGGGCGTCTGGCCGCGGGTCGAGATGGGCTACGCCGGTGTGCTCACCCTGGTGCTGGCGCTGACGGCAATCTTCATGCGCCGCAGCCGCCTCACCTGGCTGCTGGTGGGCCTGGCGGGCCTGGCGCTTCTCTTCAGCCTGGGCGTCTACAGCATCGTCCATGGCTGGTTCACCTGGCTGCTGCCCGGCCTGGCCCAGCTCCGGGCGCCGGCGCGCTTCATCTTCGTCTTCGACCTGGCCGTTGCCCTCCTGGGCGGCATCGGCCTGCAGGCGCTGCTGGACGCCTGGAGCGAGGCCGACCAACGTGGCTTTGCGAGCGCCTGGCGGCTGCTGCGCTTCGCCCTGGCCGTGGCCGTCGCCGCCGGGCTGCCCCTCATGTTCGCCGCCCTGCTGCTGACCTCCAACGATGAGACCCTGCAATGGCGGGTGGGCGCCAGCAGCATCGCCATCGCCACCTTCATCCTCCTGCTGGCGGCCAGTCTGGCCCTGCTCTACGCCCGCCGCCTGCAGTGGGCCCGCGCCTCGATCCTGGCCGTTTTGGCCGTGGCCCTGCTCCTCATCGACCTGGCGTCATTGGGCGCCTACGACGATGTCGCCCCCCAGAACCCCGCCGCCACCTACGACCACCCGGCGCTGCTCGCCTTCCTGCTCGCGGACCCGGACCTCTTCCGCATCGACGGTCGCACCGACATCGATCCCTTGTGGCAGCCTGACGCCGCCCTGCAGCACGGCCTCTACGATGTCTGGGGCGTTGCGAACCCCCTCATCATCACGTACTACAACGCTTTCTGGGATGCCACCGCCAGCCGCAGCACCGACCTTTACGCCCTGCTCAACACCAAGTACGTTCTGGGACGCAAGGACGTGGTGCTGGATGGGGCGGTTTGGGAGCTTGCCTTTGACGGCGACCCGGACCTGAACGTGTACCGCAGCCGCCGCTTCCAGCCGCGCGCCCACCTGCTCGGCAATGCCAGCCCGGTCGCCAGCCTCGAGGAGGCCCAGGCCGCCATCCGGGCGACGAGCTTCCGGCCGCTGGACGAGGTCGTGGTCGAGGGTGGGGCCGCGCAGCAAGGCCCCTCCGGCACGGCGCAGATTCGCTCCTTCGGCGTCAACGATGTACTCGCCAGCACCGCTTCCGCCGCTCCCGGCACCTTGCTGGTGGCGCAGACGTGGTATCCGGGCTGGGAGGCCAGCATCGACGGCGGCGCCTGGCAGCCGGTGCTGCGGGCCGACGGCGCTCTGCAGGCCGTGCAGCTTCCCGCCGGCGCTCACGACGTGCACCTGCGCTACCGTTCGCAGCCCCTTGTGTGGGGACTCGTGATCGCCGCCTTGACGCTGGTGGCGGTGCTGGCAGCATTTGTCGTCAGCCTGCGTCGCGACCGGCGATGATGAGCTGAGCTGGGGCTCGGCGTTCCCACACCCGTCCCTCGCGTAGGGGTTAGAGTAACGAGCCGAGCTAGGGCTCGGCGCTCCCACACCCATCGCTTGCGTAGGGGCGAGGTCTCCTCGCCCCGGTCTCCTCGCCCTGAGGTCTCCTCGCCCCGGCGACGCCATCTCCAAACCACCGTGGGGATTGCTTCACTTCGTTCGCAATGACAAAATGTGAGGGCGCCTTTACGTAGAGCACAAAAAGACCCCTCCGTTGGGCGGAGGGGTCCTTTGTGGGTGAGGGGTTGTTGAGCGGCGCTTACTTCAGCGACTTGATGTAGTCGATGAGCGCCGTGATCTCTTCGGGCTTGAGCGACTGGCCGTAGGCGCCGGGCATCACGTTGGGGAAGCCCTTGACCACCTTGGCAGCCGGGTTGACAATGGACTCGTGCAGATAGGCATCGTCCACCGTCGCCTTGCCGCCGCCTTCCAGCTCGACCTCGGTGCCATAGATCCCCTTCCAGGAAGGACCGACCAGGGTGCTGCCGTCCACGGAATGGCAGGCAGCGCAGCCGGCGTTTTGGGCGATCTTCTTGCCGTCCGGCGCACCACCACCGGCAGCGGGTGTAGCGCCTGCCGCAGCCTGGGTCGTGCCCGCTGCAGCCGGGTTCTCAAGGTAGTCGATGATCGACTCGACCTCGGTGTCGCTCAGGCTGAAGCCGAGCGACTGCGGCATCAGGTTGGCATGGCCGGCCGCCAGCGTCTTGCTGGGGTTCAGGATCGAATCCTTCACGTAGGCCCGTCCCTTGTCCTTCACCACGGTGTCCAGAGCGGGACCGGTCTTGCCCGTGGTGCCGTTGAAGGTATGGCAACTGCCGCAGCCCGCCGGGCCCTCGAACATGTATTTGCCCAGGGCAGCGCTGCGCACATCACGCGGCGGCGGTGTGCCCATCGGCTGCGCCGCCACCTCCTGTACCGGCTCCACGCCGCCGACCGCAACCCGATCGGGGGCGCCGCCCCACTTCTTGCCGGGGTCGTTGCCCCAGTTCATGATGTAGGTGGCCAGGGCATGGATCTGGTCGGGCCGGAAGGGGCCACCGGCCACCTGGCCCCAGGCAGGCATCACGGTGCCCACGCGGCCATAGGTCACCGTACCCTCGATATAGCTGCGCAGGTCGCCGGCGTAGTTCTTCTGGATGAGGCGAGGCGGCCGCGTCTGGCCGGGCTCGGGCACCAGCAGATCGGCCGCGTTCAAGGCCGGTCCCACGAGACCTTCGCCGTTCTGGCCGTGACACTGCACACACGCCTGGTGGAAGAGATCCGCGCCCATCTCGATCTCACGCCCCTGGAAGTTGGCGGCGTAGGTCTCCATGCGCGTGGTCTCGTTGGCGGCTGCCAGGAGGACGACGGCAAACATGGCGACGAAGGCCAGGGTTGCGATAATCAGCCGGGAGATACCGTACATAGTTCGCTAACCTCCCTCAGGCCCCGAAGGCTTCCCAGTAAAGGGAATTCTCGTGCAGATAGAAGGACTTGAGGAACTGGGCCGGCTTCCCGTCAGGTCCCGTGTAGTCGATCTGGAATTGGATGTGCTTCAGGCCGGGCGCCGCTGCCTCGATCGTGAGGATGCCATCGCCGTCGGGTAGACCGTGGCTGGCCTGGATCTTATCCTTGAACTCAAAGATAGCCTTCTCCAGCTCTGAGTAGGGCACGCTGCCTTGGAACGTCTTGGTGTTATAGACGCCCACCTCCAGCTCCTGCCAGGGAATCGCCCGCATAGGCCCCACTCCCTCCTCCGGCATCATCTCCTGGACCACCTCCTCCGCCGGCGGCGACTGCACGGCGTAGAGAGGCAGGCCCATGAAGGAGAGCACGAAAATGAGGGCGCCCATGATGAAGCCGCCGAAAAGCGCCTTGTGGCGATCCTTGCTGCGCCGGCTGGGATTGCGATCCAGGTAGGGGAAGATGGTGATCAAGATCACCAGAATGGTCGGGATGACGAGGCCCCAGAAGACCTTGTCGCCGATCTTGAGCAGCCCCTGCAGCCAATAGAAGTACCACGGGGCCGTGGTGTGCAGCGGCGTCTTCAGCGGGTTAGCCGGATGCTCCAGTTTGGCGCTGTAGAAGAACGCCGACATAGCGATCAGGATGAAGGTCACGATCGCCACCAACACGATCTCGTCGATGGCAATGTCCATCAGGTAGTAGCGGCGGCGCTCCGCCGGCACACGGTTGGCGGTGTCCTGGCCCACTTCTTCTTCCTTGGCCGGCAGCGAGATGCCGAAGTGCACGACCTTGTAGTAGTGGAAGAAGAAGAAGAAGATCACCGTCAACGGCAGGAAAAAGACGTGCAGGAGGTAGAAGCGGAGCAGACCACTTGCGCCGATGTCGGGGGCGCCGCGCAGCAGCAGGTTGACGGTGGGACCAATCCAGTTCGCATTGCCGAACAGCGCCTCGCCCACGGGCTGGAGGAAGAACGGTGTCGGCGACGCCTCGGCCATGCTGGTGCCGATCGTCACCGCCCAGAAGGCCAACTGGTCCCAGGGCAGCAGGTAACCCGAGAAGCTCAGGAACAGTGTGGCGCCCAACAGGACCACGCCGGTGAGCCAGGTAAACTGTCGCGGCTTCTTGTAGGACCCGGTGAGAAACGTCCGGAACATGTGTAGGACAACGACGATGACCATCGCCTCTGCCGCCAGGCGGTGCACATCGCGCATCAACTGCCCCAGGGGCACGTTCGACAGCAGCCGCACCATGTCGGAGTAGGCGCGTTCAGGCGTCGGCGCATACCAGATCATCAGAATGAGGCCGGTGATGACCTCAACAAAGAAGAGGTACGTGCTGAGCAGACCCAAGCGGAACGTGTGCCCGATCCTGGTGACTGCCTCATGATAGTAGGTTGGCTTGATGTGCAGCCAGAAGGACTCCGAGTGCGGCTTGAGCCGGGGATTGGGCCGATCAGGCGGGTCGCCGCGCAGCATCTTGCGGAAGTCACGCCAGGGGATGCCGGCGGTGACGCGGCTGAAGATGTCGTCGGCAAAGCCGCCCACGGCGCCCCGCACGCCGCGTTTTCGTACTTCAGGGGTTGCGCTCATGACTCAGACCTCCACCGCAATGGCGGGATTGGCCGGTTCGCCTTGGATCTTGCGTCCGGTGTCGACCTTGTAGGTATAGCCGTCCTGTGCTGTGATGTAGCGGTGATCGGCGGTCGTCTTGTCCACTTCGTTGCCGCTCTGGTCAAGGGCCGTGACCACAAATTGGTCCAGGTTCCGTGTGGCCGGGCCGTGGATGCACTGGCCCGACTGGTTGAACTTGGAGCCGTGGCACGGGCACTCGAAACGATGCGTCTGGTCTTTCCATTCATAGAGGCAGCCCAGGTGAGTGCACACCTTGTAGAGCGCCGCCATCCCACCGCCTTGCTCCGCGTTCGACCACCAAAACTTGCCGGCCAGGTTCTCCGCCGGCTTGGCGCCTTTCTCCGGGATGGTCGTCATCGTGAACGTGCCGCCAAACTCGCCCGCCTTGAAGCGCGGGTAAGCCAGCCACAAGGTTCCCAGACCTCCCTGCACGGCAATAAGCGCCAGCGCTCCGCCCCAGGCGTAGATCAGAAACTCGCGGCGGTTGACGGCCAAACCCTGCGCCTTGGTCGGCGCTGCCTGAGGCAGTGTCTCAATGGTCGAGCGTGGAGAGATGTCCACCGCCCGATTCAGCAGCGCCGCTTCCCGCTCTTTGCGGCTCTTCGACACCGTCTGGCCCTCCTTGAGAGCCTGGAAACGCTGCGCCGCCGCATTCAAGGCTTCCTCGTCACCTGCCGATTCCTCTGCCGCATGACTCGTCTGTTCAGCGGCCTTTGCGCGTTCGGCGGCCCGGGCTTTGGCCGCAGCGATGCGCTCCTCTTTGGTCATGTCTGCAGTCGGCTTCTCGGTAGTGTCAGCCATAGATGACCTGAACCCTGATTCAAGTAGGATGGTAAGAAAATGGATAGATGAACGCCGGCCTCTCCGCCGCAACCGCCTGCGGAGAGGCGGATTATAGCATGGCGAGAAAATGGCCGTCAAAAGTGATAGAAGTAACGAGTTTCCCCAGCCCTCGCCTCATGCCGCACAAAAAACAAGACGGCGAGCCGGGTAACCCGGCTCGCCGTCCGCACTTCAGTCTGTCCTGCCACGTGTTCAGGGCGTGGGCGCTGCCGATGCCTGCACCGAAGGTGCCACCTTGTGGCAATCAGTACATGCCTCGACCGGAAAGTCCTTGTGCCACTCCGGATAGGGCTTGAGGCCGCCCGGTCCGTGACAATTGCGGCACTGCCCGACGCGATCCGCCGAGAGCGGATGCGGGATGTAGGGAATGACGCTGCCTTCTGGCTTCTCCGGGGCCGGCGTCGGCTCCGTAGCCGGCGTCTGCGGCAAGACCGCCCTGAGGCCAGGCGCATCCAGGCCAGCGTATTTCCACTTAACGCCATGGCAGGCGCCATTCGAGCAGAAGGAGGTGTTGTCGCTGCCACCGGCATTGAAGGTGCTGTGACATCCGGCGCATGACTCGTCGAACTCGGTGCGATGTCGCGCCAGCCAGTTGCTGTCCTTGTGCGATTCCGGCTCGTTCGATGGCTCCACTGCAATGGTGGGGGTCGGCAGCCCGGGCCCACCCTGGCGGGGAATGCTGTGACAGATATTGCATTCCATGCGAATCGTCTGGCCGTCTTTGGAGACGTGTTTGCCATCATGGCAGCGGAAGCAGCCAGGGAAGTCCTTGTGACCGATATTGTTGGGATGCACACTCCAGCCCACGCCCATGTCAGGGAAGTACATATCGTCAAAGATCTTCTGGAGCTCCGTCACCGCCTGCTTCACAGACGCTTGCTTCGTCGCATAGACGTCGGGGTAGTTCTCCTTGTACCAGTCCTCCACGCGGGCGATGCTGGTCAAGGCTTCCTCGCGGCTACCGGTATGCCCGCTGATGGCTTCGGCGCCCATGGTCTTGATGAAGGGCAGGGAGTCATCGATGAGCCGGCGCGACATGGCGTCGTCAATGGCCGCTTCCGGCGATGAGAAGGTGTGCGACACCCGGTTGTGGCAGTCGATACAGTCCATACGCCTGACCTCATCGCTGCGCGCCGCCACCTGTTCGGGGGTGATGTTGCTCTCGAGGTCGTAGTACTCGGTGACTGTGCCGTCGTCGTTCACAACCTTGACGTAGGGAATATCCTGCCGCAGGGGGTCATTCGCCAGGTAGTCGACTTCGCTGACAATGTGCCAGTGAATGCCCTTGCCCAGGCCCTCACGCTTGGCGCCGCCGCCTGTCTTCAGATTGAGGTATGTGTAGCGGGGCGTATTATCCTGATCGTCGACAAACGTGGTGATCTTGCGAAAGCTGTCTGAAGCCGATTTCTCAGGACTGTGACACTTCTCGCAGGTGTCGCGGGCGGGACGCAGGCTCTTAATGTAGATGGGGATTTCGTAATCCTGGGTAAGGGCGTAGTAGACGTGCCTGATTTCCTTCGCCTTGCGCGGAATGGCCTGGAGAACGGATTCCTGCCCCAGGTGGCAGTCCACGCAGGCCACGCGTGCGTGAGGTGACCGCTCGTAGGCTGCGAACTCCGGCGGCATCGTATGGCACGTGGTGCCGCAGAACTGGGTGCTGTTCGTGTATTCCCACACGGTCACACCCACCACAAACACCACGATGCCGATCACGGCGAGGCTGAACACCAGGCCAAGCGCAAGCTTCCAGTGCTGCTTCGTCCAATTGACGGCTCTTCGAATCATAGCGATTTTTCTCCTTTCAGTTCTCTGGTGCTCCGGCCTGGATCCAGGCGCGCACTAGAGCTTGTTCTTGCTCTGTCAGACGGGTGGGATGATCTGCCAGGGGCGTGGATGACTGGAACTGAAGCAAACGGCTCCCGGCGGCATCCTTGGGAAGGATCACCGGACCTTTGGCGCTGCCTTTGATCAGCGACGCATAGGAGGTCAGGTCGAGCGTGGCCGTTGCGTTGTGGCACGCCACACAGCGCTGCTGAAAAATGGGCAGGATGTCGGCGGCGAAGCTCGGCACCCCGGCCGGTTGTCCGGCAGCTGCGTTGGGCGGCGTCGTGGTGATGACAGGATGGCAGCCCAGACAACTGTCATTGCCCAGTCTGAGATCAGCGTGGACGACGGTGAAGGGCTTGATGGATCCCAGCCCATGACAGGACAGGCAGTTCTCGCGGCCGGGAATCTCGTGGGGCACGGCCATCGCCTTGCCCCGGCTCAGGGCTTCCTTCGGGCGCTCAGGGGTCGGCGTCGCCGGCGTATACACCTGGCCGCGGTCGGGAGCCGGCGGCACGGTGGCGATGGCCGTCTTCTCATAGGTCAGTAGGAAGACGGCAACCAGAATGGTTGCGAAAAAAAGCATCACGGCGATGGGAATGAAAACGCGGCGGCGGCGGCGTATGGTTTCGCGGGGAGGGAGAGGACGCTGCAGCCCGCTGTCGATGCGTTCCAGCTCAAGCGCATGTTCGTGCTCCATCTGCTCTCGGGTCAGGGTCCCCGTGAACATGCTCTTGTTGAACGTGCGGATGTGGACGCCCCACACGTGCCAGACCACGATGGCCAGGAAGGCCAGGAGCGCCTCCCCACCATGCGCCGCCTTGGCCGCAGGAATGAGGCTCCCCGACAGGAACCTCGTGGTCAAGATCGGATTCCAAAGCATGAAGCCCGTGGCGATCATGACCAGGGTGCCCCAGATGACCGCCCAATACTCCAGCTTCTCTTCAAAATTGTAACGGTCGTACCTGGGATGCTGCCGGCCCAAGCCCATATTGTGGCGGACCGTCACCAGGAAGTCGACGAAATCCTTGGGAAGCGGAATCATGGAGGGTGAGCGCCGCAGCACAAACAGCTTGTAGGCCACGGCGAAGACATGGTAGACGCTTTCCAGGATCAGGACGGTGGCGGCAATGCGATGGATGACACGCACATTCTCAATGCCGCCAAACAGGCTGATGATGAACTCCGCCCAGCCTGCCGGCAGGAACTTCTGGGGGACGCCGGTGATGACGAGCACCGAAAACGACGTCAGCAGCAGAAAGTGCTCCGCGCGATCGCTGAGCGAGAAGCGCACGTACTTGCTGCGCTTCACCGGAGCAGCCTGGGCCGCTGGAGTTACAGCGGGCGGCGCTTCCGGTGCGACCGGGTTGGGGCGGGCGGGTTCGCCGCGGCGGGCATCACTCATGCGCCGCCTCCTTGCTGAAACGGCCCCGCACACGCAACCAGATACGGTGCAAAGCATCAAGCGAGACAAAGGCAATCATGAAGCCGATGACACCCGGAATGAGAAGGGTATAGAACAAATTGACGTAGTAAACCAGCGGCTCGTGCTTGGTGTCAGGTATGTAGTGACTGGTCCAGGAAGCCGGGAAGTTAGTGTCGGCGTCAGGATGGCACTTACGGCATGTGACCAGCAGGTTCTCCTTGACCACGCTGGCCTCGGGGTCGTTAACCGCCTTGATGTTGTGCACACCGTGGCAGTCAAAGCACACCGCCTTGTTGGTGGCCTGGTCGGGAGACTGCCGCTCGAAAATGGTCACCGTGGTGCCGTGGAAGTCGGCCACATAAGTGTTGAACACATCGGTCGAGATGCCGTACTTGCTCATGATGGCGGCATCACGATGGCATTTCCCGCAGACCTCGGGAGACTTCAGGCGGAACTGTGCCGTCGTCGGGTCGGAGATGGAATGCACGCCGTGACAGTCGATGCAGGTCGGCACGTCGGGATTGCCGTCCTCCATGAGAGCAGCGCCATGCACGCTGTCCTTGTACTCCTCGAAGATGGCGGAATGGCACTTGCTACACGTCAGCGAGATCTTCTCGCGGGGCACATTGGGCGCGGTGATGTCATGCGAGCCGTGGCAGTCTGTGCAGATGGCGGCGTTACGGTTGCCGCCAGCCAGGGCCTTGGTATGCATGGAGTCCAGCGTCGCCTGGTACTGCTCGTCATGGCATTGGCGACAGGTCTCGTACATCTGAAGCTGAAAGTCGCGTTGGGTCTGGGCCGTGAAGGCCGGGTGCGGGTAGCCCGTGATGTTGGTGTGGCATCCCGTGCAGGGAATGCCCTTCTGGCCGTGCACCGAGTTGTGCGAGGTTTCGGCATCCACGTAGAGGGACAGCGTCTCACCACTGGGCAGCGTGTACTCACGCCCCTTGATGCCGTGGCAGGCAAGGCACTGGGCGTCGGCGTCGGTCGTCTGACCACCACCGCCCTGGGCCTGGGCGCCTGCCATGACGGCAAAGAGGACGAGAATGGCCAGCAAGAGGGAGAAGGCGAGTTTCCGGGGCATGACTCGTTAGGGTCTGGACAGAGGGGCTAGGGCCGATAGTAGCGGATGCCGGCACTGGGGTGGCAGTTCGTGCACCGCGACTTGTAGTCGGTCTTGGTGACTTCACCGTAGGCGTCGATGGCGTCCTGACCATGGGTGATGCCGATGTCGGCGTAGGTCATCGACGGGTAGACCGTGTCGCCCGCCACCGACTTCACGCCGTGTGGATCATGACAGACGAAACAGGATGGCTTGGAGTCGGGGCTGCCGTTGCCGTCGCTGTCCCAGTTCACCTGGTTCATGTCCAGGTGATCCCAGTGGATATTCGCCTTCACGTTGCCGAAGTTGAAGCCCTCGACGCGCTCGTTGCGGAAGCGAGTCACCACGGAGTTGACCGCCAGTGGATAGCCGTCCGGCGGCGGGTTGCTGTGGGTGAAGAGGGCATTGCTGTAGCCTTCCGCCAGGCCCACCAGCGCAGGCTCCTGGTGGCACATCATGCACAGGCTGTAGTTGGCCCTCTGGTAGGACTCGCCTGCCGTGATCGGGATGTTGAGGCTGCCGGCCGCGATCCAGCGCGTCTGGGCGAAGTTATCGGCGGCGGCGTTGTAGCTGTTTGCGACGCCGTCGAAGTGATTGCTGTCGGCGGACTTGACGTGGCAGACATCGCAGGTGAAGCCCACACGGCCATGGCCGGTCACTTTGAACCCATAGCTGCTGTTGTTTCCGGCCACGTTGGGTGCCGCCACTCCCTTGACCACGGCAGGCTGCTCGTCGTGACAACCCTCGCAGCTCACCGGAGTGTCCTTGGCCCACTTGCCGCGAGCCTCGGCCACGCCGTCGATGCCGCCGTCAGGGCTGTGGCACTCGTTGCAGGCACTTGTCTGTGAGAGGGTCTGGCCGTCCTTGAACTCGACCTTGCCGTCGACGTGTGTGCTGGCGGTGAACGGTGCATGGCAGGCATCGCAGGAGGTGATGCCTGGACCCTGGTTGGAGGCGTCGAAGTGGCGGGCATGGGCGCCGGTGGTCAGTGTCTGCGGGGTCACACCGTGGCAGCTGCCGCAGGCGCCGCTGCTGAAATTACCCCACTGGGGAGACGAAAACTTGGGCGTACCGGGCTGTTCGCGACTGGCGGCGCCATCCGAATGGCACAAGCTGTTGGCGCAGGCGCGGGTGCCGGCATTGAATGTGGTGCCATCGACCTTGCCCCAGATATCCGTCAGGTCGAACTTAACATCCTTGGCGAAGTTGACGTGCAGGGCCGTATTGGCGATGGCGTTGTTGTCGTTGTTCTTGGCGTCCGCCGCATGGCACTCATAGCAGCCGATCGAATTACCACCGCGGTCGCTGTACTGCGGCGCCAGGTGGGTGCCGTGGCTGCCGGTCTTGAGGCTGCTTTGATCGCCGTGGCAGCCGGCGCAGCTCAGGTGCTTGTTCTCGCCCCACACCGGCTTCTGGTAGACCATCGTGCCGCCGACAGGGTTGCCGTTGCTGTGGCACCCGACCGTGTTGCAGGTGCGGCTGGCCCGATCGTAGCTGCCCGCCGACACCTGGCCGCTGAAAAACACATCCTGGAAGCTTGCCGGTTCGGTCACGTGTCCGGTGTATGCCGGGTTCAGGCGGTCATGGCAGGTGCTGCAAGGCTGGCCATACTGGCCCTGGGCCGAACCCGCATGAATCTGGTGTGGCGTCAGGTTCTCGTTGAGCACGTAGTCGGGGCGACCAGCAGGGGGCGGAGGCTGGCCGTGGCAGGCGCTGCACGAGGGCATGAAGGCATCGGCCGTGCTGATATCGTTGTTGGCGTCGTGCAGGTGGCAGGTCGTGCAGTCGGTCCCGCGCAGGTCCAGGTCGCCGGCGGGACGATGATCGCCGCCGGGATGGACGCTGGTCCTGCCGATATGGCACGTCGCACAAAGATCGTTGTGGTCGTCCTTGTTCGGGTCGTCGAAGCTGTTGGCGCCGGTGCGCGAGGTAAACTGGATGCTGTTGCCGTTGATCTGGGTGAGAATGATGGCCAGGTTGCTGCTGCCGTGGCCGTTATGGCAGTCGTTGCAGGTTTCCTGGAAGGGTCCTTCCTCGGCGCCGTGGAAACCCTTATTGCTGTGGGTGCTGGTCCAAGGCAGATCGTGCAGATTGCCGCCGTCGGCAAAGGGGTTGAAGGGATCGCCGCCCTTGGCGTACGTCTTGGTGGCGCCATCCGTGTCATGGCAGCCCTGGCAGATCGGCGTCAAGTCCGCATCGCTGGCTTCGATGAAGCGGACGTTGGCGCCGCCATCAGGCTGCTTCAGGTCTACGTAGCCGTCACCGTGGGTGCTCTGGTCATGGCACACAACGCACTGCGAATCCTTCAGCTCGCCCATGATGTGATGGCTGCGGGCGCTGAAGTCAGGTGTGACTGGCGGACGCCCACCAGGGGGAACATTGTCGCCGTTGTCCTGTGCGCTCTTGTGGCACTCAATACAGCCGCCCGAGGGCATAAAGGCGTCGGCCGTCTTCGGGTCGCCATCGGTCTCATGCTTATGACAGGTGGTGCAATTCTGACCTTCGTAATGCGGATTCGTGGCCTGGTTGCTGGGCACGCGATTGTGCGCCGTGGTCGTGTGACAGGTGGCGCAGATGTCGCGCGTGTTGTCATTGTTGGGGGTGTCGAAGCTGTTTTCGCCAGTGAGACTCAGGAAGTAAACCCGGTTGCCGTTGACCACCTCTTTGATGGCGAACAGGTTGGGGCTGCCGTGAGGATTGTGGCAGTTGACGCACTGCTCGCTGAAGGGCTTCTGTGTGGCATTGCTGTAACCCTGGTTGCCGTGCGTGCTGACGTCCAGGCCAGCGCGGGCAGGATCGGCATGGCAGCGGGCGCAGAGGGCCGGGGCGTCCGTCCACAGCCGCATATCGGGCGTCTTCAGGTTGAGGTGCGGCGCGTCCGGGTTGTGGCAGGCGCGGCAGTCGAGGTCACGCCCCTGGTCCGCTCCCTTGCCGTGGCCGTTCTTGGTCCAGTAGAGGTCCACGCCCGGCGCCCTCTCGTCGTTGATGATGCTTGGCTGCACACTGTTGTGACAGCCGATGCAGTCGATGGGTCCGCCTTCCTTCCACATGGCCTTGGCCTGCGAGATGCCCGGCGGGCTGCCGTGGCATTCATTGCAGACGCCGGTGTTGCCCAGGTTGGCGCGGCCTTTGTCGTCCTTGAAGTTGACGTAGCCATTGCGATGGCCGCCGTCGACCAGCGTGGACACCTTGGGATGGCAGTCAGTGCAGGCGAGCTTCAGGTCCTTTTCAAAGTGCCGGCTGTGGGCGCCGGTGTCAGGAGGATAGCCGTGACAGGCGTTGCAGGCGGGAGCAGGGTTAAACCCGGCGCTGTGCGGATGACATTTGGTGCACTGCTGCTGCTCGTAGTGCGTCTTCCTGGCAGGGCTGGATGTCTGGAATTGTGTCGTCGTGTGGCAGACCCGGCAGATCGAATCCCCCGTCGTATCGAAGTTCTTGCCATTGAAGCTGACCTGCTTGCCGTTGATCACGGGCCGGATGAAATCGGCGTTGCTCGTCGACTGGCCGTGGGGATCATGGCAGTCAGCGCAGGCCTGCTGCACGTGCGTCTGCACCTTGGGATGGCAGCCGGCACAGGCCGCCTGCGGGCTGGTCACCGTCTTGTGCGGCTGGTGGCAGGTCATGCAGTTATTGGTCTTGGTGCTGTAGTTGCCGTGAGGATTGAAGGGCGCGCCCGGGAGGGCGTCCGTCACAGGAACACCGCTGCCCCCAACCAACAACACCAGGACGACGACGGAAATCAGGAAGAGGATGAGCCGTTTCATAGGCATTCGTAACGGGCGTGCTACTGCTGCCTCTGGGCGACAGGGGGTTGGTTGAACTGATGGCAGCTTAGACAGAGCGCATCACCGCTGGCCCGCAGGTCGGCAGGATTGGAGGTGCCGTGCGGGTTGTGACAACTGACGCAGCTCAGCTCGCCGCCGCGAACGGGGTCTTTGCCGCCGCTCACCGGGTGGAAGCCATGCGGGAGGTCTTTGTGGCAGCCTTCGCAGACGGCATTCGCCCGGGCCATGAGCAGATTGTCGTTCGTCCCGTTGTGCGCCACATGGCACGCCGCGCATTGATCGGGCACGCGGGTCGCGTGCTTGCTGGTGGCGAAGCTGGCGACCTTGTCCTTGTGACAGGCGCCGCAAAGCTGTGTGGGTGCCTTCGCCAACAGGTGCACCTGGGAGCTGGCGTGGGGCTTGTGGCAGGACTCGCACTCACCGGTCTGGTAGGGCGGATGCTTCACCGGCCCTGTGTCGAGCTTGTGGCAGTCGGTGCACTTCGTCGACACTGCCGCCAGCTTGGCTGGCTGATCGCCGTGGAACTGGGGATGGCAGCTCTTGCACTCACCTTCTTTGACCGGCATGTGCTGGCTGTTGCCCGTGATCAGGTCCTTGTGGCAGGTGGCGCAGGCAATGGAGACGTTGCGACCGGTCTCTTTGGGTGCGTGCGGGCTGTGGCAGGAGGTGCAGGCAGGCAGCTTGTCCGCCTGGTGTGAGGCAAATGTGGCCGTGGCGTCGAACTTGCCGGCATGGCAGCTCTTACAGATCTCATCCTCGGGCTTGACAAGCTGCTGGGGCTGGTCACTGCCGTGGCCGTCGTGGCAGAGCAGACATTCGCCTTTGGCCACACTCGGGTGGGTCTGGTCCACCACTTCCTTATGATCTGTGTGGCACTTGTTGCATGCTTCGGACTGCGTGGCGGACTGGATGGGATAATCGGGGTTCTTATGGAAACTGGGATGGCAGTCAGAGCAGCGCCCGTCCGCATAGGGCTGGTGCGGGTGCTTCAGGTTGGCCGCGTCGGGAAGCTTGTCGTGACAGGTCACGCACAGCTCACGGGTGATCTTCGGCAGCTCTTTCGCCGCATTGTGCGGGTCATGGCACTGGCTGCACTGGATCTCCTCGGCGTTGGCGTGGGCGGCAGCGCTGATGTTCGGATCAATCTGATCCTTGTGGCAGGTGCCGCAGACTTCCCGCTGCGGCGCCCGCATCATCGCCGGCTGGTCAGAGCCATGCGCCAGGTGACAGAGGTTGCATTCACCCTTGGCCACGCTGGGATGGTTCTGATCGACGATCTTGCCGTGGTCCTGGTGGCAGCCGTTGCACAGTTCCGACGGCGCCTTGACAAGCAGTTTGGCGTTAGGACCCGCGTGAGGCAGGTGACAGTCGAGGCATTTGCCCTGACTATAGGGCTGATGCTGGTACTTAACGGGTTTGTTCGGGTCAGGCACATCCTGCCAGTGGCATTGCCGGCAGACGTTGTCGACATCCCCCCAAAGCTTGGTCGGGTCTGGTCCCTGCAGATCGTGGCATGCCCCACAAGCGCCATCCCCAAACGGCTTGTGCACGTAGTCCAGGCTCGTCACCGGCGCTGGCCCCAAACCCTTCTCGGCAGCGCTGGGCGGTGGTGTTGGCGCCACAAATGGCGTGGGTGTTGGCGTCGGCTCCGGCGTCGGCGCGCCCCTACGACAACTGCTCAACAGGAGCAGCGAGAAGACGACAAATGAGACGAGGATGACAGCCTGACGCCTGCGGGATGAGGGTAGAGACATTAAGAACGCATGGGCGGACAGTGGGATAAGATGAATTATGCACCCTCGTGAGGTCGTCTGTCTATGATCTATGTCAGTTAGTGAAACTGCAAATGAGAATGACCGCCCTAGATGACACCTACATGAAAAGGCTGTCATGAGAAAAGTCCGTGCCTGCCAAGACGCCGGCAGGAACCACCCACGGCGAGGACATGTTGGCGCGAACCACCATCAGACTTGACAGAGGTCAGAGTTTCGGTATTCTATCTTCCCATAGTTTGCTCTCGTTGCGCTTTTTTGAAGCGGAACAGAAAAGTGGTTTACCGACTGCCGCGCAGCCCCTTCTGGGGGGTGTGGTGGATCAGCCGGATGTGAAGGCGGCGCTGGCGGCGAGGAGGCGGCCAGCCGCATCGGGGACAAAACTCAAAGCCCAAATAGAGGCAAAAGCCCAATACCGTCTTCCGTCTGCAGCCTCTCATCGCTGTCGCCAACAGCCCCCACGGACAAGAACTCATGGTAGAAAAAGAGCAGGAGCACCACCCCGATGACGACGCCGGCGCTTCCGGCCCCGAAGTGTCGCGGCGCCGCTTCGTCTACTATTTGCTCGGCTTCTCGGTCGTCGCCACCGCAGCGGGTGTGCTGACGCCGATCGCCGGCTACGTCTGGCCACCCAGCCGGGCAGCCTCAGGCGCGGGCGGACGCACGCAGGTGGGAACTACGCAGGACTTTCCGGTTGGCCAAGGCAAAGTCGTACCCGTCAACGACAAGCCCGTCATCGTGGTGAACACCGCACAGGGCGGGCTTAAGTGCTTTTCCGCCATCTGCACTCACCTGGGTTGCGTCGTTGAGTGGGACCAGCGCCGCCAGGTCATTCTCTGCCCTTGCCACGACGGCCGGTTCAATCCCGCCAACGGCGCAGTGATTTCGGGACCCCCTCCCTCCCCGTTGTCTGAGCTTCCCGTCGCGGTTGAAAGCGGCGCCGTCTATGTGGGCGAAGGCTCAGCCTGAGCAGCCCTATCGTAAAGCACCGGGAGAAACACGCGATGGAAGCAAGACAACCGATACCGATGCGTATATGGCAGTGGCTGGATGAGCGATATCAGTTGACGTCGCTGATGAACGCTCTGTTGCACGTCGTGATCCCCAGCAACGCCCGCACCTTCTATTTTGGCGGCATCACCCTCTTCTTCTTCGGAGTTCAGGCCATCACGGGCACCCTGCTGGCGATCTACTACCAGCCCACGCCCGACACGGCCTATGACAGCATTCTCTTCATCATGAACCAGGTGCGCTTCGGATGGCTCATTCGCAGCATCCATGCCTGGAGCGCCAACTTCATGATCCTTTTCTGTGTGTTCCACTTGCTGCGGGTCTTCTTCCAGGGCGCCTACAAGAAACCACGCGAGGTCACCTGGATGATGGGCGTCGCCTTGCTGGGCCTCACCCTGGCATTTGGGTTCACCGGCTACCTGCTCCCTTGGGATCAACGAGCTTACTGGGCCACCACGGTCGGCAGCGAGATCGCCGGCGCCGTGCCGGCTGTCGGGAAGGATCTGCTCATGTTCCTGCGCGCCGGCACCGACATCACGGCCCGGACCCTGAGCCGCTTCTTCGGTATGCATGTGCTCATGCTGCCGCTTACACTGGCAGCGGCGCTTGTCATCCACATCACCCTGGTCCACCAAACCGGCCTGGCGGACCCCGATCGGGATGTCACCGCCGGCGATGGGGAAGGCAACAAGGCCGCTCCCGAGCCCGAAGCCAAGCCCAAGAAGCTGCTGCCCTTCTTTCCCAACTATGTGCTCGACGAGGTCATCGCCTGGTACGTCATGCTGGGGCTTCTGATCATCCTGGTTTCGCTTGTCCCGGCCGGCCTTGAGGCGCCGGCTGACCCGCTGCGCACACCGGAACATACCAAGCCGGAGTGGTACTTCCTCTTCCTCTATCAAGCCCTCAAGGTGGTGCCGCGTATCGTCGGCATCATGTTGCCCATCCTCGGTGGGGTGTTCCTGCTGCTCTTACCCTTCATCGATCGCAATCCCAACGCCAGTCCCCGGCGCAGACCTATCGCCGTCACTCTTGGGGTCCTGGTCATGATCGGCATCATCGTCTTTACCATCTGGGGGTGGCGGGCCTAGGCCGCTAAGGGCAGGAACTGAGCGATGAAAACACCAACCTTTCGCCAGCTTGCGCAGGTGCTTGTCGTCTTCGTGTTCGTCTGGATGGCCCATGCCTTGAGTCCTGCCCTGAGCCCCTCGGGCGCCCAGGGCGGACCGCCTCAGATCCCGCACCCGATCCAGTTTCGCGAGAACTGCCTGCTCTGCCACAGTCGCAACATCGTCGGCGTTCCTCGCATTCCCGACGATCACGCCGGCCGCACCAACGAGCTCTGCCGCAACTGCCACGTGCCGGCGGCGGCCACGCCAGCGCCGGCGGCAGGCGGAGCGCCGGCCGTGCCCCACACGCTGCAGGGCCGTGAGAACTGCATTGAATGCCACATTCCTGCGGCCGGCGGCGCCGCCCCCGGCCAACCCCCCGCGATTCCCCACACCCTGATTGGTCGCGAGAACTGCGTCGCCTGCCATGAGAAAGGCGTCGCCGGCGCGCCGCCCTTCCCAGCCGATCACGCCGGCCGCACCAGCGACATGTGCCAGGCCTGTCACCAGCCGGGAGGCGCCGAAGAAGCGCCCGCCACATCAGCCACACCTGCGGCGCCGGCTGCGTCCGGTGGACCGCCCGCCATTCCCCATACGCTGGACGGACGGAGTGATTGCGTTGCCTGTCACGAAAAGGGCGTTGGCGGAGCGCCCGCCTTCCCTGCGGACCACGCCGGTCGCACCAGCGACATGTGCCAGGGCTGCCATCACCCCGCCAGCGGTGGCGCCGCCGCGGCGGTGGCGCCCAGCGTGCCGGTCCCCACTCCGATCGCCCATCCACCCGCCCAAGAGGGGGTGGATACCTGCGTCGAATGCCATGCGGGTCTGGGCGGCAAACAGGCTGAAATGGTCGAACAGTGGAAACGCAGTGTGCACTCCGAACGCAACGTGAGCTGCGCCGACTGTCACGGCGGCAACCCTTCCGGCCAGACCGTCGACGAGGCGATGTCCCCGGCGGCCGGCTACATTGGTGTACCGGCCAAGGCCGATATCCCCGCCCAGTGCGCGAGCTGCCACGCCGACGTCAACCTGATGCGCCAGTATGATCTTCCCACCGATCAATACGCCCAGTATCTGCAGAGCACCCACGGCTCCCGGCTGGCCCAAGGCGACACCAACGTCGCCACCTGCTACGACTGCCACGGCGGCCACGAGATTCTGAAGAAGGATGACCCCGGCGCCACGGTCTATCCGACCAATGTGCCCACCCTTTGCTCTGGCTGCCATTCGGACAAGACCTTGATGCAGCCCTACGGCATCCCGACCAACCAGTACGAGCTCTATCGTCCGAGCGTCCATGGCACAGCGCTGCTCGATAAGCAGGATCTGCGGGCGCCCACGTGCGCCTCGTGCCATGGCACGCACGGCGCCGCCCCTCCGGGCGTCAACGAAGTCTCCAATGTCTGCGGGACCTGCCACTCAGCGACCCAGGATCACTATCGCAAAGGCCCCCATGCCAAAGCGGAGGCGACCAGCAGTCCGAAATGTGTCACATGCCACGGCAACCATGATGTGAGCCAGCCGAGCGAAGAGATGTTCCTGGGAACCGGACCCAGGCACTGTGGCTCGTGCCACCCTCAGGACTCGCCGACCGGTTTCAAGGTGACGCAAACCTACGATTTCATCCAGAAGGCAGCCAAGGCGTACGAGGAGGCCGACGCCAGCATCAAGGCTGCCAGCGAACGGGGCATGTTGGTCTCGGCGGAGGAGGGCCTCCTGCAGAATGCCAACACCCAGCTCGTGACGGCTCGGGCCACCCAGCACAACCTCAATGTCGACCAGGTCTTCGATCTGACGAACAAGGCAACCGAAGCCGCCACCAAGGCCAAGGCAGGCGCCGAAGCCGCCATCCACGAGACCATCTTCCGGCGTGAAGCCATGGTCGTGGCGATTGCCGCCATTGCCGTGACCGTTGTGGCGCTCTACTTGCTGAAGCGCCAACTCGATAAACATCTCCACACCGACAAATAGGGAAACGCCCTTCACCGCTCCACGAGCACGCCGGCCACTCCCGCCGGCGTGCTCGTGGACGCGTCAGGCCTGCGGCACGGGGCGGCACGGGGCGAGCAGGCCGGCGTCTGTTTGGCCAACCGTGAAACCCTCGGCTAGGATTTGGCCTGAGCAGGCTCACTGCGGCGCGCTTTCTTCTTTCGCTGTCCCGATCACCATGCACTTCAATCCTCTCGACCATCCCCACCGGCGCTACAATCCTTTGACCGGCGACTGGGTGCTGGTGTCGCCCCATCGCACCAAACGCCCCTGGCAGGGCCAGGTGGAACGCCCCCCTCAGGAGACCCGCCCGTCGTACGATCCCACCTGCTATCTCTGCCCCGGCAACGCGCGCGCTGGCGGTCACCAGAACCCAAGCTACGCCAGCACCTATGTCTTCACGAACGACTTCGCGGCGCTTCTTCCGGACACTCCCCCGGCCCCTGCCACCGAACACCCCCTTCTGACCACCCAGAGTGAGCCGGGCACGTGCCGGGTCATCTGCTTTTCCCCCCGGCACGATCTGACCCTGCCGGAAATGGAGGTGGCAGATATCCGCCAGGTGGTGGACGTTTGGGCGGCCCAGGTCGGCGACCTGGGCCGGACCTACCGTTGGGTGCAGGTGTTCGAGAACAAAGGCGAGGTGATGGGCTGCTCCAATCCCCATCCCCACGGCCAGGTGTGGGCGGGCGAGGCGCTGCCCCATGAGCCGGCCAAGGAAGATCGCCAGCAGCAAGCCTACTTCGACGCCCACGGCTCCCCCTTGTTGGTGGACTACCTGGCGATCGAAAGCGAACGCCGGGAACGTCTTGTGGTCGAGAACGAAGCCTGGGTGGCAATGGTGCCCTACTGGGCGGTGTGGCCGTTTGAGATCCTGCTGCTTCCGCGCCGCCATGTGCTGCGCCTTCCCGATCTTGACGGTGAGGAGCGCGATGCCCTGGCCGCTATCCTCAAGCGCCTGCTCACCCGTTATGACAATTTGTTCGAGACCTCCTTTCCCTATTCGATGGGCTGGCACGGCGCTCCCACCGGTCCCGAGGCCGGCGGCGCCGCCACCGCCGGCGCCTTCGCCCACTGGCAGCTCCACGCCCACTTCTACCCGCCCCTGCTGCGTTCGGCCACAGTCAAGAAGTTCATGGTGGGCTACGAAATGCTGGCGGAGCCACAGCGCGACCTGACCGCGGAGCAAGCCGCCGAGCGGCTGCGCGCCCTGCCAGAGGTCCACTACAAGAACAGTCCGGCGCCACCGTCGGGGAGATAGCCATGAAGGTCCAGGAACAGGTCAGCCAGGCTTTTCGCGCTCGTTACGGCGAGCCGCCGCGCTGGTGGGTCGCCGCACCGGGCCGCGTCAATCTGATCGGCGAACACACCGATTACAACGACGGCTTTGTGCTGCCAATGGCGATCGACCGCGCCGTGTGGATTGCGCTCCGGCCGCGCGCTGACCGCCTGGTGCACCTCCACTCTCTCGACTTCGACCAGTCAAAGGCGTTTTCCCTCGATGACTTCCGGAACGAAGGCCACAGTTGGGCGGAATACGTCAAGGGTGTGGCCTGGGCGCTGGGCGAAGCGGGCTTGACCCTGGGTGGTTGGGATGGCGTCGTGGCCGGAGACGTCCCCGTGGGCTCCGGGCTGTCTTCGTCGGCGGCCATCGAGCTGGCGGCAGCGCGGGCCTTTGCGACCGTTTCGAACCTGTTCTGGGACCCGGTCAGGATGGCGCGGCTGTGCCAGAAGGCGGAGAACCGGTGGGTCGGCGTCAACTGCGGCATCATGGACCAGCTCATTTCGGCCGCAGGCGAAGCCGGTCACGCCCTGCTCATCGACTGCCGGTCGCTGGCCACCACCGCCGTCCCGGTCCCGGCAGGGGTACGCTTCCTGGTGCTCGACAGCGCCGCCCCCCGCTCCCTGGCGGCTTCGGCCTACAACCAGCGCCGGGCGGAGTGTGAGGCGGCCGTTCACAAGCTCCAGGCAGCCTATCCGGACATCACCGCCCTGCGCGACGTCAGCCCGGCCATGCTTGAGGCTGCCGCCGATCGCCTGGCGCCCAACGAACTGCAGCGTGCGCGTCACATCGTGTCGGAAAACGAGCGCGTCCTGGCAAGCACAGAGGCGCTCCGGAGCGGCGACATGGCGCGCCTGGGTTCCTACATGGTGGCGTCACACGCCAGCCTGCGGGATGACTACCAGGTCAGCAGTCGCGAGCTGGACACACTCGTCGACCTGGCTTTGGCGACGCCCGGCGTGCTCGGCGGCCGCCTGACCGGCGCCGGCTTCGGCGGCTGCGCCATCGCCCTGGTTCTCCCCGCCGCCGCTGAGGGAGCGGCGGAGACCATCATCGCGCGCTACCGTGCGGCCACCGGCCTGCCCGGAAGCGCCTTTGTGACCAGCGCCAGCCAGGGTGCGCGGCAGGTCGCTGGGCCGGCTTAGGGCAGGCTGGGGCAGGTCTTCCGGTAGTTCTCGTTGTGCAGGTACTGGCGCCATTCCTCGGGCGTCAGGTTACGGTTGGCAAGCTGGCATGCCCAATCCTGCCAATCCGTGGGCGGCAGGTGCCACGCCTGCGCGGTATTTCCAGCGCTGCCCAGGTAAAATGCTGTACCCTGCGGATCGACGGCGAGGGTGACAGTCTCTCCAGCGGCAGCCAATGCCGGGCCAAGCACCGCTCCGGTGCCCAGGTCCTGCCAAAGCACGGTGCCGTCGTACCCCAGCGAAATCAGGACAGGCTGACCTTTCCAGGCGCCAAGCTCGATGTCCCAAACCGTCTGCAGATGCTCGCGCCAAGGCGCACGTGATGCCTCGTGCGTTATCACATTCCAGAAGCGGATCGCCGGATCGGCGCCGCCCGAGATCAGGGTCTTCCCGTCCGGCGCAAACGCCAGGCTCGTCACCCAGCCGGTGTGCCCGGTGCTGGGCTGTCCCACCTCGACCAGCGCCGCTTCCCCACCTTCGCCGAGCTTTGACACATCCCACCACTTGATCACGTCGTCGCCGCCCCCTGACGCCAGCAGCGCGCCGTCCGGGCTGAAAGCCAGGCAGAAGACATAGCCATCGTGCGCCTTGGCTTGGGCTGCCAGGCGCCGCCCTGAGGCGACATCCCAGACCGTCAGGCCGCCATCGGCGCCGGCCAGGACCAGCAGGCGGCCGTCAGGGCTGTAGGCGGCCGCCAGGATCTCGCCGCTGCCGGCCTGCGCCAGTGGATGCAGAGGCTGCAGCGTGGCCGCATCCCAGATCATGAAATGACCGCTGGCATCGCCCGTGGTGAATGTGCGCCCGTCAGGACTGACCTTCAACACCATGATCGGATGGGAATGTTCCGTGGCCAGGGTGCTGCGAAGGTCGCCTGTCTCAGGATCCCACACGCGCACGGTCTTGTCATAGCTGGAGGTGAACAGCGTTTGCCCGTCGGCGGTGAGCGCCAGCTCGCGCACGCGGCCCTTGTGTCCCTGGAGCTCCTTACGGCGGCTCAGGTCCCACAGGTTCACCTGCCCCCCGGCATCCCCGGAGATCAGGCTGCGCCCCGCGGCGTCAAAGGCAAGGCTGCGCACCCAGTTCGGGTGCCCGCGCAGCGGCGCCCCCAGCGTCTTGCCGCTGGCCAAGTCCCAAAGAAGGACCTGGTTGTCTGCGCCCCCCGAGGCCACCACACGCCCGTCTGGACTGAACTTGGCGACGGCGACAGGGCTGGTGTGCCCACTGAGCGGCTCGCCGATGGGTTCGCCTGTACGCCCATCCCACAGCCGCACCGTCCGGTCATCGCTGGCCGTCACCAGGCGGGAACCATCGGGGCTGAAGCCGATGCTCTCGATAGTCGCCTCGTGCCCGTAGACCGGTCCCGCCACCCTGGCGTCCCTGTCAAGGTTCCAGATCTCGATGCCCGTGGGGTCCGCAAGATGGCCGTAGATGGCCAGGAACCTTCCACCCGGCCCCAACGCCAGGCCTCCCGAGCCGAAACCAGGCAGGCGTCTGAGCTGCCGTCCGCTGGCGCCGTCCCACAGGATGAGCGTTCCCTCCTGGTCTGTCGAGCCCAGCCGTGAGCCATCGGTGGAGAAGGCCACGTGCTGCACAGGGCTGGTGTGGCCTTTTAGTCGGGCCAGAACTTCCCCTGTCTCTGCATGCCAGAGTACCAGGTCTTCACCCTCGGCCGTGACGGCGCGTTGGCCGCCTGGGGCCAGGGCGCTCACCAGCGTTCGCTGCGGAAAGGCCACACTCTGACCCAAGGCCTGGCCCGTCGCCTCATTCCATCGCCAGATGCCAGCTTCAGCCAGGCCCACGATGACGTCCGGATTGTCTGCCGAGAAGGACGCATCGAGCACGGCGACGCTGGCGCCATGCAGCACTTTGGCCAGCAGAGGATAGTAGAAGGAGAAGGACGTCAGCAGCCGGTTGCGATCGGCCACGTCATCCAGCAGCTTGTCGCTCTCCAGGGCCAACAGCAGCGCCAGGTCCGGTTGGCCATTCTGCAGGTTCGCCACGTTGGCGCTCAACTCTCTGCCCAGCGCCAGACGTGCCTGGACCTGAGACTCGCGCTGAGCCGCTTCTGCCTGCTGCTGGTTGGCGTCGGCCCTGAGCAGGGCATCCTGGGCGATGCGCTGCTGCGCTTCGGCGTCGGTGCGGGCGCTCTTTTCGGCCAGCAAGGCGCTTTCTGCCAGGTCGCGGCGGGCCTCGGCCGTCGCCTCCGCTGCCTGGGCCCGGTTCGCCTGGCGCTGAGCCTCGCCCCGCTGGCTCCAAGCGATGATGATGGCGGCGACTGCCAGCACGAGCGCACCGGCCAATATCGTCACAGAAAGCCGCAGCCGTCTTCCCTCGCGCGCTTTCGCCGCGGCCAGGGTCTGCGCCTGCGCCAGCGCCTCCAATTTGCGGGCCTCTTCGGCAGTCCGCCGGCTGTCGTAGGCCTGTTGGCTGGCCGCCACGAAGTCGAGCAGATGCTGCGGGAGATCACCAGGACGCTGCTCCACCCACTGCGCTCCCTCCGACAGGTTGCCGCCGCGCAGCAGCATGTCATCGCTGCGGCCGTCCCGTTCCCACTCACCGTAGGCTGTCTCCAGCCGGAGTCGCCAGAGGCGGAAGACGCGATCATCCTCCAACCAGGCCCGCAGACGGCCCCAGTAGCGAATAAGGGCTTCGTGCGCCAGCTCAACCGTGTCCTGTCCCAGGGCGTCCTGGTCGATGACAAGCAGACGGGCGTCGGCCAGCTTCAACACCAGCGGCCAGTAATCGTCGCTGAGGGCCGCGCGTGTAACCCGGAGGCTCGTGTCATCGGTGGCCTCCCCTGGCCGCACGAGCTGGGTCAGCAGCTCTTTGGCCCGGACCTGCTCGTCCGGCGTCAGGCTCGAAAAGACTTCATCGGCGTATCTGGCAAGGGCGCCGGAGACGCCCCCGATCGCGTCATAGGCGGCGTGCGTGAGTTTCCCCTGGAATCGCCGTTCCCAAAGCTGCGTCAGGGCGAACTGCAGCAGCGGCAGGCGGCCAGGCTCGCCGCCCACATCGGTCAGAATCCGTTCCGTCAAGCCCTCTTCGAGCAAGATACCCCGGTTGCGCGCCGGCTCGACGATCGTTCGCTCCAGGTCTGACCGGTTCATCGGGCCCAGCAGCAGCAGCCCCTCCTGCATGGCATCCACCAGGGCGCGGCGGCTGAGCATGAAGCGGCCAAAGCCGCCGCGCAGGGAGAGGAGCAGTGTGTGCGCGCTGTCTCCCGGCGCCTCTGCCGCCGGCTCGGGCAGCAGGATGCCAAGCATCTCGTCGATGCGCTGCCGTTCACTTAGGGTGAAGAGCTCCTCGAACTGATCGATGATGAGCAGCATCTTCTGTTTTTCCGCGGATCCTGTGCTGGCGTCTGCTGCCTCACTGGCTCCATTACGGCTGAGGATGGCCTGCGTCACCTCGGGGAGCGTGCGCTTCCCCGTACGCAGATCGGCCGCCATGACGCCGGGGGGGATCGGAGGCTCCAGTTTGGTGCTCAAGGCCGCCGCCAGGTTTTCCAGCGGTTGGCTCCCCAGGCGGAGATCAATGACGTGCCAGGTGATTGTGTCCTGGCGCCGCTGTCCCGGCTCTGTGACCTCTGGCGCCGATCGGGTTACCGCCGCACGCAGCGTCGGCAGCAGACCGGCGCGGATGAGCGACGATTTGCCGCTGCCCGAGCTTCCATTCAGTACGACCACCGAGCGGGAGGTCACCAGGTGCATCAGGCGCACCAATGCCTCCTCGCGGCCCACATAGTCACTGCTGTCCCGTTCGGCAAACGACTGCAGGCCCTTGTAGGGATTACTGGCGATCTCCCCCTGAAAGGAGAAGGCGCCGAACAGGATCTGCTGATGGAGGGCCTCGGTCTCCGCCTGCAGTGGCGCCGCCATCTGCTCCCACAAAACCTTGCGGCAGGTCTCATACTGCTGCAGCGCGGCTGAGCGATCGCCGCATCCTGCCAGCACCCGCATCAGATGGCGATGTCCCTCTTCACGCCAGGGAGCGATCTCAAGTTGGCGCCGGAGGTACGCGATCGTCTGGCCGAACTCCTGCCTGCGCTCGTGAAAGGTCGCCAGCGTCTCCAGCGCGGTCACAGCCTCGTGCGCAAGTTGGTCCCGCTGGACACGCAGCCAGAACTCGAAAACCTCGGCATCTTCGTCGGGCAGCGTGAAACCGGCCAGGAACTCGCCCCGGTAAAGGTTGACGGCCTCCTGCAGCAAGAGGATGCACTCGTGACAGCTATCCAGGCGCGGGTGTGGGTGGCGCTGCGTCGCGGACAGCAGGTCTCTGAAGATGGCCACGTCCAGCGTATGCGGGCAGTCACGGTTGAAGCGCACATCTTGCCGTGTGGCCTCGAGATACTCGGGCTGCTTCCCCTTTCTTTCCCCTGTTTCCCTGCCTGCTGCCTGCGAGCCTGCCTCCAGGGTCCCCCCCTTCGCGGCGGCGCTGGCCAGGGCCTGGCGCAGGTTATAGATCACCTGCCGCAGGTTGCGCATGGCGGCTTCCTGGCCATGGTCGGGCCAGAACATGGCAGCCAATGACTCACGGCTGTGGGGCCGGTCAGACTCCACGGCAAGATACGCAAGTAAGGCCCGCCCCTTGCTCGATTCGATGCCGCGGACGGCCGCACCGTCCATTTCGACCTGTATCGCCCCCAGGAACGAAAGCGCAAGACTATTACCGGACATGATCGCCTGCTCCGCAACGAGGAGAATCGCGAGAATCCACGCCGAAAAACGTATTGGCCCTCTCACAGCGCCTCTCCCCGACGATCTCCTGACGCTCGCGCGCTAGAATGCCGTCCAGAGTGGTGGGCGCTGTTGTCGGGTGACGTGGCAGTCTCTCGACAACGGCGGTTCTGACTCCTGGGCGAGAGGAGCAGAACGCAATCCTCAAACAGGCATCGGTTCAAGGCGAGAGAACCGGTGCCTGTGCGCGCGCCAACAGCGCTGCGACGCGCTCTAAGTGTACATCATGGCCACACCAAACAGTCAAATGCGGTCAGAAGACAACGCTTCCCGGCGCAGTCGGGCTGCTCTTGACCGCCTGTTCCGGCAGCGCCTGGCCTGGATATGTGACACCCAGACCAGGCGCACCCTGACGCCGGTCTAGCCCAAAGCGGCAAGCTGGCCGGCCAGCCGCTCGCGTTGGGCCTTAAGTTCGGCCAGTCCCTGGCGAGCTTGTTCGACCACCTGGGCCGGGGCCTTGTCCACGAAACCAGGATTGGCAAGCCGGTTCTCGGCTCCCTGGATGCGGCCTTCGGTCTCGACAAGCTGCCGGCGCAGTCGCTCCCGCTCGGCCTCCAGGTCGATCATCGCGCCCAGCGGCAGAAAGACCGTCGTCTCCCCCACCACCAGGGTGGCGCCCGGTTCCCCGACCGGCACGGCGCCAAAGCGGAGCTGTTCGGGATCGAGGCGGGCAAGGGTGGCCAACACCGCGCTCTGGGCGCGGAAGGCAGACTCATCACCGGCGGCGTCGATCACAGCGGCGATCCGGCGGCCCGGGTCGACGTTGTACTCGCTGCGGGCGTTGCGAATGGCGCCGATCACCGCCGTCAGACGTTCAAAAGCCGCAGCGGCGGCAGGGGCGTCATGTTCGGGCTGCGGCTCCGGCCAGGCCGCCACGATCAGGGCGGGCGCCTCGCCGGCCTCATGCGGAAGATGCTGCCACAGCTCCTCGGTCACGAAAGGAATGAAAGGATGGAGGAGGCGCAGCGTGCGGTCGAGCACGTAGACCAGGGTCTGGCGGGCGGCATCCCCGCCAGCAGCAGTGCTGCCCTGCAGGCGCGGCTTGCACGCTTCGATATACCAATCGGCAAACTCGCCCCACAGGAAGTCATAGGCCTGGCGGCCGGCCTCACCAAACTGGTAGGCGGCGAACAGCCGCGTGCAGTCCGCAGTCACCTGGTTCAGGCGGTGCAGCACCCAGCGGTCAGGCAGGTCGAGACCACTCGCCTCCGGCCGGCCGCGGACCTGGAAATCGTCGGGCAGGTTGCCGAGCACGAAGCGCGTGGCGTTCCAGATCTTGTTGGCGAAATTGCGATTGGCCCGGATGCGGTCGATGCTCAGGTTCATGTCGTTGCCGGGCGTCGAACCGGTCAGCAGGGTGAAGCGCAGGGCATCCGTACCGTAGTTGTCCATGACCTCGATGGGGTCGATGACGTTGTTGTAGGTCTTGGACATCTTGCGCCCTTGCTCGTCCCGCACCAGGCCGTGGAGATAGACCGTGTGGAAGGGGATGTCGTTGGTAAACATGAGCCCCATCATGATCATCCGGGCCACCCAAAAGAAGAGGATGTCGTATCCCGTTTCCAACACGTCCGTCGGGTAGTAGCGGCGCAGGTCGGCGGTGTCATCGGGCCATCCCAAAGTGCTGAACGGCCAGAGACCGGAGCTGAACCATGTGTCCAGCACATCGGCGTCCTGGGCGAGGGACACGGCCTGGCCGTAGTGCGCGTGGGCCAGCGCCTGGGCCTCGGCTTCGGAATGGGCGACGAAGACGCGCCCGTCGGGCCCATACCAGGCCGGGATGCGATGTCCCCACCAGAGCTGGCGGCTGATGCACCAGGGCCGCAGGTTCTCCAGCCAATGATAGTAGACCTTGGTGAAACGGTCCGGCACGATGGTGATGCGGCCGGTGCGCACGGCGGCCAGACCCATCTGCGCCATAGGGTCGGTGTTCAGGAACCATTGGCGGCTGACGAGCGGCTCGATGATCTCGCCGCCGCGCTGGGCGCGCGGCACCTGCATCGTGTAAGGCTCTTCTTTGAGGGTCAACCCGGCGGCGGCCATGTCGGCCCAAAGCTTGTTGCGCGCGGCGAAACGTTCCATCCCGGCATAAGGTCCCGCCTGGTCGTTGAGCGTCGCGTCGCGATTCATGATCGTGATCACCTGCAGGCCGTGGCGGCGCCCGATCTCAAAGTCATTGGGATCGTGACCTGGGGTGATCTTGAGGGCGCCGGTGCCAAAGCTCATGTCCACATAGGTGTCATGGATGACGGGGATGGTGCGGTTGACGATCGGCACCAGGCAGGTCTTGCCGATGAGGTGGCGGTAGCGCTCGTCGTCGGGGTGTACGGCCACGGCCGTGTCGCCCAGGATGGTCTCAGGCCGGGTGGTTGCCACCGGGATGTATCCCACGCCCGGGCCCTCCTCCAGCCTTGCCCCGGCGACGGGGTACTTGAAGTGATAGAGGATGCCTTGCTCTTCGCTGTACTCCACCTCCACGTCACTGACCGCAGTTTGCAGACCTGGCGACCAGTTGACGATGTACTCGCCCTGGTAGATCAACCCCATGCGGTACAGGCGCACGAACGCTTCGATCACCGCCCGGCTGAGCCCGGCGTCCATGGTGAAGCGCTCGCGCTCCCAGTCGCACGACGCCCCCAGCCGTCGCAGTTGGCCGACGATGCCGCCATGGTGTTTGTCTTTCCAGGCCCAGGCTTCCTCCAGGAAACGCTCGCGGCCGATGGCCTCGCGGCTGGTGCCTTCGTTGCGGAGCTTGCGCTCGACCTGGAGCTGGGTGGCAATGCCCGCATGGTCGGTGCCGGGCACCCAGAGGGCGGCCCGCCCTGCCATCCGGTGGTACCGGGTCATCAGGTCCTCAAGCGTCACAAAGAGGGCATGTCCCTGGTGCAACACTCCGGTCACGTTCGGAGGAGGAATGGCGATGACAAAGGGCTTGCCATCGGGTTGGCGGCTGTTCTCGGGCTTGAACCAGCCGTTCTCCTCCCACCAGCGATAGAGCCGCTGCTCGGTGGCGGCAAAGTCGTACGTCTTGGGCAGATCGAAACGGGACATGAAAACCTCGATGGGTTGCAGGTTCAAGGTTGGAGGTTGAAGGATAACGCGAACGGCGGTCACCGGTTGGCGGACAGCCAACAAAAAACCTCCACGTCACAAGGACGGAAGGTTTCCGTGGTACCACCTTGCTTGGTCGCCATGCGGGCCTGCCACAAAGACGACCGCTCTTGGCGCGATAACGGGCGCGTCCGGGCAGATCTGGTAGGGGCGATTCATGAATCGCCCCGATCGGTCAGGGCGATTCGATTTCGCCCCTGCGATGGTTCAACCTGCCAGCTCACCGGCGACGTTCGGTAGGGCTCATCGAGTGGGGTTCGCAGCCTAACGACCCCACCTCTCTGGCGATGGCTGGCGGTGGGTGCGAGCGATGTCTGCATCGCCCTTGCCCGTCGCCCCTACCTACTCCTCCGGATCAAAGCCTGTGAAGGGTTGGTTATGTGTGGATTGTAGGAAAACGAAGAAAAGCTGTCAAACATGACGGAGCCAGGACAAATGACCCGTCGTGGTCGCTCAGGTTCGGGTATAATGGTCATCGGAAAGAAGGATACACATGCGCCGCCGCTGGTTTCTGATCGCCGGACTGCTCATCCTACTTTGCGCCTGGCCTGTCTATGCCTGGGAGCAGGGACCCGCTGTGCTCGTCCTGGTCCCTTACCGCAGCGTCGCCGAACAAGTGCGTGCCCAGGCATTGCCTCTTTCACCGCTGGCGCTCGTACCCGTAGACGGCGAGCTGTGGGTGCTCGCCCGGGCGGCGCCGCTAGAGCTGCAGGCGCTCTCCCTCACCGGAGCGTACGAGGTCTTGGCTGAACCCGACCCGGCGGCGGGCAGGCTCTGGCTGGTGGATTTCACGGCACAGGCAGCCGTGGGCGAGCCTGTGCCCGATCTGGAGGCCGCGGGCCGGGTGCTGTGGCGTCACACACCCCATGCGCTGCTGCAGGCGACAGAAACAGAGGCAGCCCAGCTCAACCAAGAGGGTCTGGCGCTCATCTCCCTGGACGCCTCGATCGCCCTGGCTCCCCGCGCAGCGCTCCTGCCGCCCGCGCCCACCCTGGCCGATCCCACCATCGCCGCCCGCATCGCCCAACTCGATCCGGTCGAGGTCGAGGGGTGGGACCGCCGCCTGAGCGGGGAAGAGGCAGTGCTCGTCGGCGGCGCCTCCTATTTCCTGCGCTCGCGCTACTCGGCGTCCACCAGCGGCCGGCGTTCTGAGCAGTACGTCACTGAGCGTCTCCAGGACATGGGCTACGCGCCTTCCTACTTCAGCTATGCAACGCCCTACGGTGGTCAGCACTGGCGCGACATCGTGCTGGACATTCCGGGCCGCCTCGATCCCAGCCGGATCGTGATCCTCGCCGCCCACCTCGACAGCATCTCCTTCGACGGCAGCCAGGCAGCCACGCTGGCGCCCGGCGCCGACGACAACGGCACCGGCGCCGCCACCCTGCTGGCGATCGCCGGCCTCATGCGCGGCCAGGCCACGGCCTACACCCTGCGGCTGGTGTGGTTCACCGGTGAAGAATTCGGCTATTGGGGCTCCAAACCCTACACCCAGTACCTGGCCAACCGCGGCGAAGACGTCATGGCCGCCATCGATATCGACATGTTCGGCTACGACGGCGACGGCGATCGGGTGGTCGAGGTGCACACCGGCACCCTGGACAAAGACAAGCTGCTCGGCGACTACCTGGCTGCGGCCAACGATCTCTACGGGCTCAACCTGACCCTGGAGCGCAAGACCACGACCGCGGCCTTCTTCAGCGACCACCGCAGTTTCTGGAACCAGGGCTATACCTCGCTCATGGTCATCGAGAACTTCTTCGACGACACAGGCGAGTTCGGGCGCGCTCCCGATCGCAACCCCAACTACCACAAAACCACCGACCGGCTGCGCAGCGTCTCCATCGACTATACGACTGCGATCGGCCGGATGGCCCTGGCTGCGGCCCTGCACCTGGCCCAACCCTTCCCCGTGGAGGCGACGCCCTCGCCGACTGCCACCGCCACGCCGCCCACTGGCGGATGCACTGATAGGGTTGTCAACGGCGGCTTCGAGGTGGACGCCGGCTGGCGCTTCGGCGTCACCGCGGCCACCGCCGGCTACAGCTCAGCCGCGGCCCACAGCGGGTCACGCGGCCTGCGCACCGGCATCACCAGTCAGGCGTCCAACGCGCGCGCCTTCTCAAGCGGCTACCAGGCGCTCGCCTTGCCCGGCGCGAGCAGCGTCACCCTCACCCTCTGGCTGCGCGGCCCCGGCACAGATGCCGCCGACTACGGCGAGATCCTGCTTTTGAACAGCGGCTACGGCGTGCTCGCCCGTCTCTGGCGAGGGCGGCCATCCGGCTCCGGCTGGACCCAGCTCAGCTTTGACCTGACGCCCTATCGCGGCCGCGACCTCGTCCTGTACTTCAACACCTATAACGACGGCGCAGGCAGCGCTACCTGGACCTACTTTGACGACGTCAGCATTCTTGCCTGTACCCCTGCAAGCCCCACCCCCAGTGAGACGCCAGCGGCGACGACAACGCCAACGCCGTCACCCACGGCGACCCCCACCGCAACGCCTCCAGCGCCCACCATGACACCCACCCCCACGTCCACGTGGACGCCGGCTGCCACGTGGACGCCCACGCCGGAGAGCACGACGACGCCCACGCCCACGGCGGTGGTCTGCAGCGAAGGAGTGACGAATGGCGGCTTCGAGACAGACGAGGGGTGGCTGCTGCCCGCCACGGCAAGCCGCGCCGCCTATACGAGCGCCAGCGCTCACACCGGCGCGCGCTCGCTGCGCCTGGGACTGTTGCCCGCCAGCAGGCTTGCACCGGACTCCTCGCCGGGCGCCATGACCGGCGAGGAGAGCAATCTCCTGGGCGAACATGCGCCTGCCGGCGCCACCTATTCCACGGCCCACCAGACGGTCATTCTGCCCGCGGGCGCCGCCAGCCTGACCCTCACCTTATGGCGCCAGCCCGGAACCACTGCCGCCGCCGGCGACTGGCAGCGCCTCCTGCTGCTCAAGCCCAACACCTATGCCGTGCTGGCGACGCTCTGGCGGGGACTCCAGAACGACGACGCCTGGCAGCCTGCCGCCTTCGATCTCACCCCCTATCGCGGCCAGACCGTCGTTCTCTACTTCGAGGTCTACAACGACAGCACGGGCGCAGCCGGACGAACGTGGTTGTTCGTCGACGACATCAGCCTGACGGCGTGCGGCCATCCGGCGCCTGGAGCCGCCCTCGAAAGTGCGAACGCGCTGTACCTCCCCTCTCTCCGAAACTCCCACCGCTGAAGGAGCGCCGTGCGCCTGCTCACCTTTCTCGCCCGCAGTTTCGCCTGGCAGCCGTTCAGCCAGACGCTCGCCGGCGCTCCGCCGGCCGAGGCGGGCGCCGTCACCGATGCGGTCGTCGCTTTCGTCCAGGTCGAGATGGCAGACGCCGGGGACCGCGACCGCGTCTTCCGCCAGACCCTCAAGCATCTCAAGTGGCTGGCCAACAAGCGCCAGTTCCAGAACGTCGTCCTCCACACCTTCACCCACCTGGGGGGCGAGAACGCCGACCCGGTCTTTGCCCAGGCGCTGTTTCTGGACCTGGCCGCGCGCCTGGCGGAGACGGGCTATTTCGTCTCCATCACCCCGTTTGGCTGGTTTTGTTCGTGGCAGTTGGACGTCTACGGCGAGAGTCTGGCCAAGGTGTACAAGCAGATCGGCGGCTGATCAGCCGCGCTGTGTCGCCACGCTCCGGTAGTCCTCGCTGGTGAGCGTGGCGTAGGCCTCAAACCAGTCTGCCATGTCGCTCTGGCTCTCCTTGCGGCGCAGCGCTGCCTGAGCCTCGGCGTAGTGTTCAAGTCGCCTGAGGATCTGGTTCTGAATTGTCTCCGGCTGGGGGGCAAAGCGAAACACGATGGCGCCGTTCTCCGCTGCCGTCTGAATGACCACGTGCCCGAAGTTGAAGATATAGGCCAGGGGATTGGGTTTGGCGAAGGTGACATTCTGGACGCGTTCGTAAGAGGTGACCTCTGTCCGCTCATCGAGGAAGAGAGGGCGCTTCTCGATGTGCTCGATGAACTGATCCGTCACGATGTAGAGGTCATTCGTCCAGTCGGTCCACACCCACCAGACCCAGAAAGCGCTGCCCCCCAGCAGCACCAGCATGGCAATGACCAGCGCATACGCCAATGGATTGTAAGTTGCGTTACCGGAGAAGGCGTAGCCCAGGCCCAAGGCGACAAGGACCGCCAGCAGCAAGGTGATCAGGACCGGCGGCGTAAGCCTATAGACGAGTCCCAGCCAATGCTTGCGCCACACCAGGCGGTCGTCCGCCTCGTATTCCAGGCCGCGCAGGGCGCGCAGCAGAAACCTGTGCGGGCGAGACGTCGCCGCGGAGGCAGGCGTCATGTCATCGATCAACGCCCGCCGGTCCACGCGTTCTTCGAGCCCCAGGTGTAAGCGATCTTGCAATTGGCGGCGAATCGATTCCTGATTCTCGGGCACGGCGGCGATCTTGGCCCGCGTCGACTCCGCGCGGATGAGACTCACGAACTTGTCCGGATGCGGCGCAAACTCGAAGCGAATCTCGCCCCATGTACCCGCCGTCGCCGTCACCAGGTGCCCGTAGCCAAACACCTGTGCAATGAACCCGCGGTCGGTGCGCACTTCCTGAACCTTGTCGAGCGGGGCCGAGTTGAGCTTTTCCGAAACCAAGATCACTTTGTCCCGGCGGGCCACGCGTCGCGACGTCACGATATAGTAATCGTTGAGGTAGTCGGTGATCAGCCACAGTGCGACCGGCAGGGGAATGGCCAGAACGAAAAGGGCTTGCAGCCATAGCGGCGGCGAGCCGATCACCCTGTCCACGATCCAATCCAGTGCCAGCAAGAGCACGAAGATGATGGCGATGCTGGACAGATTGCGTGCGAGCACGACCCAGTGTCTGCGGGTCTGCAGCAGCATGCTCTCGCCTTCCAGTTGCCAACTGTGCCGCGGAAGAGAGTCGAGATAACGCTGCCGCAGTTCGGGCGTCATCGTCAGGCGGTCGAAGAGCGCCGGGTTGTCCTTGAGAAACAGAGCGAAGTCCTGGCGGTGGATACGAATCCAATCCGTGGGCGACAGGGTTTCCACGGTGGCTGCGGCCGCCTCACCCAACAGGAGCGACGCATCGCCAAAAGCCTCGCCCGGCGCCACATATTGCGGTGAACCAGGAACACCGTTCTTGTCGACGGTGAGCGCCATCACCCTGCCGCGCACCAGCAGGTAAAGGTAGTTGTCCTTCTGGCCCTGGCGCACGATGATGCGGTGCGACTGGCGAAAATGCAGTTGCATGGCGTCGCCGGCAAGCTGCAGCAGATCTTCGCGCTTGAGCTGGCTGAACAGCGGCACGTTGGCGAGCGCCCTGGCCGTTGCCGTCGGCTCGGTCGTCCAGGCGCTCTGCGGGTAGTTCTGGATAACGGCGCGCAGATCTTCCGCCGGCAGCACAAACAGATGGCACCGCGTTTCGGCGATGGCGTTGCTCTGCCGGAACCGGTTCTCGACCACGGACCGGGCGCCGAATACAGCGCCGGCGCTCAACCAGGCCGGTTTGCCGGTGTCGCCGCGCTCAAGCCGGACGCGACCCTGGCGAATGATATAGGCGCTGTCTGCCCCATCCCCCCGCCGGAAGATGACGGCGCCCGGTTCGGGATCGTAGGTATTGACGATGTCGCTCAGCCAGCGCACCTCGTCGTCGGTCAGCGTGGCGAAGTAGGGCGTCGCCCGCAGGTGTCCGATCACTTCACTGCGGTCCAACTGGTTTGCGAGCACGGGAACGGTGTTCCGCAGGCGCTGAAGCACACTGCGATCGATATAGAGCAGTTGCGTGGTGCTCAACGTTCTGGCGGTCCCCAACTGCCCCTCCGGCACATCCATCTCCAGGCGCCCCAATACCTGGCCCGGTCCCACCACCCGGCGCAAGACCGGTTGACCGCGCTCGTTCGTCCGCACCAGCTCCACTTCGCCCTCAAGAACGAAGTAGAGGCGCTGGATGAACTCACCCTGCTTGAAGAGTGTCAATCCCGGGCGAACAGGCGGCGGTTTGCTGACAGGAATCGCACGCAGTTGCTCTGGCTGCAATCCCTGGAAGATAGCAAAGCGCCGCAGTTCGCCGCTGTAGTCGATCTGCTGGTCAGTCATGATAAATGCACATCAAGGGGGGAAACTGTGCACATCTTGGCATGAGTATAGGTCTTGGCAACGTTATCGTCAACAAGCGCGTATTCGACAAAGCCGGTCGCATCTCCCAGGCAGCAGTCGTGGCTACCTTCCCGTCGCGGGCAGCGTTGAGCGATCCTTTGTGCTCATCTCTTGCGCCCCCTATAATGCTCCTACGCCCGTCCTCTGCCTTGCACCTCATGGCGCGGCTGCTGCCCGCCACCTCTCACCCGCACCTCCTCATGCACTCGCTTGCCCATCTCCGCTATCCCACAACCGCCCACCTGGCCGAAGCGCCCAGCCTGGAAGTACGCGAGGTGAGCGTCCGCTACAACGGCATTGTGGCCCTCGAAAGCGTGACCTTCACCTGCGCCGCGGGCGAGCGCGTGGCCGTGGTGGGCCCCAACGGGGCCGGCAAGAGCACTCTCTTCAAGCTGATCGCCGGACTACTGCGGCCCAATGAGGGCAGTATCCGCATTTTCGGGAATCCTCCCGGGGGACACATCTGCATCGCTTACGTTCCCCAGCGCAGCCAGATCGATTGGCGCTTTCCCGTCAGCGTGTCAGACGTGGTGATGATGGGGCGCAGCGGCAAGATCGGACTGTTCCGCTGGCCGCGCAAGCACGATTGGCATATCGTCGAAGAGGCCCTGGTGCAGGTGGGCATGATCGACCTGGCGCATCGCCAGATAGGCGAGCTGTCGGGTGGCCAGCAGCAGCGCGTCTTCCTGGCGCGGGCGCTGGCCCAGGAAGCAGAAATCCTGCTATTGGATGAGCCCCTGACCGGCCTGGATGCCCCCAGCCAGGAAGCCATCTTCACCACGCTCGACCTGCTCAAACGGCACGGTATCACCGTCCTCATGGCGACCCATGATCTGGACCAGGCCACGGCGCGTTTCGACCGCATGATGCTCCTCAACCACCGGCTGATCGCCTTCGGGGGGCCCTCCGACATCTTCACGCCCGCCAACCTGGTCAGGGCCTACGGCGGGCACCTGCACGTCCTGCCCGGAACCACCAGCGCCGAAGAACAACTCGTGCTGGCAGACACCTGCTGCGAGGGCGGCGAGCAGTGAACCCGCTCACCATCACGCCTTCTGCCACCCCGAATCCCAACGCCCGCAAGTTCACGCTCAACCGGCTCGTGGGCGCCGATCTGCTCAACGTCCGCAGCGAGGCGCAGGCCGCGAGCCAACCGGCCGCCGTCGCGCTGCTCCGTTTGCCGGGCGTCACGAATGTCTTCCTGACTGCCGACTTCGTGACCGTCAACAAGCAGCCCGAGGCCTCCTGGGAGACGCTCGAGCCTTTGATCATTCCCATCCTTCGCTCCCATTTCGGCGAGTAGCAGATGGCCAGTGGCCGGCGGACGACTGCCCCGCAACCCGCTTTCTGCCACGCGCTCTTCGTCCCATGACCATTGACGTCCTGATGCCCCGCCTGGGTGAAACGGTCGTAGAAGGCACAGTCAGTCGTTGGCTGGTGGCCGAGGGTGAGGCGGTCACGAAGATGGCGCCCCTCCTTGAGATCTCGACCGATAAGATCGACACGGAGATCCCCAGTCCCGCCAGCGGCATCCTGCTCAAGATCCACGCCCCCGCCGGGACGACCGTCGCCGCGGGCGCCCTGATCGCCGTCATTGCCGGGGAAGGCGAGAGGCCGCCGGCGGTTCCCATGCCCCAGCAAGGCCCGGCAGCGCCATCCGTCGCCGCATCCGGCGTCGGGGCCAGGCCGTCACCTCCTCAAGCCCTCCCGCCCGCGCCTGAGATGGGCTTCATCAGCCCGGTAGTCGCCAGGCTGGCCGCCGAACATGGGCTTGACCTTGGTCAGATTCAGGGCACCGGCCTCAAGGGTCGCATCCGCAAGCAGGATGTCCTGGCCTATCTCGAGCGCCAGGCTGCGGCCCCACCCTTGGCGCCTGCTGCTGAGGCCGCAGCCGATTCAGGCCTTCCCCCGTCAGAAGAGGCGGAATTCGTCCCCTTGACAAGGATGAGGCGCATGGTGGCCGAGCACATGGTGCATTCGGTGCAGACGTCGCCTCATGTCACCACGGTGTTCGATTGCGATCTGACCGCAGTGGTCAGACATCGCTATGCGAACCAGGACGAATTTGCCCGTCTCGGCGTCGATCTCACGTTCACACCCTACTTCGTGGCAGCGGTGACCACGGCGCTCAGGCAGCACCCGATCGCCAACGCCTCCTGGCGCGAGGGGCCGGGCGGCCCGGGGCTGCTGCTGCACCGGGGGATTCACATCGGCATTGCCGTGGCCCTGCCCGGCGGCCTTGTCGTTCCCGTCATTCGCAACGCCGATTCCTACAACCTCTTGGGGCTAGCCCGCATGGTCGGCGACCTGGCACATCGCGCCCGCAGCGGCGCCCTCGCGCCCGATGAAGTCCTGGGCGGCACCTTCACGATCACCAATCACGGCGCCTCCGGCAGCCTCTTTGCCACCCCGATCATCCACCAGCCGCAGGCGGGCATCCTGGGGGTGGGACGCATCCACAAGCAGGCGGTGGTGCTTACCGGCGGCCATCCCCTCCTGCCTGACGCCGGCGATGCCATTGCCATCCGGCCGGTCGCTTATCTCAGCTTCACCTTCGACCACCGTCTTCTGGACGGCGCCGCCGCCGATGCCTTTGTGACCACGGTCAAGACATCCCTGGAGCATTGGCAGGGCTGATCGTTTATGCCTGACGCAGTCTCGACGCAGCGGAGGCGCCTCATGGTCGTAGTAGTGATGATGAGCGCCCTCACCCTGGCCTGCGGAAGCTTCGCCGCCCGGCCCGGCAGCGAGCCGACGCCCTGGCCCACGTCCACTCCCCGCCCGCCGACGGCGACGGCCACGCCGCGGCCTCCCACCGCCACCCCGACGCCGCCGCCGCCCACACCCACCTCGCCGCCGCCCACACCCACCCTCACCGCCAACCACATGGCGGTCGGCAGCCCGGCTCGCGTCGTGGCCCGCACCGGCATCAACATCCGCCAGGACCCCACCGCCAAGAGCCGCCTGCTGGGACGCTTTGGCGCCGGGGTGAAGCTGCAGGTGTTGGATGGACCGGTGCAGGCGGACGGCTTCACCTGGTGGCGTCTGGATGACCAGCACGGCAAGACCGGATGGGCCGCCGATGGCGACAGCAAGGACCGCTGGCTCGACGGCGATTTGGGCGCGCCCCGGCCCGTGGCCCGGGCCGTGCGCCCCGGCGACACGGTGGCAGTGACCGTGCGGCCCGGCCTGGTGCTGGCGATTCGCTTCCAACCCGGGGTCGATGCCCTGGTCAACAGCCGGCTCACGGCGGGAGCGCAGCTCCAGGTTGTGGAGGGGCCGGTCGACGTCGGAGGTCTGCGCTGGTGGAGGGTAACCGATGGAAGCGGCATCAGCGGTTGGGCGGCGGAAGCCGACGCCGAAGAGCGCTGGCTGTCGCCGATCGAGTGATTGCGCGAAATCGCGCAAGATATGATCTAGGTCATAGCGCCCGGCGGCCGGGGAGGCCATGATAGAAGCACACGAGCGAGCTCTGCGCACAATGACGTGTGCGGACCGCTCGTAACGCTGCTATCTTCTCGGAGCACATCATGTTAGTTACCGATTGCCACTGCAACGTCATCGAAGAGAACTGGAAGGACATCGCCCGGAACGCCTGGGCGGGCTACCTGAACGATGGACGCGGCGTCCTGCGCGTCAACACCGGCCGCACCGACACCGTCAGTCCACGGCCGTTGATGTTTTACCAGCCTCTAACCCTGGGTCTGACCGAAGACGAACGCGAGATGGCCGAGACCTATGACCCCACCAAAGAGGTGGTCGTCTGCGTCGTCGACTGCAATGGTCGCCACACCTGCAAGGCCAGCCACCTGGAGCTGACGCCGCCCGCTGTCTACGCCCAAAGCGAACGCGTGCCGGTCTTCGACTGACCGCGAACCGGTCCGCCGTCTTTTCGCTTCTTCTCCACAGCGAGGGGAGGCTGAGTCTTGGCTCAGCCTCCCCTCTGTTGTTTCCCGTCAGTCCCCGAACTGGATGCCTTGGGCCAGGGGAAGCTGCGTCGACCAGTTGATGGTGTTGGTCTGGCGTCGCATGTAGGCCTTCCACGCGTCTGAACCCGATTCGCGGCCGCCGCCGGTTTCCTTCTCGCCGCCAAAGGCGCCGCCGATTTCGGCCCCCGAGGTGCCGATGTTGACGTTGGCAATGCCGCAGTCCGAGCCGGCCGCCGAGAGGAAGCGCTCCATGGTGCGCATGCTGTCCGTGAAGATGGCGCTCGACAGCCCCTGGGGGACGCCGTTGTGCAGGGCGATGGCCTCCTCGATGTCTTCGTACTCCAGCAGATAGAGGATCGGGGCAAACGTCTCCTGCTTGACGATGGCGGTCTGCGCAGGCATCTTAACAATGGTGGGCTCCACGAAATTCGGGCCCAGCGCGGGCAGCATGTGGCCGCCGTAGAGCACCTCGCCCCCCTCGGCCCTGGCCTGGGCCAACGCTTCCATCATGTCCTCGACCGCCTTGCCATCCACCAGCGGTCCCATCAGGGTGCCGTCGGCCAGCGGATCGCCGATGTGGACCTGCCCGTAGGCCCGCACCAGCCTTGCCGCCAGCTCCGTAGCCACAGCCTTGTGGGCGATGATGCGGCGGGTCGAGGTGCAGCGCTGGCCGGCCGTGCCCACCGCCCCAAACAGAATGGCGCGGGTGGCCATATCCAGGCTCGCATCCGGGGCCACGATGATGGCGTTGTTGCCGCCCAGCTCCAAGATGGAACGACCGAAGCGCCGGGCGACTGCCTCTGACACGTGTTGGCCAACGGACGTGGAGCCGGTGAACGACACCAACGGGATGCGTGCATCGTTGAGCATCAGCTCGCCGACGTCGCGGCCGGAGCCGATCGCCAGGGTGAAGATGCTTGTGAGGCCGTGGTCGGCCATCACGCGATTGGCGATACCCTGCACGGCAACGGCCGTGAGCGGTGTCGACGAGGAGGGCTTCCAGATGACGGTGTCACCGCAGACCGCAGCCAGGGTGGAGTTCCACGCCCACACGGCCACAGGGAAGTTAAAGGAAGTGATCAGCCCCAGGATGCCCAGGGGGTGCCACTGCTCGTACATCCGGTGCTGGGGTCGCTCCGAGTGCATCGAGAGGCCATAGAGCTGCCGTGAAAGACCAACGGCAAAGTCGGCGATGTCAATCATCTCCTGGACTTCGCCCAGCCCCTCCACCTTGATCTTGCCCATCTCCAGCGCCACCAGCTCGCCCAAGGGTTCCTTCATCTCCCGCAGGGCGTTCCCCAGGTCGCGCACCACCTCGCCGCGCTTGGGCGCCGGCATCTGCCGCCAGGTGAGGAACGCCTGGTGCGCCGCCGATGCGACTCTCTCGTAGGTCTCCGCTGTCGCCTGGACGATGCTGGCGACGGGCTTGTTCGTCGTGGGGTTGTACGAGACGAGCTGTTTGCCCTTCGGATCGGTGATCCACCCGTCGGGGCCGGTGCAGGCGCCGGGGTTGACGTCTTGAATGCCCAACTTTGTCAAAAGCGCTGTCATGAAATGGGACCTCCATTGGCTTGCTGCGGGATTGGTTTGGAATTCAGGTCCCATTATACCGCGGCTGCCGGGCCACGACCGTCAGGGAATGGTATTGGGCAAGACAGCTCCCTCACGGTCGCTGCTCGGAAGGGAGTGCCCTACCTGTCCACAGCCTGCTGGTGAGAGGTGGGGGCGGCGTAACGATCCGGTGGGCTCCGGCGTCCTATTGCCAGCACGGGATGCGCGTTTGTGAACGCGCATCCATGTGTCCTACACTCCACTTAGCATCTCATGCGCAGTCTCACGTCCAAACCGATTCTCTTCATCGCTGCCTTCCTGGCAGTGGCCGTGGCGGTGGCTGTCAGGCCACCGGGGCCCAGCTCGGCCCAAGCGCCCATCGCCGGCGCCCAGGTCCAGCCCGCGGCCTCACCGGCGCCCGGCGCCAAGGCGCCTTACCCGGGCACCTACATCTTTCTCGATAGCACCAATGTCGATCCTGCCACGGCTGCGTTTGTCGGCGGCCATATGAAGTTCTTCTGGAGCGACATTGAGGTTGCCCCCGACTATTTTGATTGGTCGACCATCGACACCTGGCTGGACCAACAGAGCAGCCTGGGCAAGCCTGCGGTGATCGGCATCACCCTCTACGACGGCGGATGCTGCGGCGGCCAGCGCACTCCGCGCTGGCTGCAGTGGCAGACGCCCGATGCCGTGGTCCGCTGCAAGGCCGTTGGCTGGCCGATCCCGCGCTACTGGCACCCGTTGGTGCTCGGCGAGTATCATAAGTTCATCCAGGCCCTGGGCGAGCGCTATGACGGCGACCCGCGCGTCGCCTGGATCGAAATGGGAACGGGCATCTTCGGGGAAGCCAAGCCCGCGGACAACGAGGACTGGCCCTGCCTGCTGAACGCGGGCCTGACCGCCGGGGTCTGGATGGACACCTCGATGAAGATCCTCGACTACTACGCCGCGGCGTTTCAAAAGACCCCCGTTCTCTACCAGTTTGCGCCCGTTTACACCCCCCAGGGGGAATCGATGGTCCAGCGTCGCGATCTGACCGACTATGCCGCCGAGCTCGGCATCGGCGTCAAGCACAACGGTCTCGAACCCGACACGATCACCGCCATCGTCAACGACCCCAACAAGTCATACTACAAGGCCGGGCAATGGGATCCCTTCTTCAGCCACTGGCAGAACGTTCCCACAGCCTGGGAGAGCTACGCCTCGCAGAAGTGCCTGGACCCGGTCACCGGCGCCGCCAGCGCCGGCATCACGATGTGGTGCGTCTACGCCGGCCTCAACGCTCACGCCGATTACTTCGTGTTCGACAAAGCCCTGGTCACGGACCCCGGCCGCCAGTCCTACCTGGCCTTTGCCCAGCACTACCTGGGCGCCGAGGTCGACACCACCGATTCCGTGTGGGTGGCGCTGCGGGAGCACGAGCCGATGTCGGGCGATTTCTTCCCACCCCGAGGCAACTACGGGATGTGGCTGGTGCAGAATGACAAGGCGCCCGGCGGGCGCACGACGCCGGTGTGGAACAAAGGGCCTTATTCAGAAGGCCGCTACACCCGCCGCACCAACCGCGCCGGCGGCAATCCCAATGTCTATTTCGATGTGGACAACGCCTGGCTCTACCGCAACGGCGACCGTGCGGTCACGGTCGAGGTGATCTACCTGGACGAGGGTACGGACACGTGGTCGCTGCACTACGACGCCCTCGACGCGCCCGACAAGGTGGCTGCCACCGTGCGCAAAACCAACACGGGACAATGGCTGACGCGCAGCTTCGAGCTGCCCGACGCCTACTTCGGCGACCGGTTGCCCGGAGGCGGCGACCATCCCGGCTCTGACTTCTATCTCAGCAGCAACGATCTCGACGACTACTTCCACCGGGTGCGCGTCTTCAAGTCCGGGGTCGACCCCACGCCCACCCCTCTCCCCATCGTCACCGCCACGCCCACGGCCACGCCCGACCCCAACCAGTCCACCGCCCCTCTCCGCCTGCGTCTGCGCGACGGCGTCGATGGCTATGCTGGCACGAACGACACCTGGATCGGGGGCAGCGCCTGCTCCAAAGTGACCGGCGATGCGGGGATGACGCCCCACGGCGGCAGCGATCGTTTGCTCCTCCGCGCCAGCGGCAACGATGCCGATGTGGGCATCTGCAATGTCCTGATCCGCTTCGACGTCAGCCAGGTCCCGCCCGGCAGCCAGATCCTTTCGGCCCGCCTCGTGGTCAAGGGCATTGCCCAGAGCAGCACGGCGCGGCTCTACTTCAACACCTTTGACGTCACCAAACCCTGGGTCGAGAGCCAGGCCACCTGGTACCAGGCGCAGGCGAGGTTCCCCTGGAGCAAAGCGGGCGCCGACAGCGCCGGCGACCACACCCTTCCCCAGTACGACACGACGGTCCTCTCCGGCCCTGCTCAGCAGTACGGCTGGGGCGCCGCCTATGTCACGCCGCTTGTCCAGCTCTGGGTGAACGACCCCTACGCCAACAACGGCGTGCTCCTGGTCCCCTTCGGCAACTACGTCCAGTGGGACCTGGTGGCCAGGGAAAACGCCGAAGTGCGCTGGCGGCCGGCCCTGGAGATTCTTTATTACCCGCCGGGCGGTCCCCCAGCGACGGCCACCCCCACGCCCACGGCCACGGTCATGCCTTCGCCCACCGTCACGCCCACAGCGACACCCACGGCAACGCCATCGGAGACCCCCACCCTCACGCCCACGCCCTCCGCCACCCCCACCCCAACGCTGGCGCTCGGAGGCATCGTCGGTTCCGTCTTCCATGACCTCAACCAGAACCTGGTGCGTGAACCGGACGAACCCGGCATTGCTGGCGCCCGTCTCCATCTCACCCGGCCCGATGGCGCCGCCGAGACCGCCGTGACGGATGCAGACGGAGAGTACGCCTTTGCCGGCCTGCCGCCCGGCGCCTACCTTCTGAGCGAGGAACCTCCCGCAGGATGGGCCCCCCCGAGACCCGGCAGCCCCGTGGCCGTATTAGTGGCTGCTAACCTTGCCCACCAACTGGTGTTTGCGCACCAGCCCCTACCCACGGCGACAGCCACGGCGACCGTTGCCGCCACCACAACCGCCGAGAGCACCCGCCGGTTGTGGCTGCCTCGCTATTTGCGCTAGATGGGATGCGCCAAAGAGGAATCTGATGACTGATCGTTCATTCCGACCGACACGCTCGCAACCAGACCGCCGTCGGGCGCGCCCGGCAGCCTGGCTGGGTTTGGTCGTTCTCGTGCTTGCCATCATGCTCACCGTGGAAGCGACGGTCAGCCTGGGCGTTGCGGCCACGCCTTCTCCTTTGGAGTCTGAACTCGACTCTGCTTCGCACACGTTGCCCGGACGCGCCGGCATCTACGTGTTCTACGACTCCAGGAACGTCGATCCCACCGAGAACCCCATCACCGGCGGCCACATGAAGTTCGACTGGAAGCAGGTCGAAAAGGGCGCGGGCCAATACGACTGGAGCCCGGTGGACGACTGGCTGGACATGGAAAGCGCCAGCAACAAACCCGCCGGCATCGGCTTTGCCACCTACAACGGCACCTGCTGCGGCGGCGACCTCACCCCTTCCTATCTCTACAATGTCCAACCTGACATGAAGCTGGTCTGCAGCGATGGCTGGGTGATCCCCAAGTACTGGAGCGAGGCCTATCTGAACGAATACAGCCGGTTCATTCGTGACTTTGGCCAGCGCTATGACGGCGACCCCCGCCTCGAGTTCGTCGAGATCGGCGTCGGCATCTTCGGTGAGACCAAGCCCGCTGATGCCACCCACGTCCAGTGTCTCCAGGATGCCGGCCTGACCTCGGACCTCTGGGTGCAAACCGGCAAGCGCATCATCGACGAATATCAGGCGGCATTCCCCCGCACGCGCCTTCTGCTGATGTACGCGCCCTTCTTTGAGAACCGGGGCGAGCGCATTGCCCTCACCGACTATGCCGCATCCCTGGGCATCGGCCTCAAGCACAACGGCCTCAAGCCCGACACCGACGACGCCACCTACGACAGCACCTACTACTGGCCCGGCGGCGGCCAGTACGACCCCATGCTCACCTACTGGCAAAACGTCCCCATCGGCTGGGAGTCCTACGACACCCAGTATCTGACCGATCCGACCAAGACCATGTGGGGCGTCCTCTCGGGGTTGGACAAACACGCCGACTACTTCGTCTTCTCCCGCGGTCTGGTGGAGGATCCCAACCGCCAGCCCATCCTGCGCTTCGCCCAACAGCACCTGGGCAAGACCCTCGCCAACAGCCCCTCGGCGTGGGTGGCCCTGCGCGATTCCGAGCTGACCTACGGCGCCGAGCGCCGCAACTTCGACTTCTTCATGGTCCAGAACGACGAGACGCCAGGCGGGCGCACCGTGGCGCTCTACAACGTCTCGACGGCGCCCGAAGGCCGCTACACCCGCCGCACCGACATCGCTTCGGGCAATCCTTCCATGTACTTCGACATCGAGGATGGCTACCTCTTCGAGACCCACGAGCGCGTGCGCCTGAGCGTCACCTATTACGACCAGGGGACCGACGCGTTTGACGTGTTCTATGACGCCTGGACCGATGCCCACAAGCTGGCAGGCACGGTGACCAAGACCGACAGCGGCCAGTGGCTGACTGCAAGCTGGGAATTGACCGATGCGCGCTTCGGCAACGGCCAGCCTGGCGGCGGCGCGCACCCCGGCTCCGACTTCAGCATCGACGCCCGCGGCGACGGCGACGAGACCATCCACCTGGTCCAGGTCGAACGGCTCGACCTGCCGGCCACCCCAGCACCTACCCCCACGCCGCTGCCGGCTGCCAGCCCCACCCCGGCCTGGACGCCGGAGCCGCCCGGCTATCGCCTGACCCAAACCTATCGCGACGGCGAAAACGGCTACACCGGCGCCGCCGACACCGGGCTCGACGGCGGCAAGCGCAACGCCAACACCGGCACGGATGCGCTCGTCTCTGTCAGCACCGGCAAAACCAGGTCGGGCCTGCTGCGCTTCGACGGCCTCAGCCTCCCGTCCGGAACCAGCCTGGACCGGGCCACCCTGCGTCTCTACGTCGTCAGCCGCAGTCCCAACGCCATCATCTATGTGCGCGCCTTCGACGTCTTTAAGCCCTGGGTGGAGACCGAGGCGACCTGGAACCAGGCCAGCAAGGGCATCGACTGGAGCACGCCAGGCCTCGGCGCCGCCGATCGCGCCGTCGAGTACGCCGATTTCAAGTTCGTCAACTTCGTGCAGTCCTGGGTGGAGCTTGACGTGACCGATCTGGCGCGGCGCTGGCTGCAGGACCCCGCCAGCAACCACGGCGTGTACCTGGATGGGTTTGGCACCACCGTGACGCAGTACGATTTCGCCTCCTCCGACAGCAGCCAGGTCCGGCAGCGTCCACAGCTCGTGCTGGAATACCTGAACCTGGCCATGCTGCCGCCCACGGCCACCAGCACCCCGCCGCCGACGGCCACACCCACAGCCACGGACACCCCAACGGCGACCCCCACGGCCACGTGGACACCCACGGCCACGTGGACACCCACGGCCACAAACACCCCAACACCGACCCTTACGCCGACTGCCACGGCCACACCCACGGCCACGCCGACCAATACCCCGGCGGCTACCCCGACTCGCACGCCGACGCCCTCCGGAACCGTTAAGACGAAGTCCTTCCAGCAAGGGGTACTGCCGAGCACCACCTATGCCGGCGCCACCGACACCTACGTGTCAGAGAACCAGCCCGCGGCCAACTTCGGCTCATTAACCACGTTGGTCCTGAGCGGCAATGACCCCGCGCCCAACGACGATTGGATGCTGTTGAAGTGGGACATCTCCTCGATCTTCGGCACGGCGCAATCGGCCTCACTGACCTTCAACGTCAGCGACCACAGCGGCGGCCAGGTCTACGAGATCTATGAAGCGCTGGCGGCCTGGAGTGAGACGACCGTCACCTGGAACACCAAACCCGCCCGCGGCACGACCGTGCTGGGAACGGTGGCCGCCAGTGCGACCGGCGCCCTGACGGTGAACCTGAACGCAAGCGGGGTGGCGGTGGTGCAGAAGTGGCTGACAACGCCCGCCAAGAACTTCGGCTTCTACGTGATGGACCCCGACAACACGAACAATCTGGTGATGTACAGCCGCAACTACCTGACCAGCACGGTGCAGCGACCCAAGCTGACCGTGACGTATCGGCCGCCCGTGTTGGCGGCGGGCCCCACGGTGCTGGGCGTCACGGCCACGACGACGCAGGTGCAGTGGCAGAGCGACACCTACAGCAAGGGCAACATCCGGTACCGGGTGCTTGGGACGACGGCGTGGGTGAGCAAGACGGTGGCCACGGTGCTGACGAGCGGAAAATGGGTGGCAACGGCCGGCCTGAGCGGGCTGGCGGCCAACACGGCCTATGAGTACCAGGTGCGGGCCAGTCCCGACAGCGCCTGGACGAGCACGAAGACGTTCAAGACAACTGCGTGATGTACAGGTGCGTCGCACCTGCCGTGGGCGTCTGCCCGGCTTGACACCCAGGTGGTAACGCGCGAAACTGGGGATCCGAAGACAGCACCACCTGTCAGGCGACTGCCACCGGGCGAGTCGATCGCAAGATCGATTCGCCGTTCTCCCCTCCCCAAACAGCATGACCACAGTTCCGGATTGTCTGCCTGTCACGGGCGATCGGGGACAATTTCAGTGATCATGTGTTCATGAGGAGTCTGATGCCCACGAGCTCGCCACGAGGTGTTTTTTCGCTGCCGACCGGTCTCCGTCGTTTCGGTGGCCGTATCGCCTGGGTAGGGGTGGGGCTCCTGGCGCTTGCCCTGCTGGCCGGTATGGGCGCAGCAACCGGCGCCCATGTCAGCGCGGCCCCTCCCGCCCCCGATTCCGGCAGCCTCCCTGCCGCCCCGTTTGCTCAGCCGCGGGGTTTGAACCCGAGTGCGGTCCAGCAGCCCGCGCGTCCCGGCATCTACGTCTTCTACGATTCCGGGAACGCCGACCCCACCAAGAGCGCCATCACCGGCGGCCACATGAAGTTCGACTGGAAGCAGGTCGAAACAGGGGTGGGCCAATACGACTGGAGCGTCGTGGACAGGTGGCTGGCCATGGAGAGCGCCAGTAACAAACCCACCGGCATCGGCTTTGCCACCTACAACGGCTCCTGCTGCGGCGGCGACCTCACCCCGTCCTTCCTGTACGATCTCCAGCCCGACATGAAGGTGGTGTGCAGCGACGGCTGGGTGGTCCCCAAGTACTGGAGCGAAGCCTACCTGGAGGAGTACGGGCGCTTCATCCGCGAGTTCGGCAAGCGCTATGACGGCGACCCGCGCGTCGAGTTCGTCGAGATCGGCGTAGGCATCTACGGTGAAACGAAGCCTTCGGACTCAACGCACGTCCAATGTCTGCGCAATGCCGGTCTCACGTCGAACCTTTGGATCGAGACCGGCATGCGCATCATCGACGAGTACGCCGCGGCTTTCCCCCACACGCGGCTGCTGCTGATGTACGCCCCCTTCTTCGAGAACCGGGGCGAACGCAAGGCCCTGACCGATTACGCCGCCTCCCTTGGCATCGGCCTCAAGCACAACGGTCTCAAGCCGGACACCGACGACGCTACCTACGACAGCAGCTACTCCTGGCCCGGCGGCGGCCAGTACGACCCCATGCTCAAGTATTGGCAGGATGTGCCCATCGGCTGGGAATCGTATGAGGCGCAGTACATGACCGGCCTGACCAACACGACCTGGGGGGTGCTCTCCGGCCTCGACAAGCATGCCGACTATTTCGTGTTCTCCCGCGACCTGGTCGAGAAAGTGGACCGCCAGCCCATCCTGCGCTTCGCCCTCCAGCACCTGGGCAAGACCATCAAAGACAGTCCCTCCGCCTGGGTGGCCCTGCGCGATTCCGAGCTGATCTACGGCGCCCAGCGCGAGAACTATGACTTCTTTATGGTTCAGAACGACCAGGCGCCCGGCGGGCGCACCGTGGCAGCCTACAGCGTTTCCAGCTATCCCGAAGGGCGCTACACGCGGCGTACGGACAGCGCCAGCGGCAACCCCTACATGTATTTCGACATCGAGGATGGCTATCTGTTCGACACGCACGAGCGTGTGCGCCTGAACGTCAACTACTACGACCAGGGCGCCGGCAAGTTCGACGTCTACTACGATGCCTGGACGAATCCCAACAAGCTGGCGGGCACCGTCACCAAGACGAACACAGGCAAATGGATCACAGCGAGCTGGGAATTGACCGACGCCCGCTTCGGAAACCGCCAGCCGGGCGGCGGCGCCCATCCCGGGTCCGACCTGAGCATCTACGCCCGCAACGACGGCGATGACTTCATCCACCTGGTGCAGGTCGAGCGCCCGGGCATGCCCGCGACTGTCACGCCCTCGCCCACGCCTCCTATCGCCGCTTCCACCCCTGTGTGGACGCCGGAGCCAGCGGGCTATCGCCTGACCCGCACCTTCCGCGATGGCGAAAACGGCTACGGCGGCGCCGCCGATGTCTCGCTCTTCAGCGCCAGCCCCACCACCAACAAGGGGTCGGACACGCTGTTTTCCATCCGGTCCGATAACGCCATCCACGGACTGCTGCGTTTCGACGGCTTGAGCCTGCCCGCGGGAGCAACCCTCGACCAGGCGACGATTCGCCTCTACCTGGTGAACCGCAGCAACGACGTCAATATCTACTTCCGCACTTTCGACCTCTATAAGCCTTGGGTGGAGAGCGAAGCCACCTGGAACCAGGCGCGCAATGGCGCGCCCTGGAGCACACCAGGCCTCGGACCGGCCGATCACAGCACCGACTACACCGACTTCAAGTTCGTCAGCGGTGTGTCGCGCTGGATCGAGCTCGACGTTACGAGCCTGGCGCGGCGCTGGCTGCAGAACCCCAGCAGCAACTACGGCGTCTTCATTAGCGCTTTCAGCAACGCCCGCACCCAGTACGACGCCGCTTCGTCAGAGTACGGCGATGTCAAGTTCCGGCCGCAGCTCGTGCTGGAGTATCTCAACCCTAATCTCACGCCGGCGCCCACAGCCACACGCACACCGACGGCGACGCCCACGGCTCCGCCGCCGACGATAGAAGCGGGCATTGGCAGCGCCATCATTGACGGCAACCTCGGCGACTGGCCCGGCGGAAAAGAAGTCGTGCTCGACCGCAACACAGCCAACTTCATCTCGGGCCTGATTCCCAGCCTGGTTGATCTGCAGGGCACCTTCCGGGCGATGTGGGACGAAAACAACCTGTACATTGCCGCCAGAGTGCGCGATGACCAGGCAGTCGTGGACAGCAGCAATCTGTGGGATGACGACAGCATCGAGGTGGCCCTCGACGGAGAATTCGACCACAACAGCAACAGCGCCACCCGCGGCGATCACCAGTTCACGGTGCGTCGCGATGGCGCCGTCCAGGACCGCGCCGTCGCGACCGACCTGGTGCGGACGGCGGTTCGCCCGCTCAGCGACGGCTACAGCGTCGAGCTGGCGATTCCCGTATCGGCCTGGGGCGGCACGCTGCCGGCAGCCGGCGTCAAAATGGGCCTCAACTTCGGCTTGAACGACGATGACGACGGCGGAGACCGTGATTCCAGCTTGATCCTGAGCGGGCGCAGCACCTACGGCGGAGCGCAGGATTTCGCCGTCCTCACGCTCAGCAGCACCGTTATCACCGGCACCCTGCCGGCCACGCCCACCCCCATCCGCACGGTGACGGCCACGCGCACGCCCACCGTCACCCGCGCACCCACCCTGACCTCTACGCCGAGTCCCACACCCACCCTGACGCCCACGCCGACGTACACGTCGACACCAACGCCCACGCCGACACCGACGGCCACACCCACGCCCACCACGGTGGTCCTCACCCCGGCGGCCGACTCCTATCACAGCCAATGGGAGCCCACGGCCAACTTCGGGGCCAGCGAGATCGTGGGCGTGCGCACCGAGAACGTGTCCGATGCCTTCCTCTACTTCCCCCTTGGCGACCTGCCGCCAGGCTCCCAGGTGCTGGAAGCCAACCTGGTGGTGCGCGCCGTCGGCCAGACCAACGTTCATCCCCTCCAGGTGGTCGTGCAGAAAGTCAACCGCACCTGGAATGAACGCGAGATGACCTGGAACCTGGCCGCGGCCGGAGCGCCCTGGGCTTCGCCCGGCGCCGCGGCCGTTCCCGCCGACCGCTCAGCCGACGTCTACGCCAGCACCACCCTGACGGCCCCCGGCGCCTACACCCTCCCCGTCACCTCCCTGCTGTCCACCTGGGTGCAGGGTGGCCAGCCCAACAATGGTCTGCTCCTGCACGGCACTGAAAGCCCCGGTCGCGTCCAGTACAACCTGGCCAGCCGCGAGTCAGCCGATGCCGCCCTGCGTCCCAGGCTCATCCTGACCTACCGGCCCGGCCGGCCTGCGGCGACGCCGACGGCTACCGCCACCTCGAAACCAACCGCCACCCCCACTGCCGCCGCCTCGGCGACGCCCACCCGCACGCCCAGCTCCACCTCCACGCCAACCGCCACCGCCACGGCGACCGCCAGCCCCACGGCCGCTGCCGCCAGCGCTACGCCAACGCCGGGCACGGGCAGCATCGAGGTCGCCCTCGGCGCCACGGCTGACACTGACATCAACGCCTGGTATCCGACGACGAACACCGGTCAGGCAGCGGTCGGCCGCGTGCGCGCCGGCGACATCATGCAGACGCTGATCGATTTCGACCTCTCAGCCCTGCCGGCCAACGCCGTTGTCGACGGCGCCAGCCTGCAAATGTGGGTGGAGGGGCGCACCAACACCGCCGCCCTCACAGCCTCTGTCTATGCCCTGCGCCGCCCCTGGAACGAACGCGAGGCCACCTACCAGCGCGCCGACGCCGGCAGCCCCTGGCAGACAACGGGCGCCCTCGGCGCCGGCGACCGCGATCCGGCCATCCTCGACACCGTATCCCTGCCTGCCAGCGGCTGGACCGCCTGGAGCGTGACGGCAGCGGTGCGCCATTGGCTGGCCGACCCCACCGGGGCGTTCGGCCTCATCTTGTCCGGGACCGACGGTGGTTATGTCCACTACAGCCTGGCCACACACGATCATTTCGACGCCGCCAAACGCCCGCGCCTTGTGGTGCGCTACCGCCTGCCCACACCGACCCCCACGCCGACGGCCACACCCTCACGCACCCCCACCCCCACCTTAACGCCCACACTGCCGGCGACCCTCACGCCGACGCCTACACCGCCCGGCGCCGCCCGCCAGATCGATGCCGTCTACGGCCAGGCCGTGGTCGATGGCCTGCTCAATGAATGGAGCGGGCCCGGCGTCCTGGTGGACGCCCCCACCGCTAACAAGGTAAATGGCCCCGAAGCCATCACCGGGCCTGCGGACAGCAGCATGCTCGTGTGGGCGCGCTGGGACCTGAACAACGTCTACCTCGCTTTTGAAGTACGCGACGACGCTCTCTATACCGACAGCAGCGACCTCTGGAACGATGACTCCATCGAGGTCGGCGTGGATGGCGAAAACGACAAGGTGCCGAACAGCACCACCGGCGGCGACCACCAATACCTGGTGCGCGTCGATGGCAAGGGCGCCGATCGCGGGCTGGCCGTCAATCCAGCCGTGATCTACCGCACCAGCCAGCCAATAGGCGGCTATCGCGTGGAGATGGCCATCCCAGTCGCTCAGCTTGGCGGCGGCTCGCTCTTCGCCGGTCGCACAATCGGCATCGACTTCGCCGTCAACGACGACGACAACGGCGCTGATCGAGACAGCCAACTGGTATGGTCCAGCAATACGACCTATAACGATGCCCCGCGTTTCGGCGAACTGGTCCTGCAGGCGGCAATGACGCCCACGCCCACGCCCACGCGCCCACCGGCGGCGACCCTGACCCCCACGCCCACCGCCACACACACCCCGGCGCCCACGCCCACGGCCACCCCCACGGCCATCCCCACAGAACCGCCCACGGCGACCCCTCCCGGCGCCAACGAGCAGATCTTGCTTGCGGCAGCCGATACCTACCTCAATGCCTGGCTGCCGAACAACAACTATGGGGGCAGCAGCACGCTGCTGATCCGGCCGCAGGTCATGGCAGGGCTGCTCCAGTTCGATCTCTCGTCGATTCCCGCCGGCAGCCTCATCACCGGGGCCCAGCTTTCCGTCTATGCCCTCAGCCGGACTAATCCCCAGACGATGACGGCATCGCTCTTCCAGCTCCAGCGTCCCTGGTCGGAGAACAACGCCACTTACTATCAGGCCACAGCCGACCAAGCCTGGTCGGCGCCCTTGGCGGCCGGCGCCGGGGACCGCGGCCCGGAACCCTTTGCCACCCTGGATCTGCCCACTGCGGGCTGGATCACCGTGGATATGACCAACGTGGCCCAGACCTGGTTGGCGCAGCCGGCCCAGAACTTCGGTTTGATGATCGAAGTCGACAGCACGGGCAACGTGCAGCAGAGCCTCGCTTCGAAGGAATGGTCGCAAGGCAGCCTCCGTCCGCGCCTGACCGTCAGCTTCCTCCTGCCCACGGCCACCCCGACGTCCACGCCTTCGCCCACGGCCACCCCCACCGCGACCGCCACACCCACGCCGACGCCGACGGCCACCCCCACCCCAGTCCCGACGGCGACACCGATGCCCACCTCGACCCCCACACCCACCTTCACCCCTACGGTGACCGCCACCCGCACCCCGACCCCCACGCCCACCACAACCTCCACCGCTACGCCCTCGGCCACCCCTAGCCCCACCCCCACCCTCACGCCGACCGCCACCCCGACGCGGACGCCGACCGTCACGCCCACGGCCACCGCCACCACCACACCCACACCCGCGGGCTGGCGCGTCCTCACCGGCGGCGCGGACACCTATATCTATAGCTGGTTCCCCACCATGAACTGGGGGACCAGCACGACTCTGCTCCTGGGCAGCCCTGCCCTGGCGCACAGCCTGATCGATTTCGATCTCAGTGCCTTGCCGGCCGGCGCCACCGTGCAGCAGGCCGTGCTGCGCGTCTATGTGCTCGACACCGCCCTGCCCGGCCCCACCGCCCTTACGGTCTATCCCCTCCTGCGTGCGTGGAACGCCAACCAGGCGACGTGGCAGCAGGCATTCGCTGGGACACCCTGGGCCCAGCCTGGCGCCGCCGGCCCCGAGGATCGTGCAAACTCGGCCATTGCCGTCAGCGCACCCTTCAACACAGGCGGCTATGTCATGATGGATGTCACTGCGCTTGTGCAGCAGTGGCTGAGCGATCCTGCCAGCCGGCACGGCATGTTGGTGGCGGTCGATGGCGCCGACAGCCGGACGTTGACGTTGGCTAGCCTTGAGCACAGCCTGACAGACTGGCGCCCACGCCTTGAGATCACGCTGGCGCCCTAGATCGGGTCGTCGTCTCCCCTACCGGTGGTCGATGCGGGACTGAATTGCAGTCTCGCCAACATTCGCGACTTGCGCTCTGCGGACGGGTGGGGTAGTATAGGAATACGGATTCCATTCGGCCGCGTGCAGGCGAGCAGTGGCTCGTTCATGAATCAATGGGTACCGCGTGAGCGCTGTCTCAGCCTCCAGTCTTCGGTGCTTTCGCCAGGTCAAGCGAATTTCTCACGATCATCTAATGTGCCATGTGCAATGGGCGTGGTACTATGATGGACATAATGTAGGACTTCGCTTTGCCCTAGTCTGTTGAGGCAGTTGTGTCTATGAAAGACCTTGGAAATACGATCCCCAGCGAGCAGATTCCGGAGCTTTTCGCCCAGCTTCCACACGAGGACCCCGCCTTCGGTCGTGCGGTGAAGATTCTGCGTGTGGCGCCGGGTGAATGCGTCGCCCCTCCCGACGAGATGGGAGACAATATGTACATCCTGATGAGCGGTCTCGTCCAGCTCGTCGTCACCAACAAGGAAGGGCGCAGCCTTGTGACGGCAACGCTCGGTCCAGGGTCGGTATTTGGCGAGGATTCACTGCTCGATTTGGGCGCCAGCACCAGCATGTGCGCTCAGGCGGTGGAACCCTGCACCGTCTGGCAGCTCAACGGCGAGCAGGCCCTGACCTTCACCGATCGTCACCCCATCCTGGGTCTGGGCATGCTGCGCACGTTCGGACGCAGGCTCGCCCAGGTGGAGAACCGGCTGGAAGACGTCGCCTACAAGCGGCTTCCCGAACGGCTGGCGGGTGAGATCCTGCGCCAGCGCCGGCACGCCGGCGGCGACCAGATTCGCATCAGCCACCAGGCCCTGGCCGACATCCTCGGCACCTATCGGGAAACCATCAGCGCCATCCTGCGCGACTTCAAACGGGACAACTGGGTTGAGCTCGGCTACCGGCGCATTACGATCAAGAATGCCGCCGCCCTGGCTGAGATGGCCGGCATGGTCTACGACTGATCGCATTCCGTGCGCCATAAGGAGCGGCCGAACCGGGATTCGGCGCTCCCTGGGTGTCCAATTCAAGAGAGCCGGCTCTCATTCGGAGCCGACTCTCTTTTTGTGCTTTGGCTGCGGGTGAACTGCCTAAATGTAGTGAAGCTCCTGCGCACGCTTGCGCAACTCGTGATGAAAATCGGGATGGGCAATCCTGATGAGCGCCTCCACCCGCTGGCGGACGCTCTTGCCGTAGAGATCGGCCACGCCGAACTCCGTCACCACGTAATGGACATCGTTGCGTGAGGTGACGACGCCCGCCCCCAATTTGAGCGTCGGGACGATTCGGGAAAGGGCGCCATTCTTGGCCGTCGAAGGCAGGGCGATGATCGGTTTTCCCCCCTTGCTGTGAGCCGCCCCGCGGATGAAGTCAACCTGTCCGCCCACGCCGCTGTAGAAGACATGCCCGATCGAATCCGCACAGACCTGGCCCGTCAGATCGACCTCAATGGCGGAGTTGATGGACACCATGTTCTCATTTTGGGCGATCACAAACGGGTCATTGACATAGTCCTGCGGGTGGAATTCCACCATGGCGTTGTCATGCACAAAGTCATACAGGCGCTGCGAACCCAGGATGAACCCGGCGATGATCTTGCCGGGATGCAGGGTCTTGCGCTCATTGGTGACCACACCCAGCTCGACCAGGTCCACGACGCCATCCGAGAACATCTCGGTGTGGATGCCCAGATGGCGCTTGTCCCGCAGATAGTAGAGAACGCCATCGGGAATGGAGCCGATCCCCAGTTGCAGCGTGGCCCCATCGGGAATCAGCTCGGCCACGTGGGCGCCGATCGACTTCTCCAGGTCGCCGGCCAGACCCTGCGGCATCTGCACCAGCGGATAGTCGACCTGGACGACATGAGTGAGCTTGGAAACGTGAATGAAACTGTCGCCCAGGGTTCGCGGCATCTTCTCGTTCACTTCCGCAATCACCATGCGGGCGTTCTCGGCCGCAGGCTTGGTCAGCCCCACCTCAATCCCGTAGGAGCAGAAACCATGCTCATCAGGGGGCGACAGGTGCACAAAGGCCACGTCCAGGGGTACGATGCCCTTGCGGAACAAGCCCGGAATCTCGTGCAGGAAGATCGGCGTGAAGTCTGCACGGCCTTCGTTGACCGCCTTGCGCACGTTGCCGCTGATGAACATCGTGTTGACGCGCAGCTTGCCCTCGAGATCAGGCGACACATAGTCCGCATCGCCGATGGTCAAGACCTGGTGGATGCGGACGCCTTCCACCTGGCCGTCCCGCGCCCGCTGCACCAGGGCCGCCAGCAGCCGCTGCGGCACCGAGCAGTTGCCGGTCAGGAACATGTTGGCGCCGTCAGGCACCATTTTGGCCGCCTCTTCAGCGGATGTGATTTTCGATTCAAAAATTCGGGTCCAGACGCTCATCGGGCTGCTTCCTTAGCGTGGGTCACCGACGAGGGCTGCATGGACGACCTCGCCGTCACGGACATTAATGCCCCGGGCGAGTTCCGGATAGGCCGCCAAAGCCCCATCCAGGCCAAGATCGGCGATAGCCAAAAGGTAAGGCGTGCTCGCGTAGGACAAGGCATGGGTGGCCGTCCGCCCCACCATGCTGGTGATGTTGGGAACACAATAATGAATGACGCCTTCCTCGACGTACGTCGGTTGGCTCAAAGAGGTGGGGCGGCTGGTTTCGGCGCAGCCGCCCTGGTCGATGCTGGCGTCGACGAACAGGGTGCGCGGCCGCATCAGCCCCATGAGCTCACGCGTGAGCAGGGTCGGCGGGCGCTGACTTGGCACGTACACAGCGCCGATGATGGCATCGGCAAAGCCCACGACCTTACGCAGGTTGCGCTCAGTCGCCGCCATGGTGATTCCTCGTCCATCCAGGCGGCGATGGCAGCGCTCAAGCGCAGCCGGGTTGACATCCAGAACGTAGATCGAAGCCCGGTTGCCGGCCAACGCCAGCGCCGCCTCGGTGCCAAAAGAGCCGGCGCCGAGGATAACGACTTCGGCTGGGGGCACCGTAAAGGTCCCGCTGAGCATCACGCCGCGGCCGCCCTCGTTGCTTTGCAGATACCGGCCCACGATCTGCGGCATCAGGCGGCCCGCCAGGGAGCTGATGCTCTGCAGCACCGGGCGCACCCCATCGACGCGTTCAACCGTCTCCCAGCCAATAGCGCAGACGTTGTATTTGCGCAGCATCTCGATCTTGTCACGGCGCCCTGCGGCCAGGTGCAGGAAGCCGACGAGGATCTGGTCATCATGCAGAAAGCGCAGATCCTCGACCGTGGGCCGGGCCACCTTGACCACCAACTGGCCGCGGGCGAAGGCCTCTTCCTGGCTGTAGACGATCCGCGCCCCAACGGCACGGTATTCCTCGTCAGGGAAGCCAGCGTTCTTCCCCGCATCGCGCTCAATGTAGACGCGGTGTCCGGCCTTGACCAGTGTCTCGACACCCGATGGCGCCAGCGCGACCCGGAATTCGTCGGGGCGCCGTTCGCAAGGCATGCTGATATCCATAGAACAACTACTGCCTCCGTTGGCATAGTGCGATGGAAGGGTGACAAGCTCTCCTCGACGAGCGAGGAAGCCTTTCAGGCCGTGGACCCGTGCCGCAGGCTGTGAACGACGAGCACGAGCACGTTATCTTCCGGCTTGAAGGACCTGATTGCCATTATCGCAGAAGGCGCCACCCCTGACTATGATCTAGCGCAGGTGAGCCCACATTTCATGCTGGGGATCCAGCATCGACCACGCGCACGGCGACGCTCTCGCCCCCACCGGCAACAGGGGTCTTGCTCATGTAGAAGAAGCCCGGCTGATCGAGCACTAGTTCGACCAACTGCGGCAGGTCTGGCAGCAGATCGTCGCCCGCAAGCTCCCGGCGCGCCACCCACAGCGGCTCGCCCTCGGGACCGGCCACAAGCGCATCCTCTGAGCTGCACCCCTCGTAGACAAACACAAGAATCCCCGACCCTGACAGCCCTGTCTCGGCCACGATCATGCCTCGCAGCCGCAAGTGCGCCACACGCAGCCCCGTTTCCTCCCACACCTCGCGCTGCGCCGCGGCATAGGGGTCCTCGCCGCGCTCGACGTGCCCCCCTGGCGCGTTGAGAAGCCCCGGCCACAGTCGTCTATCCGGCGCCCGCCGGATCAGGAGCAGGCGGTCTCCATCGGTGACGAACACCAGCACGCGCGGGATGAACTGGTAGCGGCTGGGATCGGCGCCGTAGGCAGGAAGCGAGTCAGTGGTCATGCTGAGTTCTCCAACGGATGTCATCAGGTCGCACCCCATTATACCCCCCGCCCCAAGGACCACTGTGGATTCCTGCCACACCGCAGATGCGCCCACGCCCATTCAGTGCTAACATGTCGGGGCCAACTGCTGGCGCCTGATCATGGATTCACAGTCCTCTCCCACGGCGACCCGCTCCGCAAGGTTGCGGTCGCTCACCCGTTTTTGGCCTGTTGCGGTGCTGGCAGCCTTCCTGGCATGGGGATGGCAGGCCATGAGCCTGAGCCACAGCGTTACCTCCTATGGGGACACCATGGAGTTCATGTGGGTGCTCTCCTGGTACGGCGAAGCCTTCCGCACGGGCCAGAGCATCGTTTCCTATCCTCTGGCCTTCTTCCCGGCGGGATGGTACTACGCCGAGAACCTGCTCATGCTGCTGGCACTGCTGCCCCTGGTTTGGCTGGGCGGCCCGGCCTTCGCCTACAACGTCGTCGTCCTCCTGTCGTTCGTCGTCGCCTTCGCCGGGAGCTACCTGCTCGCCCGCCGCTTCGTCACGGCGCTGCCCGCCACCGTCGTCGCCATCCTCGTGGCCTTCTGGGGCTTCCGCTGGTTCCAGCATATCGGCCATATCAACATCTTCATCGGCTCGGCCCTGGCGCCGTGGGTCCTGCTGGCCGTCGACCGCGCCCTGCACAACTCCAGGGGGCGCACCGGCCTGCTGGTGGCGGCAGGGGTCCTGTGGGCAGCCGCCATGAGCGGTTCCATGTACTTCGCCTACATCATCGGCGCGGCGCTGGTCGCCTGGATCTTGGGCGCCCTGAGCGCGCGGATGATCGGCTGGCGGACGGCGCTTCTGGCGCTGGTGGTTCCGGGCGTGGTCGCCGTGACCCTGGCCCTGCCCAACATGGTTTGGCTTTGGCGCAACAGCACCCAGACCGGCGTTGGCTTCTACAACGCCACCGAGGTGAACTTCTGGAGCGCCAGCCTCAACTCGCTGCCCATCCCCTCGATCGACCACCCCTGGCTGGGCGAGTTTGCCCGCAGCATCTACCGTGGCATCCCCTATGAGCAGGGCGCCACCAACTACGGTCTGCTGGCGGCAGTGCTGGCCGTCATCGGCTTCATCGCAGCCATCCGGCAAAAGAAGTGGTGGCCGGTCCTGTTCCTGGCCGTCGCCGGTGTGGTGCTGAGCCTGGGTCTGACCCTGAAGTGGGACAACGTCTCCGTGCAGTGGCGCGCCCTGGCTCCTGTGAACACCATCCTGTGGCAGATCAACCACTGGCTGAAGCCGGACTTCTTCCCGGCTGGCGGCCCGCCAGCGCCGTTTGACGCCGCCGTCCCCCTCCCCGGCATGGTGGCCGCCGCCATCGTGCCCTTCCTGGAGCGCGCCCGGGTCTTCGCCCGCTTTGCCTTTACGGCCAGCGCAGGCGTCTTCCTATTGGCCGGGCTGGGCCTGACGGTCTTCCGCCGGCGCTGGCTGCGCTACGGCCTGGCAGCGCTCCTGCTGTTCGAGGTCATTCCGGCGCCCTTGCAGCCGGCGCCTTTCCCCCCCCAGCCGCATCCTGCCTTTGTCTGGCTGGCGCAGCAGTCCATGCCGGGGGAGAGCATCGCCGACATGGTGGCCGGCCATCCCTCGACGCCCGTGCTGCTGAACGAAGGCGAGGCGGTCTGGGCCACCCGCGTCCACGGCAAGCCAACCGTCGCCGGGGCCAGCAGCATCTGGCCGGCCCACACCATGTTCCTCTTCCAGTGGTTGGCCACGCACGAGCACTCCTTCTGGAGCCCCGACCTGGCGCCCATCCTGCGCTTCTTCCGCATCCGCTACGTGCTCCTGCACATGCGCGGCGAGTGGGAGCAGGGCATCCTGGCCGAAGCCAGGCAGAACAAGGAATTCAAGCTGGTCAACTGCTTTGACCCTCCCCAGGACAACGGCCCCTGGTCCTATCCGATCTGCGTGCTCGAGGTGCTGCCGCCCGCCAACACGAATTTCAACCTGGTCCCCGAACAGGGCTGGTCCGGGGCCGAGTCGTGGGGCCAGTGGGCCGAGGGAACCACGGCCAAGGCCTTTTGGGTGGCTACCGCCGCCTCCGACCACCGCCTCCAGATCGAGGCCTTTCCGATGTGCGTCGACGGCCGCTCCCAGAGCATCCGCCTGGAAGTCAACGGCGAAAGCGTGGGAACCCACCAATGGAGCGATTGCCAGCCCTGGGCGCAGGACATCGTGATCCCGGCCTCACTCGTCCATCTCGGCGCCAACGAGCTGACCATCGTCAGCGACTATGCTGCCAGCCCCAACGATGTCACCCAGGGACAGAATCCCGACACGCGCCAGCTCTCGGCCGGTTACAGCAAATTGAGGGTCGATCCGCAGGGGAACTGACCTGTTTCCAGAAATGACGACGACTTCTGCCACCCCGGATTCGCGCCGGCGCCTGCTCGACCTTCTGGTCAGGGCCTTGCCGTGGCTTGTCTTTGCCATCCTCATGCTGTGGAGCTGGGGCTGGCGCAACCTCGCCACCACGCTGCCCCACTACGGCGACACCATGGAGACGGTGGTGGCCACGCAGTGGTTTGACGAGGCCATCACCCAGGGCAAGAGCCCGCTGCTCTACCCGCTGAACTATTTCCCGGAAGGCTGGCGTGTGGCCAGCCACTCGGCAGGAATGGCCATCGCCGTCCTGCTGTGGCCTTTGCACAAGCTCGACGGTCCCGTCTTCGCTGCCAACGTGGCGGCGCTGCTCAGTTGCCTGTTCGCCTACCTGGGCGCCTACCTGGTCGCCCGGTTCTACCTGGACCGGCTGACGGCCATCCTGCCCGCCGTAGCCTTCACCTTCTGGGCGATGCGCTGGTACGAGCTTATGGGCGGCATCCTGCAGATCTTCCTGGGGTCGGCGCTCATGCCCTGGATGATCTGGAGCGTGGAGCGCGCCTTCCGGGCGGACAGGCGTCGCCTGGCCTGGCTGGCCCTGGCGGCCGCCTGCTGGTCGCTGGCCTTCATGATTACCCAGTACTTCGCCGTCGCCGGCGGCGCCGTCGTGGCGGTCTGGATCGTGCTGTGCCAGTCCGGCCAGCCCCGCTCCTGGAAGCAGCGGCTGGTCTACCTGGCCGCGGCCGCGGGCTTCTTCCTGCTCTTCAGCGCGCCCTGGCTCCTGCTCAACGGGCGCGAGACCGCCCTGGCCGACCCTTCCTACTACAGCATCCAGGAGGTCAACGGCAACAGCGCCAGCCTGAACAGCCTGCTGCTGCCCTTCCTCTACCATCCCTGGCTGGGCAGCCTGGCGCAGCGCCTCTTTGGGGGCGAGCCCTGGGAAGCGTCGGTGGCGAACCTGGGTTTCGCCGCCTCGTTGGCCAGCCTGGCGGGGGTCGTTCTGGCCTTTCGCCGGCGAGCCTGGCGGCCGGTGCTGGGGTTGGCAGGGCTGGGCCTGGTACTGACCCTGGGCATGACCTTGCACTGGAACACCCAGCCCGTGACGGCGCCCTGGCTGGCGCCGCTGGATCGCCTCCTCTGGCAGATGGGCCATGCCCTCAAGCCGGGCTTCTTCACCGGCTCACAGCCCACGCCGCCCCTCGACACGGCGGCGCCCCTGCCCGGCTACCTCCTCGCCATTTTGGTTCCCTTCTACGAGCGGGGCCGCATGTTCTCGCGCTACGGCCTGGTCATGGTTTTAGGCGTCTACATGCTGGCCGGCCTGGCGATCACCCGTCTGCCGCGTCCCTGGCAGCGGCTGCTGGTGGGGAGTGTGCTCCTGTTCGCCCTCATTCCTCCGCGCCTCGAGGTCCACACCTGGCCGCCGCAGCCGCATCCGGGCTTCGTCTGGCTGAGCCAACATCTGCCGCCGGGAGAGGGCGTCGTCAACGTCGTGGCCGTACACCCCACCACGGCGGGAATCACGATCGGCGGCGAGACGCTGCTGGCGGCCGAGTTCCACCAGATGCCCACCGCATCGGGCTCCGCCGGGGTCAAGCCCCGGCATGCCCTTTTCCTGGAACACTGGCTGGCCACGCACGAGCACCCCTATTGGCAGCCGGACCTGCCCGCCATCCTGCGCGCCTACCGCGTCCGCTACATCGCCCTGCAGATGGAAGGGGAATGGGAGCAGGGACTGTGGAAGGAGGCATTGGTCTCCAAGGAGTTCAAGCCCGTCGGCTGTTTCCCACCCCCGGCCCAGGGCGATCCATGGGACTGGCCCGTGTGCGTGGCCGAGGTGCCCGCTAATCCCCGCCCCGACTTCAACCTGATGCTGCACGAAGGCTGGTCCGGGCTGGAAGACTGGGGGGTATGGGTTGAGGGGACCGAGGCTCACGCTCAATGGGTGCAGACCTCGCGCACGCCGCAGCGGCTCGAGGTGGCGGCTTTTCCCATGTGTCTGCCCGATAAGAAGCAGTCCGTCGAGGTCGCGGTCAACGGGACCATCATCGCCACCCACCCCTGGGAGAACTGCGACCCCTGGTCCGCTACGGTGGACATTCCCGCCGATCTCGTGCAGGTGGGCGCCAACGACCTGGTCGTGCGCGCCGCCTATGCCGCCAGCCCCCCCGACAACCCCGCCGAAACGCGCCAACTCTCCACCGGCTTCACGCGGCTCCAGATCGAACCCCAGCCCTGAGGCTATCCTGCCTCGTAGGCCTTCCGCAGTCCGTCGAGCTCTATCTTGCCCATCCTGAGCATTGCCGCCATGACCCGGCGCGCTTTCTCAGGATCGGGATCGCCGAGCAGTTCGCTCAGCAGCTTCGGGGTGACCTGCCAGGAGAGACCAAAGCGGTCCTTGAGCCATCCGCAGGGACCCTTGTCGCCGCCTGCGCAGAGAGCCGCCCATCAGAACGTCGTGGATCAGGTACGCACAAGGACATAGCGGGCTGTGTTCCTGAGATGGTAGCCACCGGACGCCGTCTTGAAGGGCGCCAGGGTCTTCAGCACGGCGTCGCGTACGGCCGCTTCTCCCGCTGCCTGCATCGCCCGTATCGCCGGACCGGAGGCAAGCAGTCCGCGCAGCATCGTGTCGTCGTCAGGATAGACCCACGGGCAGTCGATCTCTTCGACTTTGCTGGGGGTCATACCGGACTTCGTCACCAACGCTTCCAGCGCGCCATCGGACGACAGCGAAAAAGGGCCGGCTGCCCCTGGCGGCGGTGGCGGCAGGAATGAGGCGAGCGCCGCCATATAGGGGGTGGCGTCGGTGTCTTGCGACCTGCCAAATACGCCGATCACCAGGCACGCTCCGGGACGAAGCACGCGGCGCGCCTGCCGGAGAGCATTCACCTGGTCTGCAGCAAACTGAAAGGAATTGAGGCCGGTGACGAGATCGAAAGCCTGATCCGGGTAGGGCAGTTCTTCCATCTCCCCGGTCCGGAAATCGCCCTGCGGCGCCCGCTCACGGGCAATCGCCAGCAAAGGCTCGGAAGCATCAAGGCCGCTGACCTTTGCCCCAAGCTTCGCCGCCATCGCGCAGAAAAGTCCCGAGCCGCAGCCGACATCCAGCACGGCCGTGCCTGTGGTGACTGCGGTCTTCTGCAGAATCTCGGCAAAAAGCGGCGTGAACGTGCCTTCCTGGACTTCCGCCCAGTCGCGCGCTCGCACGCCCCAGATCTGACTTTGTACGTTTGCGGTGCCCATTGCGCTTATCTCTGTCTCCATGTCACTTCTTGCTCTTTGCCGCCGCCCGTGCCAGGTTTTCCTGCACCCGGAACGCCACGATGTCGGTGATGAGGTCATAGGGAATGGGCATGTCCAGGGGAAACTGCACCGAGCCCTTGGCGCCCTTGTAGACGGACAACCGCTCCCTGAACTCCTCGATGCCGGTGGGGGCCGGATAGAACCCGATATGCTTCTTGAACGCCGCAAAGTGGACCAGGTTGCCCTTCAGCACAAACGTCGGCATCTGGTACTTGATGGCCTCCGTGGCCCCAGGCGCCGCCTCCCTGACGGTCTCCCTGACCTTCTGCAGGATGGCCTGGATGTCCGGTGGGAAGGCGGCAATATACTCATCGATGCTCTCGGGTGCTGCGCTGTCCATCCGTAGTGTCACTCCCGAAACGTGCCGGCGAAAATTACGCCTGACAGCCTATCCGATCCGCATCGGCCCGTCAAACAGGCGTCACGACAGCGCCTGAACACCCACCCCGCGGCCACCTTCGCGACGTCACTGGCAACACCCCATCACTCCCGCGCTCCCAGAAGAAGCCTCCATGGAGTTGTCAGGCGCCGGTGGGTTGTATCAGGTCCCACTTGTTGCCATAGAGGTCGAGAAAGACGGCGACAGTACCATAGGGCTCTTCGCGCGGCGCCTCGGTGAAGCGAACCCCGTAAGTTTGCATGTGCCGGTAGTCGCTCCAAAAGTCGCCGGTGCGTAGGAACAGGAACACGCGTCCTCCCGCCTGATCGCCCACACGATCCAGTTGCTCCGGCGTCGCTGCCTCGGCCAAAAGCAGGCCAGTTCCTGGCACCGACGGTGGGGCAACCACGACCCAGCGCTTGCCTGCGCCCAGAGGCTTATCGTCCACCACCTGGAAGCGCAAAGCCTCCGTAAAGAAGGTGATAGCCTCCTCATAGCTGCGGACCACGACAGTTACCAACGAAATGGCGTGAGACGGGGCGTCCATGGCTCGTCAACCGTGTGCCTATTCCTGCCGCCTCGGCCGGTACTGGATCGCCTCGGCCAGGTGGGCGGGGCGAATCTCATCGCTGCCCGCCAGGTCGGCAATCGTACGGGCCAACTTGAGAATGCGATGGTAGGCGCGGGCGCTGAGATTGAGCTGGCGCATGGCGGCGCCGATCAGGCTGTGCCCGGTCTCGTCCAGCCGGCAGAACTGCCGCACCTCAGTCGGCCCCATGTCCGCATTGCACAAGGCATTGGGCAGATCGCGCAGACGCGCTTCCTGGCGAGCCCGCGCCGCCGCCACGCGCTCCCGCACGCTGGCGGATGTCTCGCCGCGGGTGTCATCCGCCAGCTTGTCATAATCCACCCGCGGCACCTGCACGTGGATGTCGATGCGGTCCAGGAGCGGGCCAGAAATGCGCTTCTGGTAATTCTGCACGGCCGCGTTCGAACAGGTGCAGGGTCGTGAGGCATCGCCGAAGTAACCGCAGGGACAGGGGTTCATCGCGCCCACGAGCATAAAGCTGGTGGGAAACGTGATGGCCGTCGCCGCCCGCGAGAGGGTGATCTGCTTGTCTTCCAGCGGCTGCCGCAGCATCTCCAGCATGTTGTTGCCGAACTCGGGCAGCTCATCCAGGAAGAGCACCCCGCGATGAGCCAGGCTGATCTCCCCCGGACGCGGAATGCGGCCACCCCCGATCAGCCCGGCATAAGAGATGGTGTGGTGCGGCGCCCGGAAAGGTCGCGCCCGCACCAACGGCTTGTCCGCAGGCAGGAGGTCGGCCACCGAGTAGATGCGCGTGACGTCCAGCGCCTCAGTGTCCGTCAGCTCCGGCAGAATGGCAGGCAGGCAGCGCGCCAGCAGGGTCTTGCCCGAGCCGGGCGGTCCGGTCATGAGCATGTTGTGGCCGCAATTGCGGAGGAGTCTACTTCTGTGTCGGGCATGAATCCACTAAGTACTATCGTGTCATCTGTCCTTGTGACACCGCGATAGACGATACCGGTGATGTTGAGAATCTCGACGACTGCCAGCTTGTCCGCGAACGTGAATGCCTCAATGCCCTTTCTGACATTCTCGCAGAAGTCCTCAACCTGCTTGATCGTTTCATCGGAAACGTCTTCTGACGTTGTCATGTCTTGCGCTAGCAGGTCGCGCTCCTGCTCCAGTCTGGTTGCATCGTCCCGTAGTCTTGTCATTTCGGAGGCAAATACCGTCTCCGAAATCAGCGTGTTGTCGGCAAGATAGGTTCGCAGTAGTTTGCCTTGTTGAGCCCTATTGAGGTCAAGTTGCTTATCGATGTTTGCTTGGTGTTGCGCCTTCAGCTGACGCTCTTGGCTTATTTCGGCCTGCTTCTGACGCATGCTGTCGGTGAGGAGAGCAGGATTCAGAAGAACCGTTTTGATGCGTTCCCATACCCGGTCATCCACGTCCTCTTGCCGCAAGCTGCGGTGGCATGGCTTGTTCTGAAAATCGACGGAGTGCTCGATCTTCTGACCTCCGCAACTGTAATAGCCCTTTACCTTGCCGCGTGGTTCCGTTCGCGCCCTGAAGAGCAGCCCGCAATCCGCACACCGCAGACGCCCCCTCATCAAATAGTCATGTTTGGTATTCCTTGGTGAGTTTATGCGATTGTCATGCGCCCGTTGCTGGGCAGCATCCCAGAGTTCTCTGTCGATGATTGCCGGAACGTTGACAGGAATCCAGTCCCTTCTATCTCGGGCTCGACTCGTCGTTCGGCTTGTCCGTTGGTGACGGTTGTAGTACCACGTTCCTGCGTACACCTCGCTGGTCAACATCCTGCCAACTGTGGACTTCGACCAGATACCATACCCTTTCTTGGCTTTTCGAAAGCCTGTCAAATCGTTCTTGGTAGGTGCAGCCACTTGCGAGAGCCGGTTGGCAATCGCCAGTCGCCCCAACGGTTTGCCCGTTTCATCTCCATTGACGTACCAGTGAAAGATTTGGCGAACAATGGCGGCTTCATCTTCATTGATGCGCAGAGACCCTGATCGTTCGCCCCTATCGTAGTCATAGCCGTAGGGTGCCACCCTGCCAACGAGGACACTACCAGCTTGGGCGCGTCCGCGCTTGCCGCGCAGCGTCCTCTCTTTGATCTTCTCCCGTTCATATTCCGCAATAACCGCGCGAATCTGTTTGTGCAGGGTCCCCTCAGGACTATCGGTGTAGTCACCTATGACGTAATCTATGGCGACACCAGCCTTCTTGAACTCCTCCTCCAAGTACATTTGGTGAGCAGCCTTGCGAGACATCCGGTCCATATCATAGACAACCACCGTTTGGATGGCACCGGAAGCAACCATGTCTCGCAGCCGTGTGAGTTCAGGACGATCAAGAACACTGCCTGTATAGTCTTCCGTGTACTCCGCAACAACGACATAACCTCGGTCCACCGCGTGCTTCCGACATGCCTCTAGCTGGGTTGGCAGACTGAATCCCTTGCCCTGCTCGTCCGTACTCACTCTTGTGTAGATAACCGCGTTACTCGACATCATGACAACCTCCAAGTAACAAAACACCCCCGCCGGTGATCAGGCCGACGGAGGTGCGATGCAGACAATATTCTGCTAGAATCCTTCCCAATCTGCCGCTGCTGATCCAGCGGTCAGTCAGGCCCTCGCAACGTGTTGCGATCACTTGCGGGGGCCGTTTTCAATGGGTCAGTACGAATTGTACCGTCTGTGGAGCTAAGGGGCAATGAGCCGTAGGCTGTGAGTCCCAATGGCTTCGCAGAAGCCAGATGTCGTACGGGGTTTGCGCACTGTCGATATCTTGTGGATATCGTCCAGACAAGCCATGGCGTTGCCAAGTGTCCATCAATCATGCCGGGGCTGGTTCAAGGTCAGGGAGTGTAGCGTAAAAAGACCACGTTGAAGTGAGGATGGGCAGCTTTGCCAGCGCCCACTGCGCTCCCGCACTTGCGGTGCTGCTACTTGGGGGCCATACGATGCGCAGACTCGCCTCACCATTGGCTCATCCGGTCCAGCATCGCAGCAATCCAGAGTCCCGCATTTCAGGATCAAGATGAGCTGGCACAGCGGAAGCCTATGCTGCCGACCACCGAATAGGGATCATCTTCGACTCGGTTGGCAGCACGATCATCCCAGAAATCCGGAAGATGATAGTCATCCTGGAACGCGCTGCTCCGCCGTACCCGATGCTTGCCCGTTGCAGGCCCGAGAGGGTTGCTCACCGGCGAACTGAGGTAATAGCTGGGGCTATACCAGTCATTGACCCATTCCCACACATTGCCGACCATGTCCAGCGCACCGTAAGGGCTGATCCCAGCTGGGTAGCTGCCCACGGCGCTGGTGTCGCCCACGCACCCATCTCTGTAGTTCGCCAGCGCGCACTCCGGCGCCCTGTCACCCCACGGATAGGCCCGGGTATCGTTCGCCCCACGGGCTGCTTTTTCCCACTCTGCTTCGGTCGGCAGTCGCTTCCCCCTCCAACGGCAGTAGACGTCCGCACGGAACCAACTCACGTTGATCACAGGGTAGTTGGCGAACATCGGATTACCGTAGTAGAACCTGCGGGTCATCGAAGTAATGGAGTATGGCGCCACACAAGCTCCCGCCCCCACGCATCGGGCATATTGCGCGTTGGTTACCTCGGTCTGATCAATGAAATACGCATCAAGATAGACAGTGTGCAGTGGCCACTCATCCGGATGGCATGGGTAGCCACCGTTATGCGCACTGTCACAACCCATTTGGAATGTGCCAGCGGGGACCAGGACCATGTCGCCTTCTTCGGACAGTGGGGTGCTGGTGTGCGTAGGAGTAGGTGGGTGCCGAGGAGTCGGGGTGCGTGTCGGCGTTGGTGTGCGTGTCGAAGTCGGCGTGGGGGTGAGTGAAGGTGTGGATGTCAAGGTAGGCGTGGCGGTGGGTATGGGATGGATGAACGTGAGCAATGGAAGCCAAACTGCAAGGATGGGCGTCGCTGTGGGGCTAGGTGTCTCTGTCGGTGTGATTGTTGCCGTGGGAGTCTGGGTGTCCGTTGGTGTTGGGGTAAGTAGAGGCGTGGGGGTTCGAGTTGGTGATGCAGTGGCCGTTGATGTAGGGCTCGGCGTTGCGGTAGGGTTGAGGGTGGCCGTATTGGCTAGAGTTGGCGTCAGAGTGGGTGTGACGGTTGCGATGGTACAGGTGTCGGCGACCTCCGGGTTATAGGCAGGGTCGTTTGTAACAAGGACCCTGTCAACCCGGGTATCACCCTCACGGCCACTGATGCGAAGGTGGTAATGTCCTGCTGCCAGCGAGTATGGGACTTCCGGCTGCTGCTGCCATCCCCAAATCCACTGGCCATCGATAGGAATGAACTCAAAGTGATAGTCGGCGTCGCCATTCATAGACACCCACACTGAATTCTCCAGCCAACCGACACCCATGCCTCGCAGCCACAGGTAATAGCTGCCAGGACTAGGCACGTTGAAGTCATAGCTGGCGCTTCCAGCCACATTGGGCGCTGGAACCCATGATGTCACAGGGCTAGAAATGTAGGCGCCTGAACACGCACCAGGGTCCTCAGCACGAATCATTGGCGGCAATAGGCTGCCGGACTCGGCTTCTATCGCCCAAGTCACGGGTACAAACGCTGTGAGCGTGGGTGTTGGGGTCGCGGTCGGGGTTCGGGTCGGGGTGGGGGTTGGAGAAAGAGAAGGCGTCCTGGTCGACGTCGGCGTGCCGGTGACCAAGGGGGTCTCAGTCGGGGTCGGCGTTATGGTGGCTGTGGGTGCATTGGACGGCGTTGGCGTTGGTGTCGGCATGGGAGCTTGGCCTGTGTAGCGCAGGACAAACAGTCCACCTGGTGTATGTGCCAGATAAGCGTAGCTTCCAGCTGCGGAAACGTCTCGGGCGGATCCCGGCAGGTTGAAGAACCCAACCTCTGTCGGTGCCGTTGGGTCGGCGATATCTATGACTCGCAGTCCTGTAGTACCGGCCGTCACGAAGGCGTACGTGCCAGCTACCGCAACATCGAACCCGAAACCCATAGTCAGCCCCTGCATGTCGTAATGACTCACTTCAACCGGCGCCGATGGATTGGAGATATCCAGAACCAGAAGTTGAAATACATAATCGCCAACCACATCTGTCTGCGCCGCAGCGGTTGCATAGGCATAGCTTCCGACCACGGCGACGTGCCAGACATATCCTGGCGCGAGGTCGTGCCCCACTTGGTAGGATCCCACCTCGACCGGCGCTTCCGGATTGGCGACATCTACCACTCGCAGCCCTGCACCACCGGCCGCCACGTAGGCGTAGTTGCCAGACACGACAACCTTGCCAGTAATACTTGATATCTCGACGAAACCTACCTCGACCGGTGATGTTGGGTCGGAAATCCTTACCACCCTTAGCCCGGCCTCCGGCGCCACAACGTATGCATAGTCCCCCGCTACAGCTACGCCCACCACCTTCCCAGGCGCTCTGTAATACCCCACCTCCTTTGGCGCTGTGGGGTCGGCGACACTTACGACTGCCAGTCGGCTGTTTACGTAGCCCACCTCATTGGGGTTTACATCCGCAAGATAGAGGTAGTCGCCGGCTATGGCAATGTCCCAGACCGTGTGCTGCGCATAGTAGGACCCAACCTCATCTGGCGCCGTCGGGTCGGCGATGTCAATCACCCGCAGATTTGGGCCTAGTGCCGCGTAAGCGTACTCCCCGGCTACTGCCACGAACGTTGCGTCCCATCCCATGTTATATGACATGTTTTCGACAGGCGCCGTCGGATTGGCGACATTCACCGCCAACAGCTCCTTGCGGCCCACCGATACACCTTGCACAGACTGCACATCACCGCCCACCACATAGGCGACGTTGTCGGCAACGGTAAGGTGGTTGGCGTATTCGGACTGGCCTCTCGTTCTGCACCACCCTATCGATAATGGCGCAGCCGGGTTGGCCAGGTCCAGCACTCGCAGCCCGTCACCAGTGCCCACGTAGGCATAGCTCCCGAACGCGACAACGTCATACGCCCTGCCGTTATGGAATCCCACCTCAACTGGCGCCGAAGGATTAGCGACATTGATCACCCGCAAACCAGCGCTGTTGTCTGCCACATAGGCATAATTCCCCGCTATGGCAACACCACAGGCAGTCCCCGGCGTGTCGTAGAACCCCACCTCGACCGGTTTGGCCGGATTGGCGATGTTCACCACCCGCAGCCCGTTCTCACCGTCCGCCACATAGGCATAGCTACCGACCACGGCGACGTCAAGGCTCTCACCCGGTGTGTCCAGGAATCCCACCTCAACTGGCGCCGAAGGATTAGCGACATTGATCACCCGCAAACCAGCACCCGCAGTCGCCAGATAGGCGTAGCTCCCAACCACAACGACACTCTGCACATGGTCCGGCACCTCGGAGAATGCCACCTCCACGGGCTGTGTTGGGTTGGCGAGGCTCAAGACTCGTAGCCCTGCATCACCTGCTGCAACATATGCATAGTATCCGAATACGGCAATATCTTCGGCTGCAGCCGGCATTGGTTTGGAAGTCCCCACCTTCATCATGTTATGCACGTCTAGCACCTCCAGCCGAAGGCCGATTCCCACGTAAGCATACTGTCCCTGTACGGCCACGGTCTTGATGGCACCCCCACTTTCCCCAACCACCTCGACGTTTTCGCTGTAAGCAGTCCCGGTATCGAGGTTTGAGAACCCGTCAACCAGCGCGCGTCTCACCGTCAATTCACCCGCAAGCGATGCACGAGCCGCTAAGAAAGCCAGTAGCAAGATAGTGATTGCCACCAAAACCACAATCACCAATGCTTGGTTGAGGCGTTTCACGGCAGACTCTCACATGCCTGGCCGTCGTGGTCGTTGCCATCCAGACGATGGTAGTCATAGCCCACAGTGCGAACGCAGTAGTCATAGCAGGCCTGAGCTGCATCGTGGGTACCGAGGTCCTTGCAGTCGAGGTCGGGACCGGAACAACTGCAGGGCGCCTGTGTCTGAGGTTGTGCCACTGGGATGGCTGGCTGCGAACGCTGGGGAGCTCGCGTAGGGACCGGTGTTGCAACAGGTTGCTGTGGGGGTGTCGGGATAGAACGTGCTACAGGTACACTCGCTGGCGGGTTGCTGACCAGGAATGCGGCAATCCAGGCGCCGCCGACAAGCTGATACCAGTCTGAGGCGGGGGTGCGTCCCACGATTTCCAGCGGCTGACCTGCCGTGACACTCCCCATCTGTCTGTGCGTTGTGGCCGGCCCAGCGCGTAAGTTGGCGTTGCGGCTGGCTGTGGGGGCGTGAGCCCATCGTCCCAAGCCCTTGGCGATGGCCTGCCTCTGCGCTTCGTCAAACTGTACCTGATGTGCCGTGTCAGGGGGATAGGCCACTGCCCTCGCCCAGCCCTGTTTCACAAGCTCAAGGTTAACGAAGACACCAGACGGCAGGTAGATATAGCGCAGCAGCCGTCCATAGCGGTCGGTTTCCGACACGTCCTTCACCAGTATCACTTGTTGTCCGCTCAACAACCTGCTGGTTGCAGCCGTTGCCTCAGTTGCACCGGCTTGGCCCACTTCGGGCGTGTCAACGCCAATGAGGCGTACTTTGGCCTCACTTCCGTTGCGAGTGACCCTGATTGTGTCGCCATCCACGATGGCGGCCACGTGTGCTGTCTCCCCAGCGACAGGCGGAGCGAATGCAGCCAGGCCGGACGCGTGGAGCGCAGGTCCCCATAGCGCGGCAACAACCAGGCAGACAACTCCAAGTCCGCGCGCCAGACCGCTCTTTGTTATGCCAGCGGTGTTCATCGGTCTTACCTCATGGAAGAACGACTGAACTGTCGTATGCGACTGTCACCCCCGCTGGCGAGTGCGGTCGGCGACGTCGATGACTCAGTCTGGTCAGTATCGCGCCCTCAACTCAACCCCGCCATGATTTAGGTCATATCTGGGTCTGTGGCTATTCCTCTCTCACTGGTTCTGGCAACGCCGAGGGCTCAGCCTTGAGGCGCCAGTCTCCCACTGCGATTCTTTCTCCTATCACTTTCCACACACAGCCTGCTCGGGCTGGGGATAGCCGTTCAAGGAGGGGTACTTCGTCATTCGCCCTGGCGTTGCTATACTTAGAACGTGGTTTTCGCGGCGGCCGCGACACGGCGAGCAGCACGACAATGATGCTGGCATTGGCTACGGTGCCCTGTCTGTGCTGCCGGCGCAATGTGCGGCGTCCAAGCAGAACATGATTGGAGAAAGTGCAATGGCCAAAACCAAGGGTTTCGATATCAGCACGTTACTTGAGTTCCAACCTCCCGAGGTCTTTTGCGAGAGGTGCCTGGCACTCTTGCGCAAGACTGATTTCACGAGGGTGACGCTCCGCGATGAAACGTTTGCAGTTCAGTGCCCAGCATGCGGGGTACTATACTTGCCTAACGAGTTCACTTCCTGGCAGGTCGGTGAATACCTGCATCAGGCAGGTTTCGGCATCAACCAGGAACGAATCATTCAACGCTGCGTTATGTTGGCCGGCATAGCGAGGGATGTCAACGATGCTAGCAGATGGAAGTGGGTCACTCCCATGAGTTCGCTACTCAGGGCATTTGCAGCGGCTGAAAGCTTCATCCATATTATGTCATGGGGATTCAGTTCCTTCTTCGTTGGGGCACTGAAGTTGAAAGCTCAGGCAGTTGCCGTTCGAGGCACGGTGTCGATGCAAAATCAGAAGGAATTCCTAGCCGAGATTTCGGACGTGACTGACGCACCCAGGTTCGAAGTCCATATGGTCGATACCAGGAATAACGAGATGTGGGCCAACGCCCCGCATCACAAATTAGTTATCATAGATGGTCTGCTTGCCCTCACCGGCTCGGCTAACCTAACCACGCCTGCATGGAGATCTGTGCTAGAAGGCAAAGAGCACATTGAAGCAATCACCGACCTTGCAAGGATAGCTGAGCTGCATAACCGCTACTTCAGCCATTTCTGGGCCGAATCCAAGCAAGATGGTGGTGCCAAAAGCAACCCTATCTCCATGATGAGGCCGATTCCTTTCTAGCCACGTTGAGAAGAGAGACGCATAGTGAGGAGCCGCAGCATAGGGCTCCTTTGAGTCTGCCCCGCAGTCATCTTTCCTGCTACGGCTCGTGACATTATGGAAAGCTGTGTGCGCGTGGGCAATGCCGTCGCCCCCCTTGCCCATTCCCAAGGTTCGAGCCACTCTCGAGCACTCAGCTAGCCATCCACAAGCAGTGATTAGGGCTCAGTCGCGTAGCGGTGTCCAGCCGGAAAGCGCTGCCACGGACAAAGCGGGGCGCAGGCGACAAGCGGCTGCCGAAGGATACCGTTGGTGGGCACTGCACGCACTCAAACTCGGTCGCCACGGTGGGTGGTGGGTTTGGATGCCTGAAGTGCCCGCCTGGGATGGGCGGGCAGATTGCCGTTAGGCAAACAAAGAGGCCGTCGCCGGTAAGCTCAAGGCTTTCCCATCAGCGACGGCCCATCCGGGCTATTCGGTTGTCAGTCATGGGGTTGGGATTGGCCTACTTCTTGGCCTTGCCGTTGCACCAGGCGCCGTCATCGGTCTTGTGGGAGTACCAGGCCTGGTTGCCCTTCTCGAAGCGGCGCATCTCGCACTGGTGGATGGGGCACCAGGCGGGGTCGTGGCCGTTGCCGTTGGGCTGGCTGCCGTTGCCGCTGGGGTTCGCACCGTTGCCGTTCACGGGCGCAGGGGTCTGACCGTTGCCATTGGGCGTGGTCGTCACCTTGAAGTTCTCACGGGCGTCGCGGTCCAGAATGAAAGCGGCACCAGCCTTGTTCAGTTCGATGGCGGCCTTGTAGGCCTCGCGCAGCAGGCCCAGCGTCATCTCGGCGGTGGCGCCCTCGCGCATGGTCAGGCGCCACTGGACGCCGTTGAGGACGAAGTCGGTGAAGGCCGAAACCTTGGCCTCGCTGTGGGCGGTCTCGGTGACGACGGGGGCGGGCAGGTTGGTGGTGGTGGTAGCCATTGTCAGAGTCTCCTTGGACTGAGAAGTGAGGTTGGACGTGGTCGGTGAAGGGTTGAATGGTTGCGGGTGCAGGGCGGTCATTAGCGGATGGTCAGGGCGCCAGGGCGGGCCTTCTCGGTGCGGTAGGGCCACAGCAGGTCACGCAGGGCGGGGTCCGCCACGCACAGCCGGTCAAGAGCCTGGGCGTCGTAGCTGACACTGACGCCATCGGCAGGCAGGTAGGCTTTGCCCACTGGCGTGGTGATGCCGGTCAGGCCCCACTCGGCGAACAGGTCGGCAATGACAGCCTTGGCCTGGCGCTGCAGGTCCTGCCAGGGCTGGACGGCCTCGGCTTCCCCGGCCTTGGCGGCCTTGTAGGCGCTGATGGCGGCCTCGGCGGCGCCGTCAGGGGTGATGGTGGGGGTGAAGGTGAGCAGGTTCTGGACTTCGGACAGGGTGGTCATGGGGTGGTCTCCGGGGTGAGCGTGATGCCAAGTTCGTTGGCGTAGTCGGTGACTTGCTGGGCGTGATGGGGGGCGGTGAGCTTGATGCGGCAGCCCCGGAAGGGGCGAAGCTGGTCGAGGCTGCCGGCCATGAGGCAGCGGCAGCAGAGCATCACGAACTTGCCGCTGGTGATGGTCTTGGGCTTGGGCCGGCGCATGGGGCACCTCAGTGGGGGATGCCTTGCAGCCGCAGGGTGGCGTGGAAGATGCGCAGGGCCAGGTCGGCGTGCTCGGCGGGCAGGCCCCGGCACAGGTCCACGAGCAGCAGGTGGGAGAGTTCCACGAGGGTCATGCCCTGGCGTTCGGCAAAGCGGATGGCGACGGCCTCGTCGTGGCGCAGCGTGGGGTCGGTGGAAACGGGTGACATGGGTCAGACTCCGGAAAACAAAAAAGCCCCGGCGTCGGGTGACGACCGGGGCTTGGCGGATGGAGAGGCGTGGGTTTAGCGGGGCTTGCGTGGCAGGGGACCTCCGGGATAGGGAAAGTGGCCCAAGGACGTGTGGCGGTAGGGGTCGTTGACGTAGGCCAGCCAGTCGGCCATGTACTTGCGGGTGCGGGCGATGTCGCCGTCGAAGTGCTTGGCCGCCATGATGCGCACGGCAGCCCGTCCACCCTGGCGGGCGATGTCCTGGCGCTGCTCGGGCGTCAGGGCGTTGGCACGGGCGGTGCCGCCGTCACGGGCAAGGGCGTTGCCGGGCACGAAGCGGCCATGTGCGTCGCGATTGGTCATCCGTAGACTCCTTGCAGGAAGGTGGGCACGGCGGGCGCTGGCAAGGGATGGGGAAGCGAGTCGGCGGGGGAGGTGAGCGTGTAGCTGGACGTGAGCAGGGCAATGACCTTCTCGACCGTGCTGAGGGCCTTGACGATGGCTACCAGCGGGTCGGCGTTGTAGCGGCTGATGTAGCGCCAGGCGTTGCCGCTGTGGTCCCGCAGCCCGTACATCTGCATCAGCACGGCGCTGGTGAACTCGGCCACGGTCTCCTGGTCGCTGTGCTGCCCACCCTTGAGCTTGCCGTCGATGCGGGCGTGGGCAGCGTGGGCCAGCTCGTGGAAGAACACGGCTTCATCGTGGGTGGCCAGGCGGATTTGGTCGCCACGCGCCGTGCAATCACCGTAGCGACCGGGGGGCAGGGGAAGGTACTCAACGCTGACGCCCAGGTCGCGGGCAACGTTGGCCAGCGGCGGCAGAGTGGCGGGGGCGTAGCTGTTGGACACTACTGGCTTGCCCTCGGTGGCATCGACCGGGAACACGGCGACCGAGCGGAAGCCCATCAGCACCGAGCGCTCTTCGCCGGTGTCGGGGTCAGCGAAGACCCGGATGATGGGCGCCAGGATGAAGGCGGCGCGGGCGCCGGTCTTGACCCAGCGGCCCGCTTCCTGCCACTGGCGGAAGCCACGGCAGTCGAGGGTGCCGGTCTGGAAGAAGGCCAGGATGCGGTTGGACAGGGTCCAGCGGTCGGAAGGGATGCCGTCTTTGGCGCGCAGGCGGGCGATTTCGACCACGGGCGCCAGGTCGCCGCTGCGAAACTTGGCGACGACGGCATCAAGAGCGTTGCGTGCTTCGGGTGAGAGCTGCATGTCGTTCCTCCTAAGAAACGAAAAAGCCCCCGGCGATGCGGGGGCAGGTGGAAGGGAAGAAAGGTGGGTTGGCGTTGGTCGGTGGCGCTGGGCACAAAAAAAGCCCCAAGCATCCGTGAGGACACCTGGGGCTTCAGTGAGGCCAGCCGGGGCGGAAAGGGAGATTCAGACCGGTCTGGACGCGAGGGGGTCAAGCACCGCCCGTGTGTTCACTTTGGGGATGCTCTCACTCCATCTATAGGGGTCTTCGATTTTTCACGCCTTCGCGGGCGCGAGTCACGCGCGAAAGGACGACGTCAGGGCACTTGCTGGGCAAACCTGTGCATTCTTGAGCTTGGGTGTGTGCGCGAGCACCTACCCCACCACTTCATACTCTACCTGCACGGCGAGATCGTCGTCAGGAGCCCGTCCGACACGGACCTCGACGCCATTCACGGTGATAGCATTGTAGATGGATGTGCCATCGCGAGGGCGGGAAGTGTCTCCGGCGCGATCGTCATGCTGCAGCAGCAAGGCCAGAAAGTCACGTACCACCCGTCCTGCGCCGACGTGGTCGCGTACCATGTCCCCGATCTTGCCCGCACCGACCGCCAGTTGGTAGTCAACGACTTCGGGCACGCCACCGGCAAGCTGGGCGGTCATCTGAGCCACAAGGTTGCCGCGCACTTCCTTGATCAGCATTTGGAACTCAGGGCTTGCGATGATCTTGGCAACCGTGTTCCGGCTACCGATGCCCATCAGATCGGCAAGCTCCTGCTGAGAGCGGCTGGGATTCTCGACCATAAGTTCAAGTAAGCGAGCGGTACGGAGTTCATCGGCAGACCGCTTGGGCGTTAGCGAGGGTATCATGGCAATCCTCGGAAGTTGTAGGGCAACGCGGCTAGAAAGGACATTCTTCGCCTTCAAGTCCTAGACTGATGTCGACTTCGGCCAGGCACACCGCGACTCCTGCGAGTCTCGCGTACACCGTCTTCAAGTCTTGCAGTGATTCTTCGTATCTTGCTATCACTTTACCTATTTCCATACGAATAGCCTCAACATCAGTGACAGGACGCCCAAGCACCGTATATTCCCCTTCTGCGTCGTTCTCATCGGGCATCTCTTCTTCGATGTCATCGGCAGGCACATCTTCGTATCTGTAGTCAACGGTCACAGGTCGTAGTTTGTTGGTTTTCATAATGGATTTACCGAAATTAGTGTTTGCGTTGGACCACAATAATCACAATCATCACAATAAAGGCAAGCGCCATATCGGGAAGATTGTGATTATTGTGATTATTGTGAGTGGATACTTGGTTCAGGCCTGAAGAAAGGAATAATCGTGGTCGTCGACGATGTAGTAGGGCTGGTCGCGACCGGTTTTGGGGCCCTTCCGCAACTTGCCTCCGATTACCAGGTCATGTATCGCATGGTTAACGTTGCTGGGATCGCGGCTGAGGTGCTCGGCAATCCGCTTATTGGTGGGTACTTCACCGAGGTCAGCGAGTGCACGCACGGCAATCAGTATCTCGCCCTTGAGGGTATCGGCAAGAACCTGTCCAGCATCACCCAGGAGCTTCCACGTGCAGGTCTCGGCGTCGAAATCAAGCGCTAGCTCGCGCTCGTCGAGGTCTCTACCTATGATCTTGAGAGTAGCGCCGCGTTTGCCACTATTGCGATACAGGCCAAGCGCCGCATCGGCAACTGCTGACTTTCCCGTTGAGCCGAGAATGTCATCGATTGCACCTCCTTCGAAGCCTCCTGACTTCCTGTGATGGTCGACAAGCAGAAGTGAGGCGTTCGCTTCCAGAGCAGCGCGTTGCGGGGGACCGAGCATCTGGGTGGTTTCGCCGTAGTCCTGGTGGTCGATTCCGCCCATCCAACGACCAGAGGTATCGACGATGACTAATCCATGGCGACCGCTTTCGAGGTCTTTCACCAACTGGTTTCCCCCACTCCGGTCAACCGAGGGCGGATCCAGTCGAAACTCAATTTGGGCATATCTAGGTACGCGCTGCCTTATGAGACGATCTTGAATCCGCATTGGCGAGTCCTCCAGTGCGTAGTAGAGAACTGGCCGCTGCTCGACTTGCTGACCGAACAATACTGCCCCAGAACCAACGGCTGCGGCGCACTGCATGGCGAGAAGACTCTTGCCGACTTTGGGCCTTCCGGCAACCACGGTCATACCCGGTGGCAGGAGGTCAGGAACTATGTACGGAATCTTGGGGAATTGTCTGTCAAGGAGTTCCGGGATGGTCCATGTCCGCTTCCGCGGATCGGCTTGCGCCAACATGGCATCTCGAAAGATAGGATCCTGTTCCATTCGCCACTGCACCTCGGCCTTGACGGCAGTGACGTCGTGCGTACTGGCCGACACCTGCAAGATGGCAATCATGTGAGGCCCTATATGCTCGGACAACAGGTTCACATCTGGTGAGTTACCGTTCGACCTGCCCGCGGCCAAATCGTTGATGAAGTTGACTGCCAACCTGTCAGCAGACACGATCACTGGGTTACTCATTGGGACTCCTCGATCTGTGGATGGGTGTGTTGGGAGACTTCCACAGACTCCCAGAATACAGACATGTCGAAGCTCTGTTCGTCGGTGACGTCCAAGTTGGCAGCGTATGTATTGCAAGTGCGCGCAAGACACATGCTGTGAATCCTAAGCAATCTTGCTCCAAGGTCGACGCAGTCAAGCGCAGAACCGACCAGAACCATCGGCCCAGGTTGTGCTGCAAACTGCGACCAGTCAACCCTACTCGACATCGTCAGTCGTCACATCCTCTGAGTTGAGACCTAGTGCCGTCCAAGTGCAACTGACCGGCCCCTCGGCTTCCTGCTGAGTCGTTCTGGAGTCAATAAGCCCACGCGCCCGTGCCTCTGCAGCGAGTAACCGACGGATGATAGAAGCTTGCGACACGCCCTCGCGCCGAGCGAGTTGCCACACAACGCGGCGTTCCTGTGATGTCAGCATGATCGGAAAACGTATTCTTCGCATCGAAACCTCAACAAAAAAGTAGAGCCAGTTGGTCAACTGGCTCTACTTTGGCACATATCGAAGCAGACATGGGCGGACTCCTCCAAACTCCTCCAAACTCCTCCAAACTCCTCTAAGGAGGCAAAAGCGTGCTAGGAACTTCAAGCGAAGGGTCATACCAACCCATACCTATATACCTCTTGAAGGTATCACGATCGATCCGCTCGTAGGCGCAGGCGGCAGTCATGGAATCCGCGTGCTTTTCCATTCGCCGAAGCACAGCGTTGACGCGCTGTTGCACGTCAGGCCTTGGCTGAGGCTGACTCTGCAAGGATCTAGCTCTTGGAGCGACCCCACCAGAAGGCGGTTCAGTTGCATCGCCCGTCGACGATCCCATACCGACTCTTGACTTCAACTGCTCCAGCGCTTCAGTAAGTGCGTCAAAGTACGTCGTGAAGTACGTTGGCAGAAGGCAGAAGTGACGCACTTCTACAAGCTCACTGCCTAGGCTGGCAACATCGACTCGGATAGCGGCGCGTGGGTCCCCCGTCCATCCCAAGGGACGCTCGACTTCGTCAGGTGTCGGTAAAGTTGGGCGTCCGATTGAGCCCAGAATGTCTAGGATTTCAAAACGACGGACACCACTATCCTCTCGGTTATCTACTGTCGTCACAAGCGCACTCTGCCGGAACTGCAACGGCACTTTCTCGTATTCGCGCTTGATGAATGCGGAGAGCCAATTGGCAAAACCGTCTTCCGTCAACTTCAACACCAGCGGTTGACCCGCGAGATGGTCCGGTGCGTCCGGATTCCAGCCGCGCAGTGCCGGCGCGATATGGTCTCTGGCAAACCGCTTGTATAAATCGTCTGTATCTAGCGCAGGTTGCCCCGGGCTACTGGCCGCCGCAATACTGCCTTCTAGGTTCTCAATCGGGCTACTACCGTTGTCGGGCTGTTGGTCGTCGGTCATAGTACTCTCACTTTCAAACTCGGAGACTAGGAGGACCACATAGACTGGTTTCTGCTATTGGGCAATGGTCAGTACGAAATGTTTCACACGTTCTCCGCATTTGCGACCACTATACGAGCATGTTGTGGCCCCCCCGCCGCCGCCACCTCAAGCGCCCGCTTCACGTGCTCCTGCCCCTTGACATCCGCCAGGTCCACGGGGTAGCGGATCTCGCTGTGGTGTTCGGCCCGGATGCGTGGCTGAGGCGGGATGGGCGCCACCCCGGACAGATGGTTGACCAGGTGGGTGAGATGGTCAACGGGAATGATCTCGATGCCATCGATGAGCGCGGCCTCGGCGGCATCCACTTCCGGCACGTACAGCCGGCGAAAACCCTGGCGCCTGGCGAAGTCAGCCATGGGCAGGATGCCGTTGACATGACGCAGGGCGCCGTCCAGGGCCAGCTCGCCGATGAACGAGGACTCCTCCAGGCTGTCCAGAGGCACCTGGTCGGTCGCCGCCAGGACGCCGACCGCGATGGGCAGATCATAGGCCGGCCCCCGTTTGGGCAGGTCGGCCGGGGCCAGGTTCACCGTATAGTTGCCCATGGGAAAGCGCAGCCCGCTGTTGCGGATGGCTGCCCGCATACGCACCTTCGATTCCTGGACGGCGGCATCCGGCAGGCCGACCATGACGAAATTGGACATGCCTCCGCCCTTGTCGATCTCAACGTCGATAATCTGGCCGTCGAGACCCAGAACGGCACACGAGTGGACTTTGGCCAGCATAGGCTTTGCGGGGAACGGCGTGTGGCAGCGTCGATGAACAGGCGGAGAGCCGGACAACTCTCCCGGCCCGGCGAGGAACCCAGAAAGTCACGAAGCTTACACTTGATTATAGTACGACTGGATCGTATCCGCGTAATCTCCTGCCGCCAGAGGAATTGCTGGGATAGAGCCCCAAAGCCAAAAAGAAGACCCACGACAAGGTGTCGTGGGCCTTCCACTCAAAACCTGAAAGACGGCGCCAGCGCCCTCCAGCCGGATCAGGCGTTGGGAGTGGTTGCCGGGGGTTCAGCGCCCGCAGGTGCCGGCGCGGCGGCAGACGAGCCCGCATCCCCTGCCGGCGTCACGGCTGCGTCTGGCGTCACGCTGGCGTCCAGCGCCACGCTGGCCTGCGCATCGGGAGCGGCGGTGGGAGCAGGCGCCGCGGGGGCGGCTGCCGGTGGCAGAGGGGCGCTGACGACCGGTGCAGGAGTCACGGGCTTGGGCGCGGCGGCAGCCGGCGCCGTGACCGGGGCGGCGACCGCTGCCGGTGGCGCCGCAGGGGCCGCTGTGTCGGCCGCGGCTGCTTCAGCGTCGTCCTCTCCCTTGCCGCTGCGGGTCAGGAAGGCCCACACGACCAGCAGAGCGCCCACGATCAGCAGCACCAGAACGGTGACATTCTTCATGCTGATCTCGGAGCCCCGGTCGACGAAGACGGCCAGACCCCAGAGCACCAGCAGGCCATTGATCAGGACGTTCACCCAGCGCATCGGGCGGCCGCGACGGGCAAAAAGAGACACCCAGATGCCCAGACCGCCGTAGGCGATCAGCCCAATCGCCAGGATGATGTAGGCAGTCGGCAGGTCGATCCAGCCCGGCTTGAGCCAGGCCATGAGCAGAAGCACGCCACCAAAGAGGATGCCCACGAGGCCGCGGAATCGTCTCGCCCGCGACCGCAGCACCAGGCGTCTGAACATGTTGCCGAAGAAATCGACCAGCCCGGAGACCAGCAGGAAGACGGCAGCCAGGGCGCCGAGATAGAACCAGGCCTGGGTTGGCGCCGCCAGCATGTAGAATCCCAGGGCGAGGGCCACAATGCCCTCAATTAGGATAAGCCACCACGATTGATTCTTCATGAGATCATTGCTCCTTGAGAAGGGCGTGAGAAGAAATGTTCCATCCATTATAGGTTCGGCTTCGGGACGGCACAAAGGCCATCATGAGGCAGGGAAAAATCTCCTGGAGACGTGCAGCCTTCTCCCCAGAGGTCCGGGAAGAGGTTGACACTCATCCGCGCAACGGCTACAGTTGGCGCCAGGGAGGCCTTCCAGCCGCCCCAAACGCCATGCGCCGGGACCTTCATTGCCACGGTCAGAGGAAGATCATGCCGACCCGTTTCACGAACCAAAGCGTCGCCGAACAAATCCGCCTGATGGGCGATATTCTGCTCATCAAAGGCGAGAACCGCTTCCGCGTTCTGGCCTTCCAGAACGCCGCCGAGAGCATCAGCAACCTCGGCCAGGACATCAACGGTGTCTATGCCGCGGGCAGGCTCCAGGATATCCCCAACATCGGCAAGAGCATCGCCAATGACATCACCGAATTGCTGGAGACCGGGCAGATTCAGTACCTTGAGCAGCTCAAACAGGAAGTGCCGCTTGGGGTGGTGGACATGATGCAGGTGCCCGACATGGGGCCGAAGAAAGCGGCGCGGCTCTGGCAGGAGCTGGGCATCACCAGCGTCGCCGAGCTAAGGGCCGCGGCCCAGGAGGGCAAGCTGCGCACCCTCTCCGGCTTTGGCGCCAAGTCAGAGGAGAAGATCCTGCGCGGCATCGAGCTGATGGAGCGCCGCGGCGGCGACACCCGTTTGCCGCTGGGCGTCGCCCGCCCCGCCGTGCTCGATCTCGTCGCCAGCCTGGCAGCAGCCCTGCCTTCCGGCGCCCTGGACCAGGTGGAGCCTGCGGGCAGCGTGCGCCGCTGGAAGGAGACCGTGGGCGACCTGGACGTTCTGGCCACATTGGGGCCGGCCGGCAACGCCGAGCAGGTCATGGCGGCCTTTCGCAGCCTGCCGCAGGTCAGCGATGTGGTGGTGAGTGGCGCCACCAAGACCCGCGTCCGGCTGGCCAACGGCCTCGAGTGCGACCTGCGGGTGGTCGAGCCCCGGCACTGGGGAGCGGCGCTGCAGTACTTCACCGGCAGCAAAGAACACAACGTGACGCTGCGTGAGCTGGCGCTGAAACAGGGCTGGAGCCTGAATGAATACGGCCTCACCGCCACCGGCAAGCCAGGCGGCGCCGGGCAGGCGGTGGAGGGCGAGGAACGCTTCTTCACCCGCGAGGAAGACCTCTACGGCTTCCTCGGCCTGGATTGGGTGCCGCCGGAGATGCGAGAGGACCGGGGCGAGATCGACGCCGCCCGTGAGCACCGCCTCCCCCGCCTTGTGCAACGGGACGATCTGCTCGGAGAAGTCCACGGCCACTCCACCTGGAGCGATGGCACGGCCAGCATTGCCGAAATGGCCACCGCCGCCATCCAGCGCGGCTATCGCTACTGGCTGGTGAGCGACCACAGCACCGGCCTGGGCATCGTCGGCGGTCTGGACGGCGAGCGTCTGCAACAGCAGGCTGCTGAGATACGCGACCTCAATGTCCGCTGGGCGGCAGAGGGCGTCGATTTTCGCCTGCTGCAGGGCATCGAGGTGGAGATCCTCGCCGACGGCGCCCTGGGACTTCCCGATGAGGTACTGGCGCTCCTCGACATCGTCGTCGCCAGCATCCACAGCAGCCAGCGCCAGGATCGCGAGACCATCACCGCCCGTTGCGTGCAGGCGGTGCGCAATCCCCATGTGGACATCCTCGGCCACCCCACCGGCCGTTTGTTGGGGCGCCGTCCCCCCAGCGACATCGACCTCGAACACGTCCTGCAGGTCTGCGCCGAGACAGGCACGGTGGTCGAGATCAATGCGAACCCCAGTCGTCTCGATCTCAACGACGTCTACGCCCGGCGCGCCGTCGACCTCGGCTGCCGGATTGCCATCAGCACCGACGCCCACGCGCCCGGCGAGATGGACCTGGTCGCCTATGGCGTTGCCACCGCCCGGCGAGCCTGGCTGGCGCCGGAGGACGTCATCAACACAAGACCGGCCGCTGCCATGCTGGCGCTTCTCAAAGATCGGCGAGGGTGAGGCGCTGTGGACACCGCCGAAATCCTGGCGCTCTACGACCAGGAGCAGCGTATCGACATCACCTATCCTGGCATGCGCAAGGATGTGCTTCCGCATGTAGTCCGTTTCGTCCGCGCTGCCCCCGGCGGGAGCTTCGTTCTCTACAGCCGCCTCAACGAGGCCAACGCCGACGCCGTCATTGCCGAGCAAATCGCCTATTTCCGGCAGGAAGGCCGCTTTTTCGAATGGAAGGCCTACGCCCACGACACACCGCCTGACTTGCCGGCCCGCTTGGGGAGCCAGGGCCTGACCGTTGGCGAGCCTGAGGCCATCATGGCGCTCGACCTCGAAGAGGCACCGCCCGCCCTGTTGGCGCCGCCTACGGCCGACGTCCGCCTTCTCACCCACCGCGACCAGATCGAGGACGTCATCAGGGTCGAAGAACTGGTCTGGGGTGGCGACTTTGGCTGGATGAAACAGCGTCTCGGCGACCACATAGACATTCCCGGCTACCTTTCGGTCTATGTGGCTTATGTCGAGCAGCAGCCCGCCTGTGCAGGCTGGGTGTACTTCGATCGGTCCGGTCGTTTTGCCAGCCTGTGGGGCGGCTCAACGGTGGGGGAGCAGCGCGGACGTGGCCTGTATACGGCGGTGCTTGCCGCCCGTGTCCAGGAGGCGCGGCAGCGCGGCTATCGCTTCCTGACCATCGACGCCAGCCCTATGAGCCAGCCTATCGTCGCCAGGCACGGCTTTCGTGTTCTGACCTACGCCTACCCCTGCGAAAGCGACGAGCCCGCGTAGGGGCAACCGCGGCTGGCTAGATAGGATCGGGACGAGGAGCCGCCCCGCCGAGCAGCGACCGTCAGGGAGCTGTCTTCGCCCTATACCACTCCCTGACGGTCGTGGCTCAGCAGACAGCCGTACAGCAGAGCAGCGACCGTGAGGGAGCTGCCTTCGCCCTATACCTCGCCCGCCGACTGTAGCGCGGGACTTTGGTCCGCACCCGGCCCTACCTACCCTTGAATGCGCGGCAGGTAGAGAAACGTCAGGTCGCCGGTAATCACGATAGGGGTGGGGCTGAGCTCGAGGGCGACGGCGCCGTTCTCAGCCACCAGCACGGACGAGACAGGTCCCTCCTGGCCGCGTTCGGTGGGCACGACCTGCATGGTCACCTCCGGGGCGCGCACCGGCAGCGAAACCGATGTCACGGGCAAGTCCTCGCCAGGCCCCTGCGCGGCGCCGTTGTCGTACCAAAGCACATAGACAGGCGCTCCCTGGACGGTAAAGGTAAAGGCCTCGACACCGCTGCCCAGCCCCGTCAGGCGCTGCACGACGTTGTAGCCGCCCAGGGTAGATTGGGCCAGCGCCAGGGCCGGCGCCACCGGTCGCAACGCCGGTGGACCGGAACCATCCGCCGGATCGACCAGTCCCTGGAAGGCCAGGTCACGCATGCCCAGGTCCTCCTGCTGCAGCCCCGGCCGGTCCTGCTCCAGCCCCATGACCACCACGTCAAAGCCGTTGGCAGCCGCATAAACCCATTTCTTGAAGGCCAGCCGCGCTTGCTCCGCCCGATACCAGGACTCCACCGCGCCATACTGCGGATCGGAGGGGTGACGCAGCGTGTTCCACAGGTCCTCGCCCGTCACAGGGTAGCGCGGATTCACGCGCAGCATCTGTGGGTCGCCCAGGAGCGCCGGCGCCGAGGTGGCGCCTGTGATCCACACGGGCACCGGCTGCGGGGACAGCGTCGCCAACCAGTCTCCCAGCGTGGCCAGGCCGGGGTAATCGGCAAGCGAATGCACCGCCAGAATGTCATAGGCGTCATGGGCTGCGAGGATCTCCGCCGTGGCGAGGATGTCACCGCAGACCGCCGGGCTCACGTTGCTGACGACGTCCTGGAGGCCTTCCGGGGTGGGGAAGCCATCCAGCAAATCGAGGGCGGGCGTGGATGCCGCCAGGATGCGAACGTCCGGGTCGGCCGCCCGCGCTGCTGCCGCCGCTGCCCGCAGGAGGGTCACATATTGGGCCGTGGCGGTTTCAGGGCTGTCCCCCTGCCACCACGCCCCGTTGGCTGCTTCCTCTTCGATCTGGTAGTAGCGGACGGGGTTGGGGGCGCCGTCGGCGCTGGCCAGCGTCGGAGCATCATCGACGCCGTCCGCATCGTACCGCTCGACCACGGCGCTCACCCAGGCTGCGTACGCTGGCTCATAGGCCGGCAGCGGCGGCGTCGACGCGGCGGCCGCGGCTGAGCCGCCCTGGGGCGCCGTGGCACGCGCCCAGGGATTCCAGGCGCGCAGCACGATAACCGGCTGGAAGCCCGCGCTTTGGTACTCGCGCACGCGGGTGTCAAGGGCCGCCAGCTCGTTGTCCCACTCGTAGACATGGGCATCACCCTCTGGCGCCGATGGCTCGATGAATCCCCACCGCACGTCGTCGAGGACCGCCAACTGCGCGCCGGTTCGCCGCAGCGCTTGCGGCAGGTCAAACGGAAACTCGCGGCTGGCATCGATGACGCCCAAGCGCAGCGACGCCCCCGTCAGGTGCTGGCCCGCGGGATACACCACTGCGTCCAGGTCACACGGCGGGTTGGGAATGCTGCAAGCTGCCAACCACAGGGCCGCCAGCAAAGTCAGAAGCGAAAGGCGCACGCGCATAGGATCTCCATACCACGATCATCGGGGAAGAGAACAGGCGTCCGGGGCTTCATCATAGCACATTGCCGCCCGGCGCGCCGTGTCGTCAATCGTGGTCGCGCTGCACCTGTTCGACGGGACAGAAATGCGTGCTGCGCCCGCCCACCACAATGCGCCGGATCGGTGCACCGCAGGAAGGGCAGGGTTCATCGGTGCGGCGGAAAACCTGCAGGCTGTTCTGAAAATGGCCGACCGACCCATCGGGCCGGCGGTAGTCACGGAGGGTGGTTCCCATCTCCAGCAGTGCCTGCTGGATGACCGCCCGGATGGACCCCACTAGCGCCTCCCGCTCAGACGCGTCCAGGGCGCCGCCCTCCGTGAGCGGATGGATGCGCGCCCGGTACAGCGCTTCATCGGCATAGATATTGCCAATGCCGGCGACGAGACGCTGATCGAGAAGCAGTGACTTGATGGGCGCTCTGCGACCTGCCAGCGCCTTTTCCAGGTGCGCGGTCGTGAACGCGGCGCTGAGCGGCTCCGGCCCCAGCGCACCCACGACCGCCTGCGGGCTATCCACAAGATAGGCGCGGCCGAACTTGCGCGGGTCGCGGAAACGCCACTCTGTGCCATCTTCCAGTCCAAACACAAGATGTTCGTGCTTGTCCAGCGGCGCAATGGCGGAGACCACGCGCATTTCCCCGGTCATGCGCAGGTGCATCACCAACCAGCGCCCATCATCCAGCCGGAAGAGCATGTACTTGCCGCGGCGCCCCACCTCAGTCACCCTTCGACCCACCACACCCTCCGCAAACAGCGCCGGCTCCGGGCGGTCGATCACGCCGGGCCAGCCAATGCGGGCATAGGTGATGGTCTGGTCGATGATCAGCGGGGCCAGGGCATCGGCAATGGTCTGGACCTCAGGCAGCTCAGGCATGGCTTCATTGTAGCGAGGTCGCCGGCATCCGTCTAGAGCCCGGCCTGTGAGTGACTTCGCAGGCCGCCGGACGCCAATTCATGCATCGGCATGGAACCTTATTCACTTTTCTGACAGTTTTCCTTGTGGTATGATTCACATGCGTCTTCAGCTTACATGACTGCTTCTCTGCATATGATTCACGACAAAGTTGCACTCGAACGTGTGTCGCCAACCGCCCTGGTCGAATCCAACCTGGAGTGGATGTTAGGCGACGACCTCGAGTCGGTCCGCGTGCGGTTGCAGGAGGCCATTCAGAGCGGATATCCCCTCCTCGATGATGTCCTGGCGTCGCACCTGCACAGCCACTACCCGCGCGCCATGATCGTCTTGGGAACGAGCCGGCTGGGTCACACTGACCGGCGCAAGCGCGTCGCCCTGGGCGCTGCCATCGAGATGCTTCACCTGGCCGTCAACGTCCACGACACCTTGCCGCGCGGTGATGTCGAGGCCAACGAGCGCAACCGCTTGTTGATGGGTTCGGCCATCCTGGTTGGGGATTTCTGCTTCAGCAGAGCATCGAAGCTGGCAGCGGAAACTGAGAACCCCGCGGTGGTGGCCGCTTTCGCCAACGCGCTGGCAAGGCTGTCCGAGCGGCGGGTCATCACCCTGACCGACACCCCTGACATGCCGCACACGGACGACGCCATCCTCTATGCAGCGGCGGCGGAGGCCTCCGCCCTGCTGGTAGGACTGCCGAGGCCCCTGCGTTATGCGCTCGGCGAGGCAGCCGCCTCATTCGGCGAGGTCCTCACCGATTCCGAAGCAGCACTTCCCGAAACGATCGTTCGCCTTGAGGCGCTTCTGCACGGCCGCCCCTTCGCCCGCCCCTTTATGAACTGGCTGCGCACCCGTATGTCGATGTGACGCCCCCGCTGGCGTCGCACCCCCAGTGGACTAAAACAAACCCCCGTGCTCACGCACGGGGGTTCTTTTTGCCAGTGGTCTTACTGCTCTAGGGCAGAGTAGCCAGGTCCCTCGCTGAAGTATTCAGCGTTCTTGGCGGCATCCGCCTCGTACTCCTCAGGAACATCTTCTTCCGGGAAAATGGCCTCGACAGGGCACTCCGGCACGCAGGCGCCGCAGTCAATGCAGGTGTCGGGGTCAATGTAGTACAGCGGCCATTCCTCTTCGGGCAGGCCTGGGACGATGCACTCTACCGGGCAGACCTCAACACAGGCGCCGTCACGAATGCAGAGTTCGGTAATAACGTGGGTCATGAGTCTCCTCCTTCCGGCCCGACGCCCAGTCGATACGGCAGGGGTCAGAGCACATCTTGGCTGGTGAACGAAATAGGGGTGATTTGCGTGCGGTAGAACAACAGCACACTTGCTTTGTAGCAGATAACCGCAGAGGGGTCAAATTGGAGAGGCGGTCACAAAAATCCGCAGATGGCGCCATCCCATGGCCGGCAGCACCACCTTGCCGGCGGTCAAACTCCCGGTCTGGCCGTCGATTTGGACCTCTGCAACCGTGCCGCCGTGCAGGACAAGGGTGGTCTCGCTGTCGCTCGGGATGAATTGGCCTTCCTCGCTGCGGTAAATGTCCACGCGGTCGCCGGTCTCCTGCACGGCAAAGGAGGTCAGGCGAAAGGCGCCCTCGCGGTAGTCCAGGCTTCGGCCGTCATCCTCATAGAGCCACGAGCGCCCGCTGCCCGCGTAGACGTGAAGCTCAAGTCCTGACTCCGCCTGCTCCTCCACGTACTGCCGGATGGGCGCCAGGGGCAGGACGGTCCCTGCCGCTACGTGCAGGGGCACGGTGGACAGCGGCGCCGCCCGCCGGAGGCTCCTGCCTCCTACAAGACGTTCATCCGTCCAGAAGTCATACCAGTCGCCGGGGGGCAGCAGAACGGTGCGCTCGACCACCCCGGCCTCAAGCACGGGAGACACCAGCAGATGATCGCCCAACAACCACTGGTCGTCGACTTCCCGGAAGGCGGCCTTGGCGGCGCAGGCAAAGACAAGCGGCCGCATGATCGGCAGCCCCGACTGGCTGCACTGCCAGAAGGCCGTGTACAGGTAGGGCAGCAGACGATAACGCCAACCCAGATAGGCCCGGGCAATGGCTTCGACCTCAGGGCCAAACGACCACGGCTCCTGCGGCGGCGTGTGCTTGGCGGCGTGTGTCCGGTAGAAGGGCGTGAACGCCGCCAGGCTGAACCAACGCGCAAAGAGCTCCGGCGACGGCTCACCGTCGAAACCGCCCACGTCGCTGCCGGTGAAAGCCAAACCTGACAGGCCCAGGTTGAGTAGCATGGCCGGGGTCAGCCGCAAATGGTCCCACGTACTGGCATTGTCGCCGGTCCACCCGCTGGCATAACGCTGCACGCCCGCATAGCCGGAGCGGGTGAACACCCAGTTGCGTTCCCGCGGGCGCAGGCGGCCCAGACCCTCGTAGGTCGCCCGCACCATCTGCATGCCGTACGCTGATCGCCCTTCGCGATGGTCGCCGCCGCGGCCCTCCAGGTCGTATTGAACGGCGTTCGGCAGAGACGGGCTGCCGAAAACCGCAGGCTCGTTCATGTCATTCCAGAAACCCGCCACACCGGCCGCCGTCAGGTCCTCATAGAGCCCACCCCACCACCGGCGCACGGCCGGGCGGGTGAAGTCGGGGAAATAGCACTCGCCCGGCCAGACAGGACCGTGCACCGGCGAGCCATCCGGCATCTTGAGAAACACACCTTGCGCCAGCCCATCTGCGCACACGGCGTAGCCGGCGTCCACCTTGATTCCGGGGTCGATCATCGCCACCGCCTTGAAACCCTGGCGCCGCAGTGCGGCCACAAGGCCTGGCGGATCAGGAAACGTCTCCCGGTTCCAGGTGAAACACCGAAAACCTTCCATGTAATCGATGTCCAGGTGAATGGCATCGCACGGAAGCAGGCGGGCGCGGAACTCACCGGCGATCGCCTCCACGCGTGCGGCCGACTCGTAGCTCCAGCGCGATTGGTGGTAGCCCAGCGCCCACAAGGGGGGCAAAGACATCCGCCCCGTCTGCCCCGTGTAGCGTTGGACCACCTCGGCTAGACTGTCGCCAACGATGATGTCGATTCGTATCTCGGGACCACTCGTCCGATAGAACCATTCGCCCGTGTGGGTATGCCCCAGGTCGATCTCGCCCTCATAGGTGCTGTCGAACAGAAGTCCATACGCTCGTTCCCCCTGCCAAACGAGCAGGAAGGGAATGTTCATGTACAAGGGATCGTCGCCGGGCCGGTAGCCTTCCGGGTCCCGTGTGGTTAGGCGAAACCGCCGTCCGCGCAGCGCCAACGGGGCAGCCCGCTCGCCCAGGCCGTAGAACTGGGCCCCGCCTGCCAGCGGGCAGCGCACCCAGCCGTTGTCATCGTCCCACGCCACCAGCAGGCCGGCCAGCAAGGGGTCACCATCCGCCGCACCCACGACAAGGCTCATGGGCTCGCGCCGCACGGTGACCGCCACCTGCGCCGTGCGCACCGAGAGGAGGGTTCCGCTGGCTTCGACCACGGCGCCGACCGTCTGTGGCTCGCGGAGGGTGGCATAAGAGAAAAAGGGAGGCAGCGGCGCCTGGCGCGCAGCCCGCACGCGGACAATGGGCTCGTCGACGGCCTCGATGGTCATGCAGCCCTGACCTATGTCCAGGGACAGCCCCTGGGGCAAGACCGACACGGCCAGGATGGCGTCATTAAACGGCGGCGGAAGGCGTCGGCGCTCCCCGCCCCAGACCCAGCGCGGAAAACGGCTGAGGGCGGCCCCAAGGGAGCATGGCTGCGCCGGCATGCCTGGGCGCAGATCATAGCGCGCCTGCGCCCAGGCCCATCGAAGGCGATAGCGCAGCACGCGGGCCACGTCGCCCGGCCGCACGCGCCGGACCTTGCGCCATGTCTCAAGGAGGTTGCGAATGGACATGTTGTGGAAAGGGGATGGCTGGCGCCACCCTATCGATTGTAGCCCTCTCCGGATGCCTGGGCAATACGACCGCAGGCGCGGAGCGATTCGTCGTTTCGCGCGGTATAGACCTCCGGGAGGCGGCTGCACGCGTTTCCAAGTAGCGAGGTGTTCGTGCCGCCTCCCGGAGGTCTCGTTGACGGCGCTGCCATGCGCCAGTGCGACGACCTGCGCGCGATCTTGAACCGCACCCGCCAGGGTGCAATGTCCAGGCGCGGCACAGGGACAATTGCCGGGCAGGCTGCGACGCGGGTAGAATCAACCTACCTTATCTGTGGCCCCTCTCTTATGTCAAACCTATCCGGTGCACGGGCCCAAAGGCTCGCCAACCTCCTCTCCTACCTGATTCTCGGAATCCTCACCCTCTGGTTGGCGGTCTATGTGGTGTTGTCGCTGCAGTGGCGGATGACGCACGATACGCCCATCGTGTTCTATCCCGCCTTCCTTATCGACCACTTCGGCTTCGTTCCCTACCGCGACCTGTTCACCGACACCTTCCCCGGCACGCTGGCCTTCCACATTGCCGTGGGCAGGCTCATCGACTACAGCGACGGGATTCGCTTCCGGATCGTCGACCTAACCTGGCTGGCGCTGATCGGCGTGGTCACTTGGGGCATCATGCGGCGCTTTGGCCGGCTCGTGGCCTGGGCCAGCGTCGTCCTCTTCTCGCTTCTGTTCCTGCACGAAGGGCCCATCCTTAGCTTCCAGCGCGATTACCTCGGGGTGCTCCCCGTGGCCCTGGCCACGCTGGTTGGCGTGGCCCAGCACCGGATCAGGGTGCGCCCCTTCTGGAAATATCTCCTCATCGGCTTTCTCTTCGGCCTGGCCGCGACCATCAAGCCGCAGATGGCATTGGGCGCGCCCCTGCTTCTGCTCTACATGGTCGTCGAGGCCCATGAGGGCGCATCGCTGTGGCGGTATTTCTCCGCCTGGATCGCGGCCGGCCTGGTGGCGGCGGTGGGGCTGGCGGCGCCCCTGGCCCTGGTGTTCCTCTGGCTGTGGCGCAGCGGCGGCCTGGCTGCCTACCAGGAGATGCTGACCTACCACCTCCCTCTCTACCTGTCGCTCACCGGCGAACACAAGGTCATCGACAATACGGTCCTCCGCTACCTCTACGACTACCAGAAGCTGGGCAAGATCGGTGGCTTCGGCATCTGGCTGGCGCCTGCCGCCCTGGGCGGTTTCCTGGGCCTCCAGCTCGGCGGGCTGGACCGCAGCCGGCGTCTGTTCATCCTGCTGATGGTGGGCCAGCTCGTCATGTACGGCATCTACGTCATCCTGGGAGCCAAGTTCTGGCCCTACCACTGGGTGCCGTTCGTGTACTTCACCACGCTGTTGGCCGCCCTCTGTCTGCTGCCGCTGCCGACAGCCTCCGGCGCCGCGGCACGCCTTGTTCCCGTCATCGTGCTGGCGACGGTCTGCCTGTTGGCCTTTCCCCCCTCGAACGACTTCTACGGCCAACTCTGGGGGCAAACCCCGCGCTCGCCCGAAGGGGGTCGCGCCGATGCCATCGCCGCCTACCTCTCCGGGCACATGCAGCCCGGCGACACCGTGCAGGCCCTTGACTGGACCGGGGGCGGCAACCATGCCTTGTTGATGGTCAAGGCCAGGATGGCCACACCCTTCTTCGAGGACTACGAGTTCTATCACCACGTCTCCAACCCCTTCATCCAGGAACTGCGGCGCCGGTTCATCAGCCGGCTGCAGGAGGTCAAGCCGCGGTTCATCGTGGAAGTGCTGGTCAAGCCGCGCGTGAGCGGCCCCGACACCACCACGGAGTTTCCAGCCCTGCGCCAACTCCTCGACGAGGATTACCATGTCGTTTCCACCGGCGATGGCTATCTCATTTACGAACGCCTGCAACAAGGCTCCTGAGCTTCGCCTTCGCTTCCTCTGAGGTCTCATCACCATGCTGCCTGATTTCGACCGTTTGCTGCAACGCTACGCCGACCTGGTACTCAAGGTCGGTTCCAATCTCCAGCCCGGCCAACGCCTGGCAATCATCGGTCTGCGCACCGACGGCGTCCCCCTGGAGGCTGCACCCTTCGTGCGCTGTCTGTCCGCCTCTGCCTACAAGACCGGGGCCAGGTTGGTGGACGTCCACTGGGGCGACCAGCCGATGCGGCTCGAGCGCTTTCGCTACGCGCCGCGCGACTCCTTCACCGAATACCCGGCAGGCCGCGCCGAGGCGCTGGTGCAGTACGTCCACCAGGGCGACGCCGTCCTGACCGTTTCGGCCATCATCCCCGGCCTGCTCAGCGGGCAGGATCCCGTCGTGCTCGCCACCAACGAGAGGACCGTCCAGCAGGCCAACCGCGGCTTCACGACCGAGATCATGCGCGACGCCACCAACTGGTGCGTGGTAGCCGCAGCCATCCCGGACTGGGCTTCCGTCCTCTTTCCTGACGCCGCAGCCGAGACGGCACAGGATCGCCTGTGGGAAACGCTCTTCCGCATCTGCCGCGTCTATGCAGACGACCCGGTGGCGGCGTGGCAGGCTCACCTGCAGGACCTGGCGGCCCGGTCGCAGTACCTGAACGACAAGCGCTACACCGCCCTGCGCTTCCGCGGTCCCGGCACCGACCTGACCGTCGGCCTGCCCGAAGGCCACCTGTGGCGAAGCGGCGGTGGGCACAGCCGCAGCGGTATCGACTTCGTGGCCAACATGCCCACCGAAGAAGTCTACACCATGCCCCATCGCAGCCGCGTGGACGGCGTCGTGCGCGCCACCATGGCCCTCAACTACGGCGGCGATCTCATCGACGATTTCGAGCTGCGGTTCGCCGGAGGCCGCGTGGTGGACCTGCGCGCCGGCAAAGGGGAATCGAGCCTGCGCAGTCTGGTCAGCATGGATGAGGGCGCCGCCTGCCTGGGCGAAGTGGCCCTGGTCCCACACAGTTCTCCGATCGCTCAAACCGGTCTGCTGTTCTATAACACCCTGCTCGACGAAAACGCTGCCAGCCACCTCGCCCTGGGTCGGGCCTACAAGACCAATCTGATCGACGGCGGCGTCATGGAGGACGACGCTTGTTGGGCTGCCGGCGCCAATACCAGCCTGGTGCACGTCGACTTCATGATCGGCTCAGGCCAAATCGACGTCGACGGCATTACCTCCGGCGGCGCCGCCGAGCCGGTCATGCGCAGCGGCGAGTGGTCGATCGCGCTGTAGCGCCCCCGGCAGACCCGCAATGACCTCTACCCTGGCCATTATCGGCGCCGTCGTCATGGACATCCTGGTGGAAACACCGCGGATGCCCCAGGGGAGCGACAGCATCCACGTTCCCCGCATCCAGGTCATGACGGGCGGCAAGGCCGCCAATGCCGCCGTCGCTTTCGTGCGGCTGGGGGAACGAGCGCACCTGATCGGCAACGTGGGCGCCGATGCCTTTGGCTCGCAGGCGCTGGCCGCCCTGCGGGCTGAAGCTGTGGAAGTGGCCGGCGTCCATGTCGATCCTGCCGCTTCCACCGGCGCCGGCGTGCTCCTGGTGGAGCCAGACGGACAGACAGCCTTCCTCATCGCGCCCGGCGCCAATCAGACGCTCACGACTGCCCAGCTTGAGGCCAGTCTCCGGCCGCTCCTGCCTCACCTGGATGGGCTGCTCTTCAATTTCGAGGCGCCCGAGTCCTGCCTGCTCTTGGCGGCGGAGATGGCCCATGACCACGGCATTCCGGTGTTCGTGGATGCGGGACCTTACCGGCCGTACTCGCCGGTGCTCTGGCGCCATGCCCTCGTGCTCACTCCCAACGAATCTGAGGCGACCGCCATCGTCGGCCATCCCGTGGATGACGATGCCAGCGCCCTGGCTGCAGCTCACGAGCTGTTGGCGCAGGGACCGCAGGCCATCGTGTTGAAGCGAGGCGAACGCGGGGCCCTGGTGGTCACACCGAACTTCCACGCCTTTGTCCCCGCCTTTCTCGTCCCGGTCGTGGACACATCGGGCGCCGGCGACGCCTTCACGGCCGGCCTGGTGGCGGCGATGCTCCAGGGCCAGACCTTGGTGGAGGCGGTGGGCTACGCCAACGCCTGCGGCGCCGTCGCCGCCAGCCGCTTCGGCACCATGCTATCCATGCCCACCGCCGCCGAGGTGCAGGCTTTCATGGACCGGCAATAGCGGCTGGCTACGCCGTACGCCCCATCTGCGGATCGAAAAGGGTGCGGACTGCGGGTGCAGCATGGCACTGCACCCGCAGTCCGCAGTTGTCTGTGATCAGGAAAGCGCACCCAACGCCAGCGCCGCACTGTCCGCGGCCTTGACGCCGTAGTGGGCGTCGACGATGCGACCGTTCTCGTCGACGACGAAGTGGCTGCGGTTGATGCCCATATAACTCTTGCCGTACATCGACTTCTCCACCCACACGCCGTAGGCCTCGGCAATCTGGTGGTCTTCGTCGGCAACGAGGGTAAAGGGCAGGTTGAACTTCGTCTTGAACTTCACGTGCGACTTGACGCCGTCGGGACTGATGCCCAGGACCACGGCGTTCTTCTCCTCGATCGCCACGTAGCGGTCGCGGAAGTCACAGGCCTGGGTCGTGCAGCCCGGCGTGTCATCCTTGGGGTAGAAGTAGAGCACCACGCGCTTGCCGCGCAGGTCCGCAAGGCTGATGGAGCTGTCGGAATCGGTCGTGGCGGTGAAATCGGGAGCGATGTCGCCAATCTGCAGGGTGGTCATCGTGAAAGGGCTCCGGGTTCTGCTAAAATGTCCTGGCTGGGAACTTGTGTGAGTGGTTTGCTTCACTAACATCCTAGCACATCGCCTGGGTTTCGTCAAGGTTTTCCCTCTTCACTTCTATCATTTGCACAGCTTATGTCCGGCAAATACTACGATGATCTCCACGTCGGCCAGCGTTTTGAACATCCCTTGGGCCGGACCGTGACCGAGATGGACAACGTCCTCTTCTCGGCATTGACCATGAACACCCAGCCGCTGCACATCAACGAGGACTTCGCCGCCAAAACGCCCTTCGGCCAGCGCATCGTCAACGGCATCTTCACGCTGGGCTTGGCGGTCGGGCTGACCGTTTCCGAGCTGACCGAAGGCACCATCGTCGCCAACCTCGGCTACGAGTCCGTCCAGCACCCGCATCCCCTGTTCCACGGGGATACGCTGTACGTCAGCACCGAGGTGCTGGAGATGCGGCCTTCGCGCTCGCAGCCCGATCGCGGCATCGTCAAGCTCAAGCACACCGGCCGCAACCAGAACGGGGCCGTCGTGATCGAGCTCGTGCGCACCGTTCTCTTCCTGACCAGGCCGCCCGCGGCCTGAGCCACTCCTGCGCCCCGCGCCCATCAACATGGCTTCTGCCTGCTTCCCACGCCGCAGCCTCCTCTTCATGCCCGGCGACAGCGTCCGCAAGATCGCCAAGGCCACCACCCTGGACGCCGACAGCATCGTCATGGACCTGGAAGATGGCGTCGCCTTCAGCCAGAAGGAGGCGGCGCGCGCGGTGGTGCTGGCCTCGCTGCAGACGCTGGACTTCGGTCCCCGAGAGCGCGTGGTGCGTCTCAACCCCGTGGGTTCCGGGCTGGAACAGGCCGACCTGGACGCCACCGTGGCGGGCCGACCGGACGCCTACCTGCTGCCCAAGGTGCAGGCGCCTGAGCACCTGGTCTGGCTGGACCAGGCCCTGGGCGCAGCCGAAGCGCGCCACGGTTGGGAAGCCGGAACCATCCATCTCCTTGCCCTGATCGAGACCGCCCGCGGCGTCGTGAACGTGGCGGCCATCGCCCGGGCGAGCCCACGGCTGCAAGCCCTGCTGTTCGGCGCCGAAGATCTCGCCGCCGACCTCGGCGCCGTGCGCACGCGGTCGAACCGGGAAGTGCTCTACGCCCGCAGCGCCGTCGTCACCGCCGCCGCTGCCTTCGGCCTGCAGGCCATCGACATGATCTTCACCGATCTCGCCGACGAGGCCGGTCTGGAGGCCGAGTGCCGGCAGGCGGTGGAGCTGGGTTACCAGGGCAAGATGGCCATCCATCCCCGCCAGGCGGCGGTTATCCAGGCCGTCTTCACCCCCAGCGCCGAACAGGTCGCCGCCGCCGAGCGCCTGATCGCCGCCTACCGCGACCACAAAGACGCCGGCGCCGGCGTCTTTGTCCTGGATGGCCGCATGGTCGACGCCCCCATGCTCGCCGCCGCCGAAAAGGTCCTGGCGCGGGCAGCAAGGGCGAGAAACCTGTAAGGCGGGAGACCGGGAGACCACGGCGCCACCTGCCACCTGCCACCTGCTCCCCCCACCTCCCTCACGGTCGGTGCTCTGAAACCATCTGCTCCCTGCCACCCCCTCTACCTCCCTCACGGTCGGTGCTCTGAAGCAACCTGCCACCTGCGACCTGCCACTTGACACCTGACACTCTCCGCCTTGCCCTTGTCCACGACTGGCTGAACCAGGTCGGCGGCGCTGAAGATGTGCTCATCGAGCTCAAGCGCCTCTATCCCGACGCGCCCGTCTACACCTCCATCTACGCCCCGGACAAGATGCCCGAGGTGATGCGGGGCTGGGACATCCGCACCAACTGGCTGGACCGCCTGCCCGGCATCCACGACCACCACCAGCCCTACCTGCCCCTCTACCCGGTCGGGTTTGCGGGCCTGGAGCTGAAGGGCTACGACCTGGTCCTCAGCAACAAGTCGGGCTTCTGCCACGGGGTCAAGGCGCCTGCCGGCGTGCCGCACATCTGCTACTGTCTGGCGCCCACGCGCTACGTCTGGATGGCCGATGCCTACCTGGACCGCGAGGGCATGGGTAAAGCCGCGGGAGTCGCCATGAAGCCCCTGCTCGCCGTCCTGCGGCGCTGGGACTATGCCGCCGCTCAACGCGTCACGCACTTCATCGCTATCTCCACCGAGATCCGCGAGCGCATCCGTCGCTTCTACCACCGCGACAGCACCATTATCTACCCGCCTGTCGACACGGCGCGCTTCCGCCCCAACGGCAAGCCTTCGGAGCCCTTCTACCTGGTCCTCAGCCGCCTCATCCCGTACAAGCGCATCGACCTGGCCATCGCCGCCTGCAACCGCCTCCAGACCAAGCTCTTCGTCGCCGGCAGCGGTCGCGACCGTGAGGCGCTGGAGGCCATGGCCGGACCCACGGTCGAGTTCCTGGGCCGCGTGTCCGATGCCGACGCCGCCGACCTGATGGCGCGCTGCCGGGCCTTCCTCTTCCCCGGCCTGGAGGACTTCGGCATCACGCCCCTGCAGGCGCAGGCGGCCGGGCGTCCCGTGGTCGCCTACGGCGCCGGCGGCGCCCTGGACACCGTCCTTCCCGGCCGCACGGGCGAGCTCTTCCCCGCGCAGACGGTGGACGCCCTGGCAGCGGTCCTGGCGGGCTTCGACCCCGACCGCTACGACCCTGCCGTCTGCCGCGCCCACGCCGAGCGTTTCAGCGCCGAGCGGTTCCGCAGCGAGCTTGCAGCCTACGTCGACCGCGTGCGGGCAGGTCAGCTTCCGGCGTCGCCTGCCCTGCCGCAGCGATCTGTTTCAGCATAAGCGGCTTGTGCTATACTCGAATCGATTGAGTCAAGGAAACAACATGTCCGGTGTTCAGTGGTTGTTGGCTGCGGGCGATTCAAGAAGGCGCCTGGCCGAGAATCAGCTTGACCGGGAGGTTTGACATGTCTGGTGAAACATTGACACTGACGCTTCCCGCTCCACTCGCAGACGAACTGGGTTCTGCCACTCAGGAGTTCCTGACCGATCTTCTGGAGCGCGGTCTGCGCGAGCTCAAGGTCGAACGCGCCCTCGACCGCTACGCTCGCGGCGGCATGTCGTTCGGCGCCGCCGCACAGCAAGCTGGGGTGTCGCAGTCTGATCTCGCACGCTTCGCCTACGCGCGGGGAATGGAGCCGCCCTATTCCGATCAGACACTCACCGAAGAAGTAGGCTCAGAAACGGCGGCGTAGCGCAAGGAAGGAACCGTGGCATCGCAGCCTAAGGCTTGCGTCTCTCCTGATGCCTACCTGGAGCAGGAACGCGCGGCGGCCACCAAGAGCGAGTACTACAGCGGCGAGGTGTTCGCCATGGCGGGCGCCAGCCGGATTCACAGCCAGGTATCGGCCAATACCATCTCGGCCCTGGTCATCCGGCTTCGCGGCCGCCCCTGCATCGTCTACGACAGCGACATGCGGGTTGGACTCACGACCACTGAATTCTTCGCCTATCCCGACGTGAGCGTTGCCTGCGGCAAAGGCCAGTTTCACGACCGTCAGCACGACACCCTCCTGAATCCTGCCCTCATCGTCGAGGTGCTCTCGCCTTCCACCGAAGCGTACGATCGCGGCGTCAAGTTCGCGCTGTATCGCCGGCTGGAGTCTCTGACGGATTACGTGCTCATTTCCCAGGACCGGCCCTCCCTCGAGCACTTCAGGAGGCAGCCTGGCAACACCTGGCTATTAGCCACCTACGAGGGCTTGGAAGCGACGGCGCTGCTCCCCTCGCTCGGCTGCGATTTGCCCCTCGGCGAGATCTACGACAAGGTCGAATGGCCCGACACCGCCGATGGTGAGCCGCCCTCGCTGACGGTGTTGGAAGAACAGGCAGAGGGATAGGAAACCCAGTAAGACTGCATGCCGGACAGAGACCCGCACGGCGCTGGCAGCAAGGCTATCCCTTTGCACCAGGCGACGGCAGCAGACAGCCGTAAACAGAAGGCAGACCAGGTGCGACGCGCTTTGGAAGTGCGTCGCACCTGATCTGGTTAGGATTCTGCCTGTGGCTGCGGGGCTTTTTGCTGGGTGTGGTCGAAGGGCGGAAGCTGCTCCTTGCCCTCCCGCGCCAGGTAGTAGTTCCACACCAGCCGGCTGATGTCGTTCATGAGCGGATTGCTCATGTCCCACACGACCCAGCCCTTCTGGTACACGTAGATGGCCAGCGTGTAGGGGCCTTCCGGCCCCTCGATCAGGGCCACGTCTCCCTGGCTGTCGGTCCCATAGCCGTGCTTGTGCGCTACGGGCGTACCCTGCGGCACCCCGAACTTAATTAGGTAGCCCATCGGGTTCTGCCGCAGCCAGTCGACGATCTCCTGGCACTTGGCCGGGGTGATACGGCCCGGTAGGGCTGCGATCAGGTCCCCACGCCCCTTGGCGCAGCGCCCGATGTCGGCCAGCAGGATGCCCATGTCCTTGGGTGTTGTCTGCATCGCCGGGTCCGGGAAGGTGTTGTACTCGGGGTTCGTGTTGGCCGGTGTGCGGATGGCCGGCGGTTTCATGTCGCTGTCGTAGGGCACGGCGATGAAGGTATTCTGCAAGCCCAACTGCCGGGCGAACTCGGTCACCCGCTGGGCGCCGGTCAGGGTGTCACCGCCGCCAATCCGGAAGAGGAGGGCGTTGGCGCCGGCGTTGCTGGCCGTAGGCGATTTCACGGTCTCGCTGATCCAGCGGCTGGTGGAGACATCCAGGGGCAGGTCGAAATCGTGATAGAGCTTGAGCAGAATGGGTATCTTGACCGTGCTCATGCCGGCAAAGGCGGTGTCGCCGTCGATGTCGATCTCTTCGCCGCTGTTCAGATCCTGGTAGTACAGGGCATAGATGCCGGCAAAGCGCTCCAGCCGCTGCCGCAGTGCCGCCTCCAGCGTATTGCGGTTCGGAGGCAGCGACGGGCGCTCGCGCAGCTTCATGCGCGCTTCGCGGTTGGTAGGCCGCGTGAAGGCGTTGAGGATCTGGATGGCGCTTTCGTTCAGGTCGCTGGAGCGGCCCGGCTGTCCCGGCACAAACGACAGCGTGTCCAGGTTAGCATAGGCAGCCGTGGGCTCGTTGTCATAGGTGTCGGACTGGTTCTTGAGCCAGGCGCCCAGCTTGGCCCGGTCATAGGTGTAGCGCAGCGGCACGTCCTGGCCCAGGGGGGGACGATTCAGCAGATAGAACAGAAAGTCCCGCAGGTAGTACAGCCCCATGCTGGTGGCGCGGGCATCCGCCACCATCCCCTCGGCATCGACCCGGAAGTCGATCTGCTCCGGCCGCAGCACCAGCCGTTTGTCGCCGTGATAGACGAGCACCGGCGCCTCGAACACCTTGCGCACGTTCGCCGCCGCCTCGGCCGGCGTGGCGCCGCCGATGTTGGCGCCGGCCAGCGTCACGCCGGGAGGCACGGCATCCCGACCGGCGACGTAGTTGCGGAGCTGGGGGCCGATGAAGACCACGACCGCGGCCAGCACAACCAGGAACAGAAAACGCAGCAGTTTCATGTGCGGAGCAGGCTCATTCCCACTCAATGGTAGCGGGAGGTTTCGAGGTCACATCATACACGACACGATTGACGCCTGCCACCTCATTGACGATACGGGTGGCGATGCGCCCCAGCACGTCATAGGGAAGCCGGGCCCAATCGGCAGTCATGAAGTCGTCGGTTGTCACCACACGCACGGTCACCACGTTGGCATAGGTGCGGTAGTCGCCCATGACGCCCACGCTGCGCACGGGCAGCAGAACGGCAAAGGCCTGCGCCGTGCTGCGGTACAGGTTTGCCTGCTCCAGCTCCTGAATGACGACCGCGTCCGCCTGGCGAAGCGTCTCCAGCCGTTCCCAGGTCACCTCGCCCAGGATGCGGATTGCCAACCCCGGTCCGGGGAAGGGATGCCGCCAGACGATGCGCTCGGGCAGTCCCAGGGCCAGGCCGACCCGCCGCACCTCGTCCTTGAACAGAAGGCGCAGCGGCTCCAGCAGCTCGAACTCGATATCTTCCGGCAGGCCGCCGACGTTGTGGTGGGTTTTGATCGTGCGCGCCGATTTTTCCCGCCCGGACGCCGCGCTCTCGATCACGTCGGGATAGAGGGTGCCCTGGGCCAGGAAACGGTAGGGCGCGCCGGGGTCCTGCGCCACCAGCCTGGCCGCTTCCTCCTCGAAGACGCGCACGAAGCGATTGCCGATGCGCTTGCGCTTGGCCTCAGGGTCGGTCACACCCTCCAGGTCGGCCAGGAACTGCTCGCTGGCGTTGACCGCCACCAGCCTGAAGCCGTGGGCGCGCTGGAAGGTGTCGATCACATCGCCGGCCTCGCCCTGCCGCAGCAGTCCGTGGTCGACAAAGACACAGGTGAGCTGGTCGCCGATGGCCGCATGGAGCAACGCCGCCGCCACCGCGGAATCGACGCCGCCGCTCAGCCCGCAAAGGACCCGGTCGCGGCCCACCCGGCTGCGAATCTGCGCCACCGTCTCCTCGATGAAATTGGCGGGCGTCCAGTCGGCCCGCAGGCCGGCAACGTCGAACAGAAAATTGCGCAGCAGGTCGGTTCCCTGCAGCGTGTGCTGGACCTCGGGGTGGAACTGGACGCCGTAGCGGCGCTTGTCGACGTCGCCCATGACGGCCAGCACGCTGCCGCCAGAAGTGCCCAACGCCGCCCAGCCCGGCGGAAGCTGTTCGACGTGGTCGCCGTGGCTCATCCACACCGTCAGGGGGTTGGGCAGGCCGTTGAGCAGCGGGGCCGCAGCCGCCAGCATCACCTCGGCGTGGCCGAACTCGCGGCCGCTGGCCGGCGCCACGACCCCTCCCAGCGCCTGCGCCAAGGCCTGCATGCCATAGCAGATGCCTAGCACGGGCTTGCCGCTGGCCAGCACGGCGCCGGGCAACTGCGGGGCGCCCGCTTGATAGATGCTGCTGGGCCCACCAGAGAGAATGAAGGCCGCGGCCCCCTCGAACTCGGCGGCGGGAGCATCCCAATGCACCAGCTCGCTGTACACGCCCAGCTCGCGCACGCGCCGGGCGATGAGCTGGGCAGTCTGCGAGCCAAAGTCAACCACGATCACCGTGACATGGGATTTCATAGGCACACCGGATGAATTGGCATGAGAAGTGCCAGGGACCTGAGCGGGCTTCATTTTAACCTTCCAGGCGGCAAAAGAGGGAAACGCTTTCGGCGCCGCTTCGTCGTGATCAAGGTAATTGATCGTTTCAACCGTTTATAGTAGACTTATGTTTATAGCGAGTTTCCCCCCCTTTGACCAAAGGACTTGTCTATGACTCGTCGTAATTGGGTGCTTCCCATAGCTGTGGTGATGGCGCTTGTCCTGGCGATGGCGGCGAACAGCGCCTTGGCCGCGCCACCGGCTGGGCTTCAGGCGGGACATAACGTCGCGCTCACCTGCACGAACCTGCTGGTGAACAGCGATATGGAGACCAACAACGGCTGGCTGTTCGGAGCATCGGCGGCGCCCGGCGCCTACTCCACGGCCCAGTTCGTCAGCCCCAGCCATAGTGTCCGCCTGGGCATCACCAGCGGGGCCAACGTGAACACCTACTCCTCCATGCGCCAGCAGGTGACGATCCCCGTCGGCGCCCAGGCGCGCCTGAACGTGCAGGTTTATCCGATCAGCCAGCCCGTCGACGCCGGCGACCGCCAGGAAATCCTCATCATCGATCCGATCAACGGGACGACACTGCGCCAGGTCTGGAGCTACATCGGCAACAACGCCACCTGGCTGCCGCTGCAGTTCGACGTCAGCGAGTTCATGGGCAGAACCGTCGACGTCTACATCAACGTCTACAACAACGGCACCGGCGGTCTCACGGCCATGTTCGTGGACAACGTCACGCTCGAGATCTGCAATAACGGCGGTCCCACCCCGACGCCGACGCCCATCGTCGTGACCGCGACCCCGACGCCTATCGTGGTCACGGCCACCCCCACCCCCATTGTGGTCACGGCCACCCCCACCTGGATCGTGGTCACGGCCACGCCGACAGGACCCGTCGTGGTCACGGCGACGCCCACGTGGATCGTGGTGACGGCCACCCCCACGCCGGGGCCGATCGTCGTCACGGCGACGCCCACATCCGGCCCTATCGTCGTGACCAACACGCCAACGCCCATCGTGGTCACGGCCACGCCGACATCTGGCCCCATCGTCGTGACCGCCACGCCGACATCTGGCCCTATCGTCGTGACCGCCACCCCCACATCGGGACCGATCGTCGTCACCGCCACCCCCACGCCAGGATCGCCGATCACGGTGGTGCCGCCTTCCGGTTGCACGAACGTGATCGCCAACGGCGGCTTTGAGAACTGGGGCAGCTGGACCCTGGGCAACACGCTGCTGCAGCCGTTCTACCAGGGCACGATCGTCCATTCCGGCCTGCGCGCCCTGGCGATGGGCAACACCGGCCAGCCCAACTACATCTCCTTCTCGTCCGCCAGCCAGCGGGCGAATCTGCCGAAGAACCCCTACCGGACGGCCTACCTGGAATTCTGGCGCTTCACCAAGTCCTCCGGCGAGGCGGGCGACTACCAGGAGTTCGTGGTCCTGAACGCGAACACCGGCCAGACGCTCGACGTTCTCTGGCGGCAAAACCTCAACGAGAACGCCTGGGTCATGCAACAGATCGACATGACCCGCTACTTGGGCAGGGATATTCTCGTTTACTTCAACGTCTACAACAACGGCGGCTCCGGCACGGCGGCCATGTACCTGGACGACGTCAGCCTCAATCTCTGCGCCCCGTCTTCGTCCGGGTCAGGGTCGGCCGGCGTCAACACGGTGGTGCCGCCGATTCCGCCGGCCACGGCCACGTCGGAATCGGCAGTGGCGGTCACCGTGGTGCCGCCCTCCCCCTCTCTGGCGACCGTGATTCCCCCCGTGGTGGACCTCCTGGCGACCGTTTCGCCTTCGCCGGACGTGTGGGCGACGATTCAGGCCAGCCGCTCGCCCACTCCACAGTCGGGCGGCGACAAAGAAACGGATGGCACGAGCGGCGGTCTGGCCTCAGACCTCTGGACGTTTATCCGCCAGCCTGCCAACTGCTTCCTCCTGCTGCTGATCCTTGTCGTCATCGGGCTGATCATCTGGGTCTCCTCTCGCCTGCTCGTCTCCCTCAGGGAGAACGAGGGCCCAAGCGCCAATGCGACCGAGGCGGTCGGGTCCACGGAGCCGCCCGCGGTGGTCGACGCCGAAGAAGTCGTGCCGCCGGCTCCGGCCGACAATTCCATGCCCAACGACGAGTGGTAACAGGCCCTACTGCTCCTTGCCTCACAACTGCATTACGATAGACTCTGTCGTTCGCCCGCCGGTCCTCTGCCGGCGGGCTTGTTGTGCCAATCCGGGTTCCTCCCGGCGCCACCCAGCCAAGCAGGCCAACGCCGCACCATGATGCCCTCTTCCACGCCGCTCCTGACCACCGTCTATCGCGATCCGGAAGGCTTCGACGTCCTGCGTCCCGAGTGGAACGAGCTGCTGGCTCACAGCGCCTTCCACTCCCTCTTCTTGACCTGGGAATGGCAGACCACCTGGTGGCAGTGCCTGGGCAAGGGCCAGCTTTGCCTGCTCGCCTTCCGCACCGCCAACGGCGAGCTGGCGGGGATCGCCCCCCTGTTCGTCACCGGCGAAGCCCCGGGCTGCGAGCTGCACCTGGTCGGCTGCACCGAGGTCTCCGACTACCTGGACCTCATCATCGCCCAAGGGCGCGAGCCGGAGGTCTACGCTGCCTTCGTGCGCTTCCTGGCAGGGTCAGAGGCGCCGGCCTGGGATCGAGCCACCCTCTGCAATCTCTACGAGCCCTCCCATAGCTACACGATGCTGCCGGGGTTGGCGCAGGCGATGGATTGGCAGGCAGAGGTCGCCCAGGAGGACGTCGCCCCTTACCTGGAGCTTCCTTCCTCGTTCGACGCCTATCTTGACTCGTTGGACAAGAAGCAGCGCCACGAGCTGCGCCGCAAACGCAGCAAGCTGGAACGGGAGGCCGGAGCCTGGCGCTGGTTTCAGATCGAGGGCGGCGATGATCTGGAGACCTGGGTGGACCGCTTCCTCGCCCTCCACCGCCGGGCTTCCGCCGGCAAAGACTCGTTCATGACCCCGCGCATGGCGGCATTCTTCCAGCGCATCGCCCGCGTGGCGAGTGCCCAGGGCTGGCTGCGCCTGGCATTCATCGAGATCGACGGCGTCCTGGCCTCGACCTACTTCAACTTCGACTTTGACGGCCGCATCTGGGTCTACAACTCTGGCTTTGACCCCGACGCCTATGGCTCGCTCAGTCCTGGCATCGTGCTCAGCACGCTGCTGATCGAAGATGCCATCCGCACCGGTCATCGCCTGTGCGATTTCTTGCAGGGTAACGAGATCTACAAGTATCGTTTAGGCGCCGTCGAAGCCCGCGTGATGCGCGTCACCCTGCAACGATGAACACGGCTGTGTAAGAATAGCCCCTTTTGCGGGCTCTGTTTCACGATGGCGCGCATCACCTCTCGTGTGCGCCCCCTTCCGCCCACACCTGTCCTGTCCGGAGTCACCACCTCATGCGCATCTGCATGCTCAGCGTCCATACTTGTCCCCTGGCTGCACTCGGCGGCAAGAAAACCGGGGGCATGAACGTCTATGTGCGCGACCTGGCCCGCGAGTTCGCCCGCCGGGGCCACCTGGTTGAGGTGTTCACGCGCGTTCAGGATGCGTGCGCCCCCCGCCTGAGCCATGAGCTGGGCCCCAACTGCCGCGTGGTCCACATCCCGGCGGGGCCGGAGTCACCCCTGGAGACCGACCAGGTCTATGACTACCTGGACGAGTTCGTCGCCGGCGTGCTCGCCTACGCCGATGCCAATCAGCGCACCTACGACATCATCCACAGCCATTACTGGCTGTCGGGGGTGGCGGCCGAGCGTCTGCGAACCGCCTGGGGAACGCCCGTGGTGCAGATGTTCCACACGTTGGGACACATGAAGAACGACGTCTACGAGTACACCGGCGAAATGGTAAGCGAGTTGCGCATCGATGCCGAAACCGCCTTGATGGCAACGGTGGACTGCATCACGGCCGCCAGTCCCATGGAAAAGGCGCAAATGGTGATGCGCTACGGCGCCGCGCCTGCCAAGGTGGCGGTGGTGCCGCTGGGCGTTGACCGCGACCTGTTCCATCCTATTCCTCAGGAGGAAGCGAAGGCCTTCATCGATGTGCCCGCCGACAAGCGCATCGTCCTCTTCGTCGGACGCATCGAACCCCTCAAAGGCGTCGATACGCTGCTCAGGGCCATGCACCGGGTGTTCGATGCCTGGCCGGAAGCAGCGGAATCGGTGAACCTGGCCGTCATCGGCGGCGATGCCAACGTACCGCGCGAGCAGATGTCCGCCGAGATGGTGAGGCTTCACGACATGAGCATCGAGCTCGGCCTTGAAAACCTGACCGCCTTCCTGGGGCGGAGGCGTCAAGAGCTCCTGCATTACTACTACTCGGCGGCCGATGTGGTCGTCATTCCCAGCTACTACGAATCCTTTGGCCTGGTGGCTCTGGAGGCCATGTCGTGCGGCACGCCTGTGATCGCTTCCCGCGTGGGGGGGCTGAGCTTCTCGGTGGTGGAAGGCGTCACCGGCTTCCAGGTTCCGGCTGGCGACGACAGCCTGATGGCCGACCGCATCCTGCGCATCCTGCGCAACGATGACCTCCGCCGGCGTCTTGGCTTCCAGGCCGAACAGATGTCGAGCTGCTACGGCTGGGAAAATATCGCCGAGCGGCTGGAAGAGACTTTCGCGCGGGTGGCGCCGATCGCTGCCAGCGCCGCGCCGGCGGCCTCCTTCCCGGTGCTCCAGGCGCCCGTGCTCTCCTAGGCAGGACGCCTCCGGCGAGTCAGGGTATGCGCAATTCCGGCTTCCTGCGCGATCACGAGCACCAGCGCTGGCTGTGGTTTCGTGATCCGGTAGAAGTCGTCGTCGCCGGAGAACCGCAGAACGTGCGCGCACAGTGCGAGCGCATCGAAAGAGCGGTCAACACCGGTCTGTGGGCGATGGGGTATTTGGCCTACGAGGCCGCCCCCGCCTTCGACCATGCCCTATGCGTGCGCCAGCAGACGTCGGACCTACCGCTGCTGTGGTTTGGTCTCTACCGCGAGCCGGAGGTGCTGGCAGAGCTGCCATCCGTTGCGCACGGCGGCTGCACCCTTGGGCCCTGGCAGCCGTCCATCACGCCCGAGGCGTACACAGAGGCCATTGCCGCCATCAAGCGGCGCATTGCCTGGGGCGACACCTACCAGGTGAACTACACGTTCCGCCTGCACGCCTCCTTCCAGGGCGATCCCTGGGCGCTGTTCCTGCAGCTCTGGCAGGCGCAGTCCGCTCCCTACGCCTCCTACCTGGAGACGGAAGGCTTCACGCTGTGTTCGGCCTCACCGGAGCTTTTCTTCCGTCTTGACGGCGAGCGGGTGGAATCCCAGCCCATGAAGGGCACGGTGCGCCGCGGCCGCACCCTGGCCGAAGACGAGGCGCAGGCGCATTGGCTGCAGCGCTCCGAGAAGAACCGGGCCGAGAACGTCATGATCGTCGATATGGTCAGGAATGATCTGGGCCGCATCGCCGCCACCGGCACCGTCCGGACGGAACGACTCTTCGACGTCACCCGCTATCCCACCCTTTGGCAGATGACCTCCACCGTCAGCGCCCGCACCTCGGCCTCCCTGACCGAGACCCTGGCTGCGCTCTTCCCCTGCGCCTCCGTGACGGGCGCCCCCAAGGTCAGCACCATGGGCATCATCGCCGGCCTGGAGACGTCGCCCAGAGGGGTCTACACGGGCGCCATCGGCTACCTGGCCCCCGCACGTCGCTGCCAGTTCAACGTCGCCATTCGCACCGTGGTGGTCGATCGCCGGCGCGGAAGCGCTGAATACGGCGTCGGCAGCGGCATCGTCTGGGACTCAAACGCCGAAGATGAGTATCGGGAGTGCGAGACGAAGGCGCGCATCCTGACGGCGACCTTTCCCGAGGTGTCGCTCCTCGAATCGCTGCTCTGGGAGCCCGGCCCCGGCTACTTCCTGCTGACCCGGCACCTGGAACGCCTGGCCGGCTCCGCCCGCTATTTCGCCACGCCCCTGGACCTGGCAGCGGTGGCAAAACAGCTTGACGCCTTCGCCGCAACGCTCCCCCCGCAGCCGCACAAGGTCCGTCTGGCGGTCGACAAGAAGGGCTCCTGCCAGGTCGAAGCCGCGCCCATCGCCGCTGCGTCCACTGCCCCCCTGCGGGTGGGCCTGGCGAGCGAACCCGTCGACTCAAACGATATCTACCTCTACCACAAGACCACGCGGCGGCAGGTCTACGAACAGGCGCTGGCATCCCGCCCCGACTGCCAGGATGTGCTGCTGAGGAACGAGCGCGGCGAGCTGACGGAATCCAGCCGCGCCAACCTGGTGCTGCGACTTGGAGGTAAGCTGCTGACGCCGCCGGTGGCGTCCGGCCTGCTGCCCGGCGCCTTCCGGGCGGAGCTGCTGGCGCAGGGTCTCCTGGCTGAACAGGTGCTGTACGTCGCCGACCTGGACCGCGCCGAAGAGATCCTTCTGATCAACTCCGTGCGCCGCTGGATGGCAGTGGAGCTGGTTCCGTAGTGGTCCATGTTGCCTGCGTTTCCAGTTGTCGCAACCAGGTCTGCATGGCGTGTTCATAGGTGCCATGCCAATTGAGGGATCGATCGGTTGTCATCCCACTTTCAGTCTCATTGGCCTTGTGCTCCCGCATGTTTCCGCGGCTGGTACACACCGGCCAGATTCACCCCCTGCATCATCGCCTCGTAGGACAGCTTGTCCATCGGCGAAAGGCGCCGCACCATGCCTGACGTCAAGAGGGGAATCGGGCGCAGCGCCAGCAGGCGCTTGTAGACGGCGTCGGCGCCCTCCTGGCGCCACAACCACTCCGTCTGGCCATAGCGATCCAGGTGCAGCGGCCGCGAGTAGGCGCGCAGGGTCTTCTCGCCGTGCAGATTGTAGAACGCCTCAAAATACGACATCACCAGCTCGCGGAGATCGCGGTAGACCGCCTCGCGAGAGCGCAGGCCCACGTAGTTGGACTTGGCCACTGCCCCCCAACGCCCCTCGACCTGGTAGACCGCAAGGACATGATCGTCGTCCGTTTCCGGCTCGGGAAACAGGTCGATGACCAGGGGCGGAAACCCCAGACGCCACAGCGCCGCCGCCCCGAACAGCGCCCCATCCAGGCAATGGGCCAGGCCGTCGTTCAGCACCTGCAGCGGGCAGCGATTGGCATCCTCAGGACTGTAGGGCGTACGGTCCAGGAAAGCCTGGATGGCCGCTGGGCTGTCGAGGCCCAACCAGAGGGCGCGTTGGTCATCGTTCAGGAGACCGGCAAAGTGGGTGAGCATGTCGTCATTCCTCGCGCATCAACGGTGTGGGGATAGTCCGGCATGGGTTTGCCGCCTTACGGACCCCGTGTGCTAAGATAGTCACTCCGACCTGGATTATTCAACCTGAGGTGACACTTCTGAACGCATCCGAACTGGCTCACGCCATCGTCAATCTGCTTGACGACAAGCAGGCTGAAAACATCCTGCTCCTCGACATCAACAGTGTCTCCACGCTGGCAGACTACTTCGTCATCGCCACCGCCAACAGCGAGCGCCAGAGCCAGGCCCTGACGGACACCCTGCTGGAGGCGCTGCGCGCCCAGGGCGTGCGTCCTCTCTTCGTCGAAGGCGAGCGGACCTCGGGGTGGCAGTTGATCGACTACGGCTCGGTCATCGTCCACCTCTTCTCGGCCGGCAAACGCGAGTTCTACCGGCTGGAAGAGCTGTGGAAGAACGCGCAGGTGGTGGTGCGCGTCCAGTAGCCGGGACGCCGGCGCCGCCAGCTAGCGCAGCGTCTGGTAGAGGATTTCCTTCCAGCGCCGAGCGTTGACCTCGCGGCACACGTCGGCGTTGGGATGGTGGGGGCCCCAGTGGGGATCGCGATAGGGGGGCGTGCTGGTGACGTGCAACTCATCCACGATCGTCATCCCGCGGGTCAGGCCGTCATCGCAGGCGATGTCGACATAGTACCGCCCACGCCTGGCACAGACGTCGGGATCCAGGGCGACCGCCATCGTCACCGGGTCAGGCAAGCCCAGGCCCGGATCGCCCTGCAGGTTGACGCACGCATCGAGCGCGTGCTTGTTGCAGTCAATGGCGAAGTCGGCCAGCCCCGAGCCGAAGCCGTAGACCTGCTCCATCTCGGCCTCGGTCAAAGTGGCCTCGCCCCGGCAGTTCTCCCAGCCCACCATCAGGATGGGCATGCCGGAATGAAAGACAATCGCTGCTGCCTCAGGATCGCACCAGATGTTGTATTCGGCGGCCGGCGTCACGTTGCCCACGGTACAGGCGGCGCCCCCCATGATCACACACTGCTTGATCCACCCTGCCAGCCGGGGTTCAAGGCGCAGCGCCGTGGCCACGTTCGTCAGCGGCCCCAGGGTCACCAGGGTGATCTCGCCGGGAGCCTCGCCGCACCGGCGCACCAGATCCTCGACGGCGTGGCCGGAGGCGGGTGCGCGCTTGGGCGCCGGGTAGTGCATGCCGCCCATGCCATCCGGTCCGTGAAAGTAGAAGGCATGAAAGGGCTCCCGCACCAGCGGCCGCGTGCAGCCGTAGTACACCGGCGTTTCCTTGCCGCACAGCTCGACCACATAGCGGGCATTGATGCTGCCCTGCTCGACCGGCATGTTCCCTGAAACGATGTGGATGGCGTCCACCTGCACGTCAGGCCAGCGCAGGGCCATGAGAATGGCGACAGCGTCGTCGGAAGCGGTGTCGGTGTCGATGATGAAACGGCGCATGGGCTAAGCTCCTGCGTTGAGATAGGTGGACCGGAATCCGGCCCACCAGGCGGGCAGCGTTTCCTCGCACGGGCCGAACAGGCTTTCGGTCGCCAGGGAGGTGAGCGGCGTCGCCTCTGTGTTGAACTCGTAGACTTTGCCGCCGTGCTGCCGTGTGTAGTGCGGCAGCTCCGCCGCCGGATAGACGAGGGCCGAGGTGCCGGCCACGAGGGCGATGTCCGCCTGCCGGAAGGCCTGCACAGCCTTGTTCAACACCATACCATCCAGCGCTTCGCCAAACCATACCACGTCAGGGCGCAGCAAGGCGCCGCATTCCGGGCAGGCTGGGGGCAGGGGGTCCAGCGGAACCTGGCGGTTCTCGCCGGCATAGCGGCAGGCCGTGCAGCGCACCCGCCAGAGGTCGCCGTGCAAATAGAGGACGCGGCAGCTCCCTGCCGCCGGGTGCAGACCGTCGACGTTCTGCGTGACCAGGGTGAAGCCGGGCACGGCCGCGTCCATCTCCGCCAGGGTGCGGTGGGCGGCGTTCGGTGCGCAGCCCGCCACCCGCTGCCGGCGCCAGTCATAGAACTCCCAAACCAGTTGCGGGTCGCGATGGAAGGCCTGTGGCGTGGCCAGGTCCTGGGCGCGAAACTGCCGCCAGAGGCCGCCGGCATCCCGGAAGGTGGGCACGCCGCTTGCCGCCGAAACGCCAGCGCCGGTGAGGACGGCGATGCGGGGAGGGGGCATGGGAGGTGATACGTGATACGCAATGCGTACTGCGTAATGCGTATCACGTACTATGTCTTACGCAGTACGCATTACGCAGTACGTTTTCACATCATTCCAGGATCCAGCGGTCGTTGCTGCGGTCCCAGGTGGGAATGTCGTCGCCAAACCAAAGATTGACCTCAAAGGCCGCGGTCTCGGGGCCGTCGGAGCCGTGCACCAGGTTGCGCCCGATCTCCATGCCGAAGTCCGCCCGGATGGTGCCCGGCTGGGCGTTCACCGGGTTGGTGGCGCCCATCGTTGCCCGCGCCGCCGTGATGGCGTTGGGGCCTTCCAGCACCATGGCGACAACAGGACCCGACGTGATGTACTCGATCAGGCCGGGGTAGAAGGACCGCTCCTTGTGAACGGCATAGTGGGCCTCGGCCAGCGAGCGCGGAACGTGCACGAACTTCATGGCCACCAGCTTGAGGCCGCGGCGCTCGAAACGGCTGATGATCTCTCCGATCAGGCCGCGCTGAACGCCATCCGGTTTGATCATGGCAAAAGTACGTTCCATTTGATTACTGTTCTCCTTTGAATGTTTGTCTGTCAATCCGCTGGCCACGATCAGCCGGCGGCGATTGGCTGTGATGGGGACGGCGCGGGCGGGCGCACAAAGGCCCACTTTTCCGTCTCGTCCCAGGGGGGAAGCATGGCAGGGGGCGGCGGCGGCAGCCATTTCTTCAGGGCTGCGGTCCCGAACCAGGCGCCGCCCCGCTGGTCATCTGGATCGATGCTGCGCGCCATCTGGGCGTGAATCTGCGTCCGCTGGCTGTCGCCAAGCCGGCTGCCCCCGAGGGCGGCGAGCAAGTGCGCCTTCAGGCAGTAGGGTAGTTGCGCCCGGGCCACCTCCGCCATGGCCGTGCAGTCCTCCAGGCGTCCCAAGTGCAGCAGGGCCGTGGCCAGGCCCAACACGGCGTCGATGCGGGCGGGCGCCTGCCGGTAGACCTGGTGGTAGAGCGTGGCCGCGTCCCGCCAGGCGCCTGTGCCTGCCGCCTGCGCCGCCCTGGCCGGGAGGCTCGTGCCGGCTGCCAGCGCTTCCGGGTCAAGCCCGGCGGCCATACGCCCTGCCCGCGCCGCCTCGGCTTCCAGTCCCAGCGCCGCGGCGGCCTCCTGCAGCCCCGCCCACATCTCGCCTTGTTCCGGGTCGGCGCTCAGGCCGCGGCGGAACAGGTCGGCGGCATCCGCCACCAGGCCCGCCTCCAGCGACGCCATGCCCATTTCGACATAGGTATCGAGGTGATGGGGCCAGTAGCGCAGGATGTGGCGGCCCAGCGCAAAGCCGGACTCAGCGTCGCGTTCAGGGCCGAGAAGCATGTGCAGCCGGCGACTGAGGATGTGCAGGGAAACCTCGGCCATAGCACGGTATCTTACTTGACGCTGGAATGCGCAGCAAAAAGGCCGCCATCACGGAACCCGATCACAATGCCGGTCGTCTTGGAACCACTGCCCAAAACCATGCGGAGGACCTATGATGGAAATGCTTATTGTCTGCGCCCTGCTGCTTGCCATCGGGCTGGCCGGTCAAGTCTCCCTCTATCGCTGAACACCCTGCGGTGCGGCGCCGCAGGCTGCGGCATCCGTGCTAAAATGACGGGGCACTGCACCTGCAGTGTCCCGTCCACGAGCCACAGACGGCCCCATTCGCAGCCCGCCGGAGACTCATCGCATGCGTCGCTCACCCAAGCTGACCTACACCCTCATCGCCATCGTTCTGAGCCTGGCGCTGTTCCTCGCCCTGGTCCTCTGGCTGCGCGTCCCGGCCTACATCGCCTGGGTGATCGCCGCCAGCATTGTTCTGTTTGCGCTGTACGGCTATGACAAGGCGCAGGCCAAGGCTGGCGGGGGCCGCGTGCCCGAAATCGTCCTGCATGGGCTGGCGCTGTTAGGGGGCTTCATCGGCGGCTGGGCTGGCATGTATACCTTTCGCCACAAGACCCAGCACCCCATCTTCAAGGTCGTGCTGGCCATCGCCACCGTCCTCAACCTGGTGCTGATCTACCTGCTCTACTTCCGCTGAGGCCGCGGAACGGCTGTACTGTGCCCCATCTGGGGGTTTTGGGTTTAACGCCTCGGGCCTTTCAGACCGGAAGGACGCTCTGGAGACTTTGGCACGCTACCGGACGCTGCCGTGATAGAGCGGGAAGTGTAATACTCAGGCTGCACCACGTGAATCTCCGGCAGGCGGTACAAGGGAAATGATTTGAATTCCTGACCTGCGGCCAAGCTCAATTGGTCTGCAAGCAAGCCGCCCAGGTGATCCTGGGTGTATTTCAGTTTGGGGGAAGATGCCTGACGGTAGACCATAGGTCATCGAAGGTACCGGACAGAACAGCCGAGCGAATGGGGATGAGATTCTCGATACCTTGGCGACTCCATCGCATACCAGGACCGGTAAGCCGATCTTTGTATTGCTTGGCGCCGCTTTCGACGGCGCCACTACCGATGACCCAGCGACCTTCTCGCAGCTCCATGTAGTTCATGCGCCGGTGATTGGTGTGAAAGTAGGCGGCTTCCTTGTGCAGACCCTCGGCGCGGGCCGGATGCTCATCCGCAGCCAGATCG
>JAKOVD010000182.1 GCA_029782215.1 Chloroflexota bacterium
ACCTATGACAGCGGCGGGCACTACGGCTATGGACGGCGGTTTGTCAGTCAACCTGCGCGGTGTGTTTTTCCTCCCCCGCGCTTTCCCAATTACCCGATTCCGAGCGCGGAATCTTGACGCCTCTCGGAATTCTCGCTATAGTTGGGTATGAGACGGGTCAACAGCGCCTACTGTTACCCGTCGTGTTGACTGACAATTTGAGACCGCGCCGTCAGTTCAGGCTCGCCGCGCCGTCCTGCTGGTCCGTGTGACGGCGCTCGCCTTTTGGCGATTGTTCACCCGCTATTATACCATGACTCGAGTCAGGCATGCTAACGGGCGAGCACATACGTTCTGATGCCGCCCCTCGTGCGGGTGGGTGCTAGACTGGCCGGGGGGAGCCCCCGAACCCGTACACCGACTTCTTAGGTTACCCGTGCGGTCAAAAATTTTTTGCAGGCCAGCGATTTGCACTCCCCTACCCACCCGCTACTCCCTGGCCTGCCCCTCCCGCCGGTGTGCGCTAGAGGGTGGGAAATTTTTCCACCCTTCCCTCCCTCAGCCTGCCCCTCGCGCGGGTGGGAGCTAGAGGGTCAAGGGCTGGTAATAACCCGGATAGCAGCTTCGTAACATCATGGGCTTTCCCACCCAGCGCGCCCCGGTCAAAGGCGGGGTGAGTGTGGAAACGGACCACACTATTGCTAGCAGTTGGAGATAGTGTAGTAGTTATGCACTCCCCCTCACTGCTGTCAGGGGCGGCGGCCACTACCAGCCATGACGGCCCTGGGGCTCGTCACGGGGTTCTCGGCCGGCCATGACCGTCATGGGCTTTCCCACCGTCACGGGATTATCAGTCAATCATGACCGTCATCGGATTCCCGGCCGCGTGTGTATGAGGTTTCCCCTGCCGGCCGCGTGTGTGTGAGGTATTGACGCCGCCCCGCCCGCCGGTGTCTTTCGGCGTGTCCTGGTGTGTCTCCCGGGTGAGGCCGCCCCGGCAAACGCTTAGTCAAAAATTTGACGAAGCGTCTAGCAGCGGGCCGCCCCCTTTTTTAGGTGTGTAATGTGTGAAGTCTGTAGCCCCTAAAGTGTTCAGTGTGTCCGATTGGCCGCCCCCGCCCCTTGCACCTTCCGCAACTTTTTGCGGAAGGTGGTCGCCTGGCCGATTACTTCACACCCAGGCCCCGGCTGCCGCACAAAATAACGAATATCTGTAAAACAATTCCCCGCCGCCGTGCGCACGTCTTGGGGACAAGGTGCGCACGTCTTGGGGCTAAAGTGCGCACGTCTTGGGGACACGCACCTAGCAGCCGGACCCGCCAGCACGGGGGACCGCCGGCACTAACTGGTTTCAAAAAAGGCGTCCGCCTCAAAAATAGGGTACTGGATGGGGCGGAAAGTGTGGCGAGAATCGGGGAGGGGAGGGCCTAGATAGCACAGGGGGCCAGCCTGCCGGGGGGGGTCTATCCGCCGGTTTGCGCGCGTTTTGGGGCTAAAGTGCGCGCGTTTTGGGGCTAAGCCCCACAGAGGGCCGTCCGACTTTTGACACATTTGACACATAAAAAGCGAGGGCGTCAAAAAAGGGCCAGCCCCACAAGGGCCAGCCCCTTCCGTGTCTGTGACGTCGGGCGGCTAGGCCGTCGCCGTTCACCGGTGCCCGTTGCCGTTGCTGTGCAGCGCAGGTGTTAGGTACTGCGCACCGGCGGCCGTCAGGACATACCCGCTGCCCGTGTCCTCTGAGCGTTCAATCCAGCCGTTCGCTTCCAGCTCGTCGAGGTAGTCGTACACCGTGTTACGCGCTCGACCGATGTGTTCAGCCAGGGCCGCCTTGCTGGTGTCCGGGTTGTTAGCCAGGGCGTTCAGCATGTGCAACAGGGCGGCGTCTTTGTCGAGACGCTGCTGTTCGGCCCGCCGCCGCTGGGCGTCATCGATGGGGTGCGGAAAAGTGTCATATCCAGAGGGCCGGGTGTCCGATTGCGCAGCGTTCCGGCGTTCGGTCCGGGCCTCCCGCATCACGTCATCTAACAGTCGCGACCTGCGCAGCTTCACACTCGCCAGCCCGGCCTCTAACAGCGCCTTGTGTTCGGCGGCTAACAGCGCGCGCTCCCGCTCACCTGTTAGCTCGTAGCGTAAGGTGGCGGTCAGCCGCTCCTGCTCCCGGCGCGTGCGGGCTACCTTGCGGTCGCGTTCGATGTTGCGGTCAGCCGTGCGCCGCTGCCGTATGCTCGACAGG
>JAKOVD010000188.1 GCA_029782215.1 Chloroflexota bacterium
CAGCCGGGAGTACAAAGAAAAGGTAACCGGCGGGGAGATGTGGTACCCCGCCGAGACCATGAGCGCCGCCATCGGGCAGTCGTACAACAGCTTTACCCCCCTGCAGTTGGCGGTCTATACCTCCATTCTGGCCAACGGGGGGACCCATTATGCTGCTTGGGCGTGAGCTGCACCGCCAAGAGCTGCGCCTGGCGGGCGTCGTCGATGGCGTTGGCCAGGACGCGGGCCGCTTCCTGCGGACTGTGGAAGCCCGTGCTGTTCTCGGAGGCGACAAAGTCCCAACGCATCGAGGCCTTGCGGTGGAGCTTGAGGGCCTCGGCCAGGTCGGCATCCGTGGCGCCTGCCGCCTTGGCGGCATCGATGGCGTCGATGGCGGCAACCAGCGCCGTCTCCGTGTCACGCAGCAGACCGGCCGTCTTGTTCTGGATGATCGAGACACGGTTGATCAGTTCCTGCTCGTCCTCCTTATGGCAGGTCTGGCAGGCGGCGCTGACGTTGGTGAGCGGGCTGCGCACCCAATGGTCCGAGACCTTGACCGCCCCTTCCCGCATATAGGGCATATGGCAGTCGGCGCAGGCCACGCCGGCCCGGGCGTGGATGCCGCTGCTGTACATCTCGAACTCGGGGTGCTGGACCTTGATCATGGGCGCGCCGGTTTCCTTGTGCGTCCAATCCTTGAAGCCTTCCTCTTCATAGTAAGCATCGATGTCGTCGATGGAGAGGCCCTTGGTCCAGGGCAAGGTCAGGAGCTTCTTATCGCCCTCGAAGTAATACTCAACATGGCATTGGGCGCAGACGTAGGTGCGCATCTCCTGCCGCGTGGCCTGGGTCACGTCAATGCCGCGCGCTTTCATGGCGTTGATGAAGGCTGGTCGCGTGATGCGCAAGGCCATGGTCGCAGGGTCGTGGCAGTCGTTGCACGTTGACCCCGTATGAAGCGTGCTCGAAATCTCCTTATACGGCGTGCTGTTGAAAGCCTCCCAGCCCATTTGCTCGATCAGCAGGGGCGCTTCGCCGGCATGGCAGTTGGCACAGGCGCCCGGCTGCTTGACCACATCCTGGCGCTTTGTTTCCTTCTGGTCAATCAGAGCGTAGTAATGCCCGCGCTCTTCGTTGTAGTCAACACTGAAGGCATAGCCCGCCCAGATGCGCTTGAGGGCCGGGTACTTCTCCAGTTTACTGTAGCGCACGGAACCACCATACGGCGTCTGGATGGTGTCGTCCTTGGTCTTCTGAAACGAATCGTATTCGCGCGGGAAGTTCTGGCCCCATACAGCCGGGTCCAGGGTATTGGGTGGGATCGCTTTGATCATCAGCGGGGCCTTGGCGGCCTCGTTCTTCCGGGTCTGGATGTTGGTCAGCAGCCCGGCGAGCAGTGCCATGAGGCCGGCGCCCACCACAAAAGCCAGGATCAACAGCAGCCACTTGCGTCGCGAAGGTTGGGGCGATGCGGTCATCTCGGGTTCCTCCATGTCAATGATCGCCAGAACAGGCTGGGCTAGGAATTGAGGGTGATGTCGTCACACTCTGACTTTGTGAGCGGCGCTACTTCGCCGAGAGCTTGCCATGGCCAACGCCCTTATGGCAGGTCAGGCAGTCCGTGGGAACGTCACTGCCCTCATGGCTGATCTCAGAAACGAATTCACCATGACAGGACAAACAGGCATGCTCCGTGACGCTGCGGTTAAGGGCGGTAATGCGGATGGGCTCGTGAAAACGGCCCATCGTGAAGGCAGCGCTGTGGCGGAAACCATTCAACGCCTTGACGGCGTACTTGGACACGATGTTGTCATGGGGCGTATGGCAATCGTTGCAGGCCGCCACCGCCTTGTGGCTGCTGTGGTTCCAGCCGTCGTACACGTCCTGCATAATGTGGCAGTTGGCACAGGCCTTGGGGTCACTGGAGAAATAGGACAAGCCCTGCGCATAGCTGAAGGTGAACGCACCCAACCCCACAATCGCACCCAGCAGCACCGAACACGCCAGCCAAATCCAAAGCGGAAAGACGGCCGCATAAGCCCCCACCCCCTTGCGTTTGGGACTGGTTTCGGAAGAAGTTGGTGGCATGGACTGTCTCCTTTGCCGTCAGCTTGCCGTTCGCAACGGGGCATCGTGACAACTTCATCTCGAGCCGGCGACTTGGGGCGCATCCACCGCCGGACAGGCAGCACGCTCGCCGCAACATTGCGTTACTTAGCGCATTTTGCCACAAGTAACCGTGTCAAAATGTGACAATAGTCACAATACCGATCCGAAAAGAGCGAAACGTCCTCGCTCACGCAGACTAGTTTGACACCGCCCCCAAAAGCAGCTAGAGTTCGAGTGGATTTTAGTCTCGCCTAAATCTTCCTTATGCTTCCCGCATGCAAACTCAGGCCGTCGAAGACTATCTGAAAACGATCTTCGAGATCGAACACGAGCGCGGCTCCGTCGCCACCACCGTGCTCGCCGAACGTCTGGGCGTCACCCCGGCTTCGGTCACGGGCATGGTCAAGAAACTGGCCGATATGCACCTGGTTGACTACGAACGTTACCAGGGGGTGGTGCTGACGTCGGCGGGCCGCAAGATCGCCCTCGAGGTCATCCGGCATCACCGCCTGCTGGAACTCTACCTGGCGGAAGCGCTAGGCGTCCCCTGGGATCGGGTGCACGAAGAAGCGGACAAGTGGGAGCACATCCTCTCCGAAGATCTCGAAGACCGCATGGATGCGCTGCTGGGCTTCCCAACCACCGACCCTCACGGCTCCCCGATTCCCTCACGGGCGGGCGACATCGCCTCGCCTGTCCAAACCCGGCTGGTGGACCTGGCGCCGGGACAGGTAGCCGTCCTTGTCGAAGTCAGCGACCATGACCCCGGCCTGCTGCGCCACCTGGGCGAAGCGGGACTCTACCCGGCAACGAGCATCCGTGTGGTCGCCCGCGCCGGCGGCGAAATGACGGTGTGCGCCGGCGACAGACAGTATGTGGTCAGCGACGCCGACGCCGCGCACATGTTCGTGCGCGATGTCAGATCAGACCTGGCGCAAGAAACAGCATAGGGACGAGCCCGTGAGCTCGTCCCTATGTCTCCAGAAACTGTATAGGCGCAGGGGGGTCAGGCGACGGTCACGCTCGGGTCCAGGTAGACGTCCTGGATGGCGTTGAGAAGGGCGGCGCCCTCCTGCATGGGGCGCTGGAAGGCCTTGCGGCCGGAGATGAGACCCATACCGCCAGCACGCTTGTTGATCACGGCGGTGCGCACGGCCTCGGCGAAGTCGTTCTGGCCGGAGGCGCCGCCGGAGTTGATGAGGCCGATGCGGCCCATGTAGCAGCCCGCGAGTTGGTAGCGGACCAGGTCGATCGGGTGATCGGTGGTCAGCTCCTCGTAGACCTTTTTGTTCGTGTGACCGAACTTGACCGCAAGATAACCGCCGTTGTTCTCGGCCATCTTCTGCTTGACGATGTCGGCCTCGATGGTCACGGCCAGGTGGTTAGCCTGGTTGGTGAGGTCGGCGGACAGATGGTAGTCCACGCCATCCTTCTTGAAAGCCGAATTACGCAGATAGGCCCAGAGGATGGTGACCAGCCCAAGCTCATGGGCGCGGGCGAAGGCCTCGCTCACTTCCTGGATCTGGCGCCGCGACTCGGGCGAGCCGTAGTAGATGGTAGCGCCCACGGCGACAGCGCCGAGGTCGAAGGCCTGCTCTACGCTCGCGAACATATTCTGGTCGTAGGCCAGCGGCAGGCTCAGGGTCTCATTGTGGTTGAGCTTCACAATGAAGGGGATCTTGTGCGCGTACATGCGCGACACCGCACCCAGGACACCGAGCGTCGAAGCCACGGCATTGCAGCCGCCTTCGATCGCCAGCTTGACGATGTTGGCCGGGTCGTAGTAGGCGGGATTGGGAGCGAAGGAGGCGCTGGCCGAGTGCTCGATGCCCTGGTCGACGGGCAGAATCGAGACATAGCCGGTGCCGGACAGGCGGCCGTTGTTGAGGATGCTCTGGTAGTTGCGCATCACCACAGGTGAACGGTCCATCTGCGAAAAGACACGATCCACGTAGTCGGGACCGGGCAGGTGCAGGGACTCTTTGGCGATACGGGGTTGGTAGGTCAGGAGGCCTTCGGCTTCGGCGCCGAGCATCTCCGCAATGTTGTTACCCATGGTAGATTACCTCAGATGCTGTTTGGAATGACGTAAGGGCTTGCCCAAGGCAAACCGCGGTTATTCTAACACTGTGTCAGCACCTTCGCCATGATGCGCGTCATATCACCAGACGCCCACGCCAGCGCTACCCCCTCAGGCCGGCGGCCTGCTGCCAAGCGCGGGCCAGGCGCAGGATGCCGGTGGCGATGGTGGCAGGGGGGTGCAGCGTGAAGTTGAGGCGCAGATGATGGGAGCCCCCCGTTTCCAGCGTGCCGGGCGGAAACGAGAGATGGCCCGGCGCAAAGGCGACACCCAGGTCGAGGGCGTGCAGATAGACGGTGGTGGCGCTGGGACCGTCCAGAGGAAGCTGCAGCCAGCAGTAAAGACCGCCTCCCGGCCGGGTCCAGGCAGCGCCGGCCGGCATGGCGGCGGCCAGGGACTCGAGCATGGCCTGGCGGCGCTGGCGATAGGCGCTGCGCAGGCGCACCAGGTGGCCGGCAAAACGGCCCTCCCGCAGGTACATCTCCAGGGCCCGCTGATGCAGCTCGCTGGCGCTGACGTCGAGCGTCTGGTGGGCGGTAGCAAGTAGGCTGTGTAGGTGCGCAGGCGCCACCAGGTAGCCGATACGGGCGCCCGGCAGCAGGCACTTCGAATAGCCATTCGTATAGATCACGTGATCGGTCCGGTCGAGCGCCCGCAGCGAGGGTGGCGGCGCGGCGTCAAGCCAGAGATGGGCATAGACGTCGTCCTCGAGCACCAGGAGGTCGTGCCTGGCCGCCACATCAAGGAGCTGCTGGCGCCGCGCCAACGGCATACAGGCGCCGGTGGGATTCTGAAAGGTTGGGGTGAGATAGAGCAGCCGCGGCTGGCAGCGGGCGATCAGATCGGGCAGCGCGCCCGGAATGACGCCGTTCTCATCACACGGCACAGGTTGGACGGCGACACCCGAACCCGCCAGCACGTCCAGCACCAGGGCATAGGTGGGCTGCTCGATCAGCACCGTATCGCCAGGGTGCAGGAGTGTGCGCAGCACCAGGGCCAGCGCCTGCTCGGTGCCGCTGGTGATCAGCAACTGGCCGGGCTCAACCTCGATCCCCATCGCCGCCAACTCGGCGGCAATGGCTGTGAGCAGCGGTGGATAGCCCTCGACAAGGCCGTACTGCAGGACTTCGGGCCCATCCCGGCGCAGGACCCGGTTCAGCGCCAGCCGGTAGGCATCGACCGGGAGCAGGTCGGTGGCCGGCATTCCGGGGGCAAAGGAAATGATGTCGGGGCGCCTCGCCATCCGCATCATCTCCCGGTTGAGATTGTGCGCCGTCCAATCGGCGGGCGCGCGCAGGCCGGGCGGCGCCGCCCAACTGGAGGTGGCCCGATCGAGGACGAAACTGCCGCGCCCTACGTGGGCGCTGATGTAGCCCTCGGCTGCCAACTCATTGTAGGCGGTGACCACGGTCACGCGGTCGACCCCAAGCTGGCGGGCCAGGGTGCGTGTCGGCGGAAGCTTGGTCAGGGGCGGCAAACCGCCGCTCTCGATGGCGGCGGCAATGGCTTCCTTGATCTGCTCGTAGAGCGGCCGGCGCCCCGCCCGGTCGAGGGTCATGGTGGTCCAGGCATCCATACGTGCCGCCAGTAAAGCACAGATCGCCGTCTCCGTCCACGACGGTGACGAGCAGCGGCAAAGAAGAAGCCGCCGGGCGGATGCGCACCGGCGGCTTCGGCGTCAGCCCTGGGCGGGCGGGATCAACGGCGTCGTCCGAACAGGATGAAGGCGTAGTAGAGGAACTGTCCGATAGCGGCGATGGCGGCGGCGACGTACGTCAAGGCCGCTGCGCCCAACATCTGGTTCACCCCCACCATTTCATTCTGGTTCAGGATGTTCATAGCCACCAGTTCGCGCTTGGCGCGGTTGCTGGCATCGAACTCGACGGGCAGGGTGATGACGGTAAAGAGCGCCGTCAGCCCAAACAGGATCAGGCCGCCAAAGGCGATGTAGAAGCCCAGCTCCCCGGCCGACCGGCTGATGGCCTGCAGCATGAACCCGGCAAAGAACAGAAGGGGTCCGAGGTAGGAGCCAAACTGCACCGCCGGGACGATGGCCGTACGCAGTTTGAGGGGCGCGTAGTGCTGGGAGTCCTGGAGCGCATGGCCTGCCTCGTGGGCGGCGACACTGACGGCCGCGATCGAGTTGCCGCGGCCCACGTCGGGCGAGAGCCGCAGGGTGCGGCTGCGGGGGTCGTAGTGGTCGGTGAGGAAGCCCGAAGACTCCTCAACGCTGACGTCGGGCAAACCGTGATAGTCGAGCATCATGCGTGCGGCCTGAGCGCCTGACAGCCCGCGTGAGTTGGGGACGCGGCTGTACTTGTTGAAGGCGCTGCGTACGCGCAGTTGGGCCCAGATGCCGAGGATGAGCCCCGGGATGGCAAGTAGAAGCCAAAGCATGGGAACGGATTCTCCGTGTTGTCGCGAAGGAAAGGTAGGGAAGAAGGAGAAGCAGAAAGCGTCACCTTCGATTACAGCATAACTCTATCAGAAATGCGTTAGCAAACTCCCCAATCGCACAGAATGTCTGCCGCCGGCGCGCTCGTCTACATCCCCAGGCTTGGAAACCAGTCGTAAGCCTGGGCGATAAAGACAACGATCATGACGATGCCGAGTCCGAACTTGAACACAATCGCTACCAGGTAGCCGCAGAGCAGGCCGCCGCTGCTGCGACCAGCCGCCCGCCAGTCGCCGCGCTGGCGATAGATCTCCCATCCCAACATGCCCACGACCGCGCCCAGCAACGCCCCCACCAGGTTGAAGAAGAGCAGGCCGACCACGGCCCCGATCCCGCCGAAAAGCAGCCCCAGCCAGGATGCGCCGCCGCGGCGGGCGCCCATGGCCGCAAGCAGCAAGTCGCTGAGCTCCGCCACGAGCATGAGCACACCCAGCACAACCAGGGTGGGCCAGCCCACCCGCTCAAAGCCGTCCGCCCAAGCCCAGGCCAGCATGCTCAGCCAGATCAGGATGGCGCCGGGCAGCAGCGGCGCCACCGTGCCGATCAGGCCGATCGCCATGCCCAGGTAGGCCAGCATCTGGATCAGCTCGAGCCCGTTGGCAGTCATGTCGGCTGATCCATCGGCGCCAGCCGGACAAGCGGTCCCCCTTGAAAAACGGTAGGCATTTCGAGACCGAGGCCCTCGTACAGGCTCGCAGGAACGCTCACGTCGGCCAGGTAGAGGTCGCCGGTGAGCCCAGGCAGACCGGCGACCAGGCCGGTCGTCGGCAAGGCCAGGGCCAGGGTCGCCGCCGCATGGATGCAGGGTGTGCCGGGGTGGCCTGTGGCGGCGTCCAGGCCCGAGGGAACACCGAGCGACAGGATGGCGGCAGGGTGGCTGTTGGCCAGGCGAATGATCGCCGCCGTCTCGCCGGGGGGCGGCACCCACGGATCGTAGCCGATCAGGGCATCAAGCACCAGGTCGGCGCTGGGCAGCTCCCAACCATCGCCGGCAGGCGTCACCGAGACGCCCATCGCCAGCAGGGACCGGAGCTGATGGTCGGGCAGGGCGTCCAGCGCCTCAAAGGCGGCAGCCAGCACCACCTGCGCATCAGCGCCGCGATTGGCCAGGTGTCGCGCCGCTGCCAGCCCGGCTCCACCTGTGTCGCCAGCACCCGCCAGCACCAATACCGAAGCGCCGGGGAAGCTGTCGCCCAACCAGGCTTGGGCGAGGTCAGCCAGGCTGCGACCGGCATTCTCCACCCTCTGCAAGGGAAGAATGCCATACTCGGCCTCCATGCGCCTGTCCACCTCGTGCGCCTGGTCGAGGGAGAGTACGGGCACGGAAGCTAATGAAAGAGTCGGGAAAGCGGTCATCACCAGCCAAAACGTTCTTCCTGCCAGGGATCGCCTTCCATGTGGTAGCCGTTCATCTCCCAGAAGCCGGGGCGATCGCCGGCCATGAACTCAACGCCGCGGATCCATTTCGCGCTCTTCCAAAAATAGCGCTTGGGTACCAGGGCGCGCAGCGGCCAGCCATGCTCCAGCGGCAGCGGCTTGCCTTCATAGCTCCAGGCGAACATCGTGTCATCATCGTCGAGCACATCCAGCGCCACGTTGGTCGTGTAGTTGTACTCGCAGTGGAACATCACGTGCGTTGCTTCGGGCTGGGGCCGGATGTCCAGGACGCGCAGGAAGTCGCGCCATAGGACACCGGACCAGGTCGTGTCAAACTTGCTCCAGCGCGTCACGCAGTGGATGTCGCGGGTGAGCGTCGTTTCGGGCAGGGCTCGAAACCTCTCCCAATTCAGAACCAGGGGCTTCTCCACCAGTCCAAACACCCGGAACGACCAGGCCGCCAGATCGGTCTTGGGCACGGGTCCGTAGTGCAGGACAGGAAACTTGTCGGTCACGAACTGGCCGGCGGGGACACGCTGGTCGGCGGCCTCGGGCCGGCGCGTCACGCGCTTGAGGCGTTCGACCCGCTTCAGGGGGTTTTCAATAGGCATGGTCACCTCGTCTGAGAACAGCAGATGAACGACGCAAAATGAGCGTATTCATGCCTGTAGAGGGCGCCAGGCGCCACTTCCTTTCCTGACTGGCAGCAGCGCGTGCTGTATCAGAGGATGCGGGTCAGATCGCGCAGCTCCATGAACCATTGCACCTTCGGACGCTCGGCGGGCCAGTCCATCTCGGCCAGGGCCTTGTCCAGGTCCAGGGTAACGACGCCGTTGCCGCGCAGACCCACACAGCGGGCGTAGGTGCTTTCGTGGTTCTCGCTCAGGTAGTTGACTGCGGCAGCGCCCAGCCGGGTCGCCAGGATACGGTCAAAGGGGCTTGGCGATCCACCGCGCTGGACGTGTCCGAGGACAATCGAACGCACGTCAAACTGGTCGCTGCCTTCCGCGTCCAGAATCCGGCGGATGATGTCCTGGTCGTAGGTGGCCGAGGCGTGTTCGCTGAAGATGAGGATCGACAGCAGCTTGCCGTTTTCGAAACCGCGCTGCAAGCTGGCCACATCCTGGGTGACTTGCTGCAGCGTGATGCCCTCTTCCGGCAGATAGACCTGTTCGGCGCCACTTGCCAGCGCCGCCATTAACGCCAGGTAGCCGCAGTCGTACCCCATGACCTCGACCACGAACGCCCGCTTATTGGCGCCGGCAGTATCCTTGATATTGTCCACGGCGGAGATGATGTTGTTCAGCGCCGTATCCGAGCCAATGGAAAACTCGGTGCCGGGCAGGTTGTTGTTGATGCTGGCCGGGATGACGATGATGGGGATGTAGAGCCCGGGGTGATGGCGGCGATGTTGGGCAATCAGTTGGGCGCTCATGTAGGCATCGAGGCCGCCGATGACCACCAGGGCAGTGATGTTTCTCTCCTCCAACACCGACGCCAGACGATGCATGTGCTCGGCCCCCAGCTCCATGCGTCCGGCGCCCAGCTCCGAGCCACCTCGCGCCGTCCAACCGCCAACGTCCATCCACTTGAGCTCGGTGATGCGGTCCTCCATCAGCCCGGCCAAACCGTAGTGAGCGCCGAACACATCGAACCCTTTCTCACGCGCCAGGCGCGTTACGACCCGCACACACGCGTTCATGCCTGGGCAGTCATGTCCGGCGGTCACAATGAGAATGTTGCCCAACGGCCGTTCATGGGTGGGTGCAGGGCCGGTGATGGTCTCCAGCAGCTTCAGTTGATCGGTGAAGCTGGCGCCGCGGAGGGCCAAAGCACCCTCATAGTCACCGGCCTCAATGCGCTTGCCCACCTCCCGGCTCTTCTCCACCATCTCGTCCAGGCGCGTGGCATGAACCTGGTTGTTCACGAGGCCCAACATGCGCGGCGGCATATCGGCGCCATTGGCAATCAGGTCTTGGGCGGCGCCAGCGCCGAGACGAGTGGCAAGAACCCGGTCAAAGGCGCTGGGCGCACCGCCGCGCTGGACGTGTCCCAGCACCGTCACGCGTGTCTCGGCGCCGAGCTGTTTGGTCAGGATGTCGGCCACCGTCTTGGCTTCCAGGGGCAGACCGTCCGTATGACGGGCGCCCTCGGCCTGCATGATGATGGCGTGCCTGCGTCCGAGCTCGCGGCCGCGCAGCAGGGAGGCGACCATCGCCTGGTGCCAGCGGGGCTTGAGCTCTTCCTCAGGAATCAGCACCCAATGCGCGCCGGAAGACACGGCCCCCGCCAGGGCGAGGTAGCCACAGTTGCGCCCCATCACTTCCATCACAAAGGTGCGTTGGTGCGCGGCAGCCGTGCTCATCAGTTGGTCGGCCGCGTCGACGATGCGATGCAGAGCGGTGTCGGCGCCGATCGACATGTCGGTCCCGTAGGTATCGTTATCGATCGAACCGGGCAGCCCGACCACAGCCAGCGTGGGCTTGGCGCCTTCGGGCAGGGTGATCAGTCCCAGTCCCGCTGCCTCTTGCAGAAGTTCGGGCCACTCCTCCGACAGAATGCGCGCCCCCGTGAGCGAGCCGTCACCGCCGATGACGATGATGCCATCGATCCCCCTGCTGAACAGGTGGGCGGCGGCCTGGCGGCGGCCCTCCCGCGTGCGGAATTCCTGGCAGCGTGCCGTGCCGAGGAAGGTACCGCCGCGCTGCATGATGCCGCCCACCGAGTGCCAATTCATCTCCTCGATGGCGCTGCCGCCATCGACCGCACCCTGCCATCCGTTGTAGACGCCGAACACCTTCAGGCCGTGGTGCAGCCCCATGCGCACGGCGGCGCGCACGGCGGCGTTCATCCCCGGCGAGTCTCCCCCACTCGTCATCACAGCGATCGCATGAACCTTGGCTTCAGCCATGGTTGTCGTCTCCTCAAACGCAAAGCGCACAGCGGCGCCAAAGATCTCCTGGCGGACACGCGGACCGACGCCGCGTGCTTTCTCTGTACAGTGATTCTAGTCCAGAAAGGACCGCCAGGGCAAAGCATGTACAGGGCCCCGCATCCATAACTGTTTGTGTGACTACGGTCACGACCGCCAGTGACGCCAGGCACTGTTGCGATTGCGACGGTTCTGCCAAGATAGGGTCATCACTCAGCCAAAAGGGAGAATCCATTTCATGAGTACTGCACCAAAGCAACCGATAGTTCGACGGTGGCGTTGGCTGATTGCCGGCGTCATCGCCATTGCGCTTGTCGCCGGCGCCGTGGTCTACTTCAGCAGCAGCAGGAGCGGTCAGAAGGCGTCGGCGGCCGCCCAGACCGAAACCGGCACCATCGTCACAGCTCAGATCGGCAATCTGGCCAGCAAGTCCACCGCCAGCGGCAATGTCAAAGCGCAGCATACGGCAGCGCTTTCGCTTGGCCAGGCGGGCACCGTCGCCAAGGTCAACGTGAAGGTCGGCGACCAGGTCAAAGCCGGCGACGTGCTGGTGCAGTTGGACGACGCTGAGTTGGCCCGGGCCGTGGCCTCGGCGGAACAGAGCCTGATCATTCAGGAAGCCAATCTCGCTGAGCTTCAGGGCGCCTCGACGGCGGCGGAGCTTGCCTCCGCGCAAGCCGCGCTTGACAGCGCCCGCGCCAACCTCGACAAGGTCAAGGCCGGGGCCAGTGCTTCCGACCTTGCCGCTGCGCGGGCCAGTATGAGTTCAGCGCAGGAAGCCTACAACACCGTGATCGCCGGTCCCGATGCCGCCACGGTGACGCAGGCAGAAGCAACGCTGAAGAATGCCGAAGCCACCCTGCAGCAGGCCCAATCGGCCTATGACAAGATCGCCTCGCGGCCCGATGCCGGCATGAGCTCACAGGCCTTGACCCTGCAGCAGGCCACCAACAACTACGCTTCAGCCCAGGCCGCCTACCAGGAAGCCACCAAAGCGCCTACGGCGGAAAACGTCCAGAAGGCCAAGGCAACGCTTGTGCAAGCCAAGGCCAGCCTGCAAACCCTGTTGGACAGCCCCACGCCAGCCGAGTTGGCCTCCGCCGAGGCGCAGGTAAAGTCGGCCGAAGCGAACCTGGCCTCCGTCCAGGAGGGCACGGCCAGCACCAAAATCGCCTCCGCTAAGGCGCAGGTCGAGCAGGCGCGTCTCAGCTTGCAGACGGCCCAGGACAATCTGGCCAAGGCCAAGTTGGTCGCCCCCTTCGACGGCGTTGTCACGGCTGTGAACGTAGCGCAGGATGAAACCGCCAGCGGTGAGGCCGTCACGCTCATGGACCCCAAGAGTCTGGAGGTGGTCCTCAGCGTTGACGAGGTAGATGTGGGCAACCTGTCCGCCGGCCAGCCGGCGACGGTCACCCTGGAAGCCTGGCCCACCACGGAGATTTCCGGGAAGGTCCTGAGCGTGGCCCCGGCCCCCAAGAGCACCAGCAGCGGCAGCTCCATTGTTTCCTATGAAGTGCACCTCAGCCTGGGTGATAACAACCTGTCGGTCCGCGATGGCATGACCGCCAACGCCACCATCGTCGTCGCCGCCAAGAATGGCGTCCTCGTGGTGCCCAACCAGGCGATCACGCCCGACCGCGCCGCCGGCAAGAACTACGTGAATCGCGTGATCGTGGGGCCTGACGGCAGCCAGAGCACGCAGAAGGTCGAGGTGACCGTCGGCACCAAGGACGATGACAACACCGAGATCACCGGCGGCCTGCAGGCAGGCGACAAGGTCCTCATCGGCACCCTGGCCAGCAGCAGCACCGGCTCCTCCTCTACAACCGGCACTGCCACGTCCGGCAGTAACGCGAACCGGAACCGGACCGGCGGCGGTGGCGGCTTCTTCTTCGGCGGCGGTGGTCCACCCCGTGACTAAGGACCCAGTAGACGTCACGTCACGCGTGCAGCACAGCTACAGTGCCGCATGACCACCGAAGGAGCACTACCACAATGATCCAGCTTACAGGCATCACTAAGGAATACCAGATGGGCACGCAAGTCGTCCACGCCCTGCGCGGCGTCGATCTCACGATCGACAAAGGCGAGATGGTCTCGATCATGGGCCCCTCCGGTTCTGGCAAGAGCACCCTGATGAACGTCATCGGCTGCCTGGACTTGCCGACCAGCGGCACCTACGTGCTCGACGGCCTCGACGTCAGCGCCATGAGCGATAACGACCAGGCGCGCGTTCGCAACAAACGCATCGGCTTTGTCTTCCAGCAGTTCAACCTGCTGCCCCGCACCTCGGCGATCAAGCAGGTGGCGCTGCCCCTGATGTACGGCGGCATCCACCGCCACGAGCGCTTCGAAAGGGCAAGAGCAGCGCTGGAATCCGTGGGTCTGGGCGATCGCATCGATCACCGGCCGGATGAGCTCTCCGGCGGCCAGCAGCAGCGCGTGGCCATTGCCCGGGCGCTGGTCGTGGAACCCAGCATCATCCTGGCCGATGAGCCGACAGGCGCCCTGGACACCCAGTCCGGCGAAGAGATTCTCAACATCTTCAGCGACCTGAACCGTGAACGCGGGATGACCGTCGTCATGGTCACGCACGACCCCGACGTCGCTCGTCACACACAGCGGACGATCTGGATTCGTGACGGCCGCATCCAGCCTCATTGACGGCAGGAGTCACCCATGGATATTCGCGAAAGCTTCATGACCGCGCTTGAGGGCATCACCGCCCACAAGCTGCGCTCGGCGCTGACCATGCTGGGCATCATCATCGGCGTCGCCGCCGTGATCGCCCTCATGTCCATCGGCAACGGCGTTAGCAGCTCGGTCAGCAGCCAGATCTCCTCGATCGGCACCAACCTGATCAGCATCTCGGCCGATTTCCGCAACCGCGGCAGTTACCCGCCGTTGAGCATGTCCGACGTCGCGGCCCTGGCCAAAACGCTGAACGTCCCGGCCGTGAGCGCCGTGGCAGCCTCAGTGGAGGGCCAGCAAACGGTCATCAACGGCGACCAGTCGGTGCAGACCTCGGTCGCTGGCGTGACCGCCAACTACTTCGCTCTGCGCAACATGACGAAGTTCCAGGCCGGCGACCGCCTCACCCAGGAAGACCTGGACGCCCGGGCACGCGTGGCCGTGCTGGGCGCCACCACGGCCACCGACCTCTTTGGCACCGAAAATCCCTACGGCAAGTCGATCAAGATCAACGGCGTCACCTACGATGTCGTCGGCGTCCTGACGGCGCAAGGCCAGGGCTTCGGCGGTAACCCTGACGCCAGCATCTACATTCCGCTGACCACGGCGCAGGTGCGCCTGTATCCCAACCGCACCCGCACGGGTGAGTTTGCGGTCAGCAACATCACGGCCCAGGCTGTCTCAGCCGAAAAAGCCGACGCCGCCGTCAGCCAAATCACCGCCCTCCTGCGCGAGCGCCACAAGCTGACCGGAACGGATGAAAACGACTTCCGGGTCTTCAGTCAGACCACGCTGTTGTCAACGCTCAGCCAGGTCACCGGCACGATGACCGCCTTCCTGGGCGCCATCGCTGGCATCTCCCTGTTGGTCGGCGGCATCGGCATCATGAACATCCTGCTTGTCAGCGTCACCGAACGGACGCGCGAGATCGGCATTCGCAAAGCCATCGGCGCCCTCAAGCGCGACATCCTGTTCCAGTTCCTGCTGGAAGCCGTCCTGCTGAGCATGATGGGCGGCATCATGGGCATTCTCCTGGGCTGGAGCATCTCCCGCCTGGGCGGCAAGCTCCTGAGCGTGACGACGCTCGTCAGCCCGGGCAATGTCGTCATGGCCGCCGGCTTTGCGGCCGCCGTGGGTCTCATCTTCGGCATCTATCCCGCCTGGCGGGCGGCCGGACTGCGGCCCATCGAGGCGCTGCGCTACGAATAACATCTTAGAACCGCGGCCTACCCCCACACGGGCGCAGGCCCGGTTCGTGGAGACACCTACCATGTTCAAGAAATCCCTTCCCTGGCTTCTCGCCGTGCTGGTCATCGTGCTGCTTGCCGGTTGCAGCGGCTCCACTGCGTCCTCGGGCGCGGCAGGACAGTTCCGAGGCCAGCAGCCCGCAGGTGCATCCTCTTCGACTGGCGTCGCAGGCGGCAATGCTGGCGGAGGTTCCAACTTCGCCGGTCGCGCCAACGGCCAGCGTCAGGGCAACTTCAGTGGCTTTGCGGGCCGGAGAGCGACGGCCACCGCCGAAGCCGCAGCAGCAAGCGGCCAGGTTGCGGCGCCCCAAACCGCAGCCAATGCCAGCCCCAGCGATCAAAACGCCACGCCTGTCCCCGCCGCAAACACCCAATCCAACACGGCGATGCCTGCCGCCGCAGGGGCGCAGCCGGCTGCCGGCGCCACTGAGACAGCGACAGGCTCCAGTGCGGCGTCCACGACGTCACCCCTGGGCACGCCCACGGATGTCCTCAAGAGCGGAACCGTGCTCACCACCACCGCCGCCTACGCCGGGCCGGATGCCAGCAGCAGCCAGCTCGGCCCGATCGATGCCGGCGCGACTCTCATCGTCACCAGGGCGCTAGGCGACTGGTACGAGTTCATCTACAACGAAAGCGGCGTCGCCCATGCCTGGCTGCCCAAGGCTGATGTCAGCCTCGCCAGCACCGATGCGGCAGCGCCCACGCCGGCTGCCGCCGCCATCGCAGCCGCTCCTGCTAAGACCACGACGGCGCCGGCAGGCAAGCAGGCCACGACCGCGACCTCCACCTCCAAGTTGGCGGCGTCCGCCGCCGCGCCTACCGGCGCCAGGCTGGCGGGCAAGCTGGTCTTCCAAAACCACACCGGCGGCACGATCTACCTCATGAACGCCGATGGTACAGGTCTGCGCACCCTGACCACGGGCATCGAGCCGGTCCTTAGCCCTGACGGCACGCAGGTCGCCTTCACGCGCTGGCAGGATGACCAGAAAGGTCTATGGCTGATCAACAGCGATGGCAGCAATGAGCACAAAGTGATCGGCGCCGAGCGCCCGCGCTCGCCTACCTGGAGCACCGATGGCAAGGTCATTACCTTCGAGCGCACAGTAGAAAGCAAGACATGCCGCAAGACCCCGTGGGGCTGTCTGACCAATGAAGAGCTCCAAGCCCGCTTTGGCGGCAAGTGCACCACCGATCGCGGCCGCACCATGTGTATTGACGATTTCCCTGTCGTCAGTTACAACTACACTAACCTGACCAGCATCGACCTGGCCAGCGGCGCCCTGCACGATCTGCCTGCCAGCGACACCGCCGCCGCCCCCAGCCAGTCGCCTACCCAGAACCTGGTCGTCCACCTGGATGAAAACGGGCTGGCGGCGGCCTTCACCAAGAGCGGCGACCAGCCGCAGCGCCTGGTCGATCTGCCCGGCCTGTTGGGGCCCGCCACCTACAGTCCCGACGGCCAATACCTCTACGCCAGCCGCAAGTCCGGCGACCATTGGGACATCTGGCGTTGGAAGGCAGATGGCAGCCAGGCCGTGGCCTTGACGTCGCCGCCCCTGTTACGCGACCACCCGGTCAACAGCGTCTCACCCGCCCCCAGTCCTGATGGGAAGTCCATTGTCTTCCTGACCGACCGGCAGGGCAAGTGGGAGCTGTGGGTGATGAATGCCGACGGCAGCAATCAGCGTCCGCTGGCATCTGCGGCGCTGACAGGCGTCACCTTCCAGTATGATGCCAACAACGAGCGTATGGTGGACTGGGGCAAGTGAGGTTGTCGCCGCCATGACTCCCCTTGGCGCCCTGTTCAATCGGTTTCCGCCCCATTTTCGTCCCATGTCGAACTCCACGCTGGACCAACCGTTGCTCATCCCAGGGACCTCCCGTGATGACGTGCTTGCACCCGGCCTGCTGCGCGTGCTGCAGCAGGCCGTGGCGCTGCGCTTCCTCCTGTCCCTGCTCAGCGCTGCCCTGTTCCTGGCCCTGGCCCGTTCCGGCCAGGTGCCGCCGGAAGCGATGCGGGTGATCACCGTGTTTGCGGCGATGGAATCAGCCCTGCTGCTGGTCTTCGTGAGCTGGCCGGCGCTGCGCCGGCGGTTGGGCGCCAGCTTCCTGCCCATCGCCTTGGGCTGGTTTCTCCTGGCGCCCCTGGTGACCCAGGCGCTTGCCGTTGTGGCCATGCCTCCCGACATCCACGGGCGCCCCCCGCGCCTGGGGGTTGGCGACTTGTTCATGGAGACCATCTGGCTGGCCGTGCCCGTCATGCTGGCAGCCTGGCAATACGGCCGCCGCGGCTGGCAGGTGGCGATGGGCGGTCTCATCGCCGGCCAGTTGGCCCTGGGGCTCCTCATCACCAGTTCCGATCTCTACCGGTGGGGCGACTTCATCGGTATCTCCCTGGGGCGCTTGGGCACGGTGGCGCTACTTGGCTACATCGTCATGCGCCTGGTCGAATCCCTGCGCGCCGAGCACGCGGCGCTGCAAGCCGCCAACCGGCAACTGGCGCGGCGCGCCGTCACGGCAGCGCAGTTGGCAGAGAGCCGCGAGCGCAATCGCCTGGCGCGCGAGCTGCACGACACGCTGGCGCATTCGCTCACCGGCCTCAGCGTACAACTGCAGGCGCTGGAGACACTGATGACGTATGATCCCCAGGCGGCTCGGAACCAGCTCAAAGAGGCGCAGGCGACGGTGCGCAGCGGCATCCTGGAATCACGCCGCGCCATCCAGGCCCTGCGGGCGACGCCGCTGGAGGATCTGGGCCTGTCCGAGGCGCTGCGCCAGCTCTGCCGGCGGCAGGCTGAGCGCATGGGCATCGCTTTCACCTGCGCCATCGACGATATCGACGCCCTCGACCCCTTGACCGAGCAGTCGATCTACCGCATTGCCGAGGCAGCGCTGGCCAACGTCGAGCGCCATGCCGCCGCCACTACCGTGGCGGTCAGCCTGAGCCGGCCCGGACCTGACCGGCGTCTGCGCCTGGAGATCACCGACGATGGCGTGGGCTTCGACGTCGACGCCATCGACGCCGACCACTTCGGCATGGCCGGCATGCGCGAGCGGGCCGAGCTGATCGGCGCCGACCTGCAGATCGCCAGCAGCCCCGGCAAGGGCGCCAGCGTTGTCTTGGTGCTGGGAGAGCAACTGTGATTCGCGTGCTGATTGTCGATGACCAGGACATCGTGCGCCAGGGGATGGACACCATTCTCAGCCACGAGCCGGGCATCGAGGTAGCGGGAACGGCAGCCAATGGCCAGGAAGCCATCACGCAGGTTGCCGCCCTCCAACCGGATGTGGTGTTGATGGACCTGAAGATGCCGGTGATGAACGGTATCCAGGCGACGCGTAACCTCAGCGAGCAGCATCCGCACAGCAAAGTGCTGGTGCTCACCACCTACGACGGCGACGAATGGGTCTTCGACGCCATCAAAGCAGGCGCCAGTGGCTACCTGCTCAAGGATGCGGCCAGCGAAGAGATCGTGGCCGCCATCCGCGAGGCATCGGCCGGCGAGGTGCATCTTGACCCCGCCATCGCCGGCAAGGTCCTGGCAGAGTTCAACCGGCTGACCGCAGGCAATTCCGCACGGGCAGGCGCCAACCAGCGACGCCCCCCCGCCACGCGGCCGCCGCAAAGCACTGCCGGCCATGACGACGCCGGACCGCTACTCGAGCCCCTGACCGAGCGGGAGCTGGCCATCCTGCAAGAAATGGTCCAGGGGAAGTCGAACAAAGAGATCGCCGAAACGCTGTTCCTGGCCGAGGGGACGGTCAAGAACTACGTCAGCGCTATCATCGAGAAACTGCAGGCCAACGATCGCACTCAGGCCGCCATCCTGGCCCTGAAGCGCGGTCTGGCGCATTTGGATTGAGGGAGCGGGGAAACCAGCAGAGCGGAGTCCGGAAGACCGACTGACCAGGGAGACCTGGGAAGCCTGGACCGTTTAGCGCGCCCAGGTATCCCAGCTACCGGACTTCGATTCACCCGGTTTCCCACCTGCCCTGTCTCCCACCTCCCGCTTTCCCCTTGTCCCGTTCTCCTGGTCTCCCCGGTTTCCACTGTGTCCATCCCTCCGATTTTGCATTCCCAGCCCAACTCGTAGTATCCTCTTCCTGATTTTGCACCAAGGAAATCATTTGATGGCAAACACACCTAACGTCAACATCCGCATGCGTGCCGCCGGCAATGCCGGTGCAGTCGTGCATGCGCGGAGTGCGCCCGCCAACGGTTAGGTGTGTTGAACTAGTCTGACCCAAGGCCACGGGTGTGCTCCCACCCCGTGGCCTTTTTGTTTGCCTTCGCTCCTGGCATGCCACTGCCAGCACCGCAACGGCCACGGGAATCCCTCCTGTGGCCGTTGTTCTTTTTTCCGCCCCGATCTGCCAAGGATGTCGCCATGAACAGCACCTCCCTCTTCCAAGCGCCCTCTACCGGCCTCATTTCCCGTGACACTCTTCCCCAGGAGGCAGCCATGTACCCTGCCCTGTGCGTCCATGACGTCTACAAGTTCTTTGGCAAGCCCGACGCCGCCGGCCGCTCCTGGCTGCCCTGGCGCAAGCCCGCACCCAACGGCGGCAGCGGCCCCAACGGCCATGCCGCCCTGCCGATCATCGTCGCTGTCGACCACGTCAGCTTCGATGTCCAGCAGGGCGAGATCTTCGGCGTCCTCGGCCCCAACGGAGGCGGGAAGTCCACCCTCATCCGCCTGATGTCCACGCTTCTGCTGCCCGACGGCGGCGAGATCACTGTGTTCGGCTATGACGTGGTCCGCCAGCCCATGCAGGTCCAACGCCTGATCAACCGCGTCTCGGTCGAGGCCAGCTTCTTCAAGAAACTCTCGCCCATGGAAAACCTGCTCTACGGCGCCCGCCTCTACGGGCTGGACGGCCGCGACACCCGCAAGGAGGTGGAGGCCATCCTCACCCGGCTGGGCCTGGAGCGGCGCTCGATCTTCAACCCCATGGAGCAGATGTCGCGCGGCATGCAGCAGAAAGTCGCCATCGCTCGCGCCCTGCTCTCCCGTCCCCGCATGCTGCTGCTGGACGAGCCGACCACCGGACTTGACCCCCGCTCCAAGCGGGAGGTTCAGGGCGTGGTGCGGGAACTGCAGCAGCAGGACGGCACGACCATCCTCCTGACCACGCATGACATGACGGAAGCCGAAACCCTCTGCGACCGCATCGCCATCATGGACAAAGGCAAGGTCGTCGCCCTCGACACGCCGGCGGCCCTGCGGGCGCTGGTCCCCAGCCCTAACGGCCATCCCACCACCCTCGAAGACGTCTTCCTCAACCTCACAGGCCGCGCCCTGGTGAATGAGGAGGAAGAGGCGTGAAGCCGTAGGCGTAATTCGTACTGCGTACTGCGTAAAGTTGCCCTTGAACGTCAGTCACGCAGTACGCACAGTACGTATTACGCAGTACGTAGTACGCAGTACGCCTTGACCCGTCCCACCCAAGGATCCCTCTCCCATGTCTACCCTCAACACTGCCGTCCACCAGATGCGGGCGTCCTACGCCTTCATGGAACGCAACGCCAACCTGGTCCGCCGCTACTGGTCCTGGGAGATCGTCTGGCTGTGCTACTCCATCGCCAACGCCCTCTCCGTGGCCTACATCGGCCTGGGCACCGAAGCACTGACCGGCGCCAGCGCCGTCGATGGCCGCTACATGGTCCTCTACCTGATCGTCGGCACGCTGGTCTGGCACTACCTCTCGGTCATCTTCTACTGGATCACCGATGTGATCAGCATCGAACGCTGGGAAGGCACCATCGAGTACACGCTGATGGCGCCCATCCACCGCCTGACGCACATGGCGGGCCAGACGTTGTTCGCCGTGCTCTACAGCATGCTCTTCAACACCGTCATCCTCATCGTCGCCGTGCTGCTGTTCGACATCGACCTGAGCCGCGCCAACCTGGCCGGCGGCGCTGCCGTACTGCTGGCAGGCAGCCTGAGCTTCATCGGCGTCGGCATCATGGCCTCGGTCCTGCCCCTGCTCTTCCCGGAGCGCGGCTCGCAGATGACCCATGTCATCATCGCCCTGATGCTGCTGGTGTCAGGCGTCTACTACCCGATCACGGTGCTGCCGCCCCTGCTGCAGCGTCTGGCCGTGCTCAGCCCCGCCACCTATGTGCTCACCGGCGTCCGCGCCGCTCTGCTCGAAGGCGCCTCTCTCCGCCAGCTCTGGCCCAGCATGTGGCCCGTCCTGTTGATGGGGCTGGTCGCCATCCCGGCCGGGCTCAAGGTCTTCAACCTGGCGGAGCGCTATGCCAAGCGCACCGGCAAGCTGCACCGCAACGGCTAAGCCTCATTCGCACACATCGTAGTCACGACTTGAGTCGTGGTCTTCGAACCCAACCACTAAAGTCGTGACTACGACAATACTCCCCTCCAGAGAGTTCCCACCATGAACACCATCCCCAGCCTCCCGCAGCCGCCCCGGCTGCCCGGCATCACCTGGCGGGCAGCCGACGCAGCCGACGCCCCCGCCCTGCATCGCTTCCTGCTTGCCATCGACGTCGCCGACGACCGCCACTGGACCGGCTCATTGGCCGAGACCGAGCAGATGTTCCAGGACGGCGACAGCGATCCGCCCACTGACACCCTGATGGCCTTCACCCCCGACGGCGAGGTCATCGCCTACGCCTGGGTGTTCACGCCCGGGCGCGGCGAGCGCAAGTGGCGCAGCTTCCTGCGCGGCAGCGTCCACCCGGCCCACCGGGGCCGCGGCCTGGGCAGTTTCGTCCTGTCCTGGGGCGAGGCACGCGGCCGCCAGGTCCTGGCCGAGCGTCCCGGCGACAAGCCCCGCCTGCTGCGGACTTTCTGCCAGGACAGCGAGCAAGACCGCAAGGCCCTGTTCGCCCGGCACGGCTTTCAGCCCATCCGTTACTTCTACGAGATGTCCCGCGACCTGCAGCAGCCCATCGCTCCGGCCCTGCTGCCCGACAGCTTGCGGCTCCGGCCCTGGACCGCCGCCCACGACGAGGGCGCCTACACCGCCTTCAACGACGCCTTTCTTGACCATTGGGGCTTCGATCCGGTGTCACGGGAGGCATGGGAGCTGTGGTACACCGGCAACCCCGGGTTCCGCCGCGACCTAAGCTTCGTCGTGCTCGACGGCAGCCAGGTCGTCGGGCTCTCGCTCAACCTCGTCGAGCTGGAGCTCAACGCCCGCAGCGGGCGGAACGAAGCCTGGATCGGCGATCTGGCCGTCCGCCGCCCCTGGCGCAAGCGCGGGCTGGCCACAGCCCTGCTCAACCACTCGATGCGGGCCTTTGCCGCCGCCGGTCTCGACTACGCCACCCTCGGCGTCGACACCGAAAACCCCACCGGCGCCCTGGGCGTCTACGAGCGCGTGGGCTTCACGCCCCGCAAGCGGACCATTGCCTACGGCAAGTACGTGGACGGCGTGACGCCTGAGGTCGCAGGTGAAGCCAGAGTCGCCTTCCCCGCTTAGTTGGATCAGGTGCGACGCACTTCGCAAGTGCGTCGCACCTGGCAACTACAACTCCAGAATCATCTCGTGTTGTCGCAGGACCACGCGGTAGGTCAGCGCCGCAAACAGGTGGTTGAGGACGGAATCCACCGGTTCGTTAGTCAGGCGGGTGGTTGTGTCCTGGAAGCGCAGATGCAGGGCCTGGATGAGCGGGCGGCCGGCGCTGCGGATGCCGTAGGCGGGGTCAACCACCACGTCCGCCAGGGTCATGTGGCCGTCGTGCGGGGAGAAGCCCAAGACGTACCCCATAGGCCGGTCGTCGCGGAGAACGGTCCACCCCCGCAGGCCAGCGGCCGGAAAGCGGGAGAGGGTGACCCGTTCGCGCTGCCAGCAGACTGGCTGGTCATGCCAGCCGAAGCCGCTCTCCAGCAAGGTCATCGGGTCCATCTCCACCAGCAGCTCGGGCGGGATGGGCAGCGGTCCCTGCTCCGCCGGGCGGCTCCACGTCAGGAGCTCGCGTTCGATGCGCCAGCCCAGGTCCTGGTAGAGCGCTAACGCTGCCTCGTTTTGCTGTAACACCTCGAGCTGGAGCCGCTCCATGCCAGCCGCCCGGGCGTTAGCGATCAGCGTCTCCACCATGGCGCGGGCCATGCCCTGGCGGCGGTGCTCCGGTCGCACGCCCACGCCCACCACCCAGCCGCGGCCGCCGCGCCGTCCTAGCTGCGCCAGGCCCACGAGCTCGCCGCCCACCTCCGCCACAACCGACAGCCCCAAGTCCACGTCATGGGACCGGACGAAGAACTCGTACTGGTCGGCGTTGAAGTGGATGGGCGCGGGATAACCCTCGTAGCACGCATTCAGCACCCCAGCCAGGGCCACATGGGCGAAATCAGAAGCCGGACGAACGGTGAAAGGCATGGAGTGGCAGGTGGCAGGTGGCAGGTGAAATACTAACGTTCGAACGTTCGAACGTTGACTCCCCTGAAAAAAGGTAGCTTCAACTCGCGTTAGTTCGCGAACTGAGTACAATCAGGAGAAGGGTTGATGTCGGCCCTGCGGACGACGTTTGAGTGACAGGAAAGAAGTTGTGAAGCATGTATCGGTCAAATAAGCGACAGCTACAACCAGCGTTAATCAGCAGCGTAAACGAGATGCCGGAGAAACGACGG
>JAKOVD010000150.1 GCA_029782215.1 Chloroflexota bacterium
CGGAGCTGGTCGAGGGTGACGGTCGGCGGTTCGTCACACTCCCGGCGCTCGAGGGTGTAGACGGTACCTTCCGGATGCCGGGACTCGGGTCCGAGCACATACCGGCTGTGGCCGTGCACCTCGACGTCCGGCATGGTGTCGGATGTCCCCGGCCCGATGTTTTGCACCTCGCCGTCCGCACAGCGCAGATAGACGTGCCCGCCCCGATGAGTCGACACCGCCCACAGGGGCACCCCGGCGCGGCTGACGGCCGCCATCACCTCCCCGAATCGCGGGTGGGACTCGGCGTCAATGACGAGCAGGTTGCCGGATACCCGCCCGGTTTGCACGGCGATGTTACACGGTTCCCCGCCGAACATAGTCTCGATGTCTGACTCTCGTGGTCGAGCATAGCGGAATTGCTTGTACTGGTACCCGCGCCATGGGGTTTTTTTGGCGTAGGGCAGCGGGAATACGTTAAGTCCCGCCCGGTGCAGGGCGAGTGCGGCGGCTTGTGTTTCTGTGAGGCCCAGGGCGGCGGCATCGCCGAACGCGCCCCGCGCCGCGTCACTGACGAGCTGGTGCTGGGGTGAGAATCGGCGGTTAGTGGACATGCCGACCTCCGGGATGCCGCGGGGTGTGCCGGGCGGGCCGGCGCTGGGCCAGCCGGTCAAGGGCGGTAGCGATTGCGACGTGACGGGGGTCGCGCCGTGCTAGCCGGCGGGCTTGCCGGCGCAGGCGGTCGAGGTCGTGCTGTTGAGTCGGGTTGGTCATTGCCATAGTCCTTTTGCTCTAAAAAGCGCGGCCGCTGTCACCGGGACATTGACAGCGGCAGGGCTTGGGACTATGGCGGCGGTTTGTCAGTCAGTCTGTGCGGCCTCCCCCGCACTCGGCCCCCGTTGGGGCTTTTACGAATTTGCCAATGACTTGACTATCGTGATATACTAAATTCGTCGCTGACTGACTCCACCGTCGGTCTAAGACCAACCTGCTGCGCCGTCGCTGTTGTCCCGGTGACGGCGCTTCGCCTTTTCCACGGGGTTGTACAGGCCCCGAAGGCGAAAGCTCACCCACATTATACCACAGCTCGAGTCGGGCATGCTAGTGGGCGAGTACAAATGTTCTGTTAGAATTGCCCCC
>JAKOVD010000151.1 GCA_029782215.1 Chloroflexota bacterium
CGGCATGGCCCTCGCCGAAGCCGACGGCCCGGTAGGTCGAGATGCCGGAGACCAGCAGGGACATCAGGCCCGACAGGATCAGGCCGAAGAGCGCGGGGGCAAATGTCCTGGGAAGCATGGGAGTTCTCCTGCGAAGGATTTCGTTCACGCGGGGACCATCACGCGGTTCAGGCTCTCGGCGAAGTGGCGGCCGAACATCCTGGCTGTCTTGACGTCGCCCGGCACGAACGAGTCCGCCGGCGCCGAGTGACCGGCCTGAGCCATGAGGCCCGACCAGGAGCCCAGTCGATTCGCGGCCTCGTCGTAAGGCACGCCGCTGTGCTGCTCCGGAAGGATGGGGTTGCCGACCCACAGCATCCCGTGCTGCATGGAGAAGACGAATATCGACAGCAAGGTCGACTGCTTGTCGCCGGCGGGCAGCGATGACACCGTGAACCCTGCGGCGAGCTTGCCCTTGAGCTGCTGGGTGCGCCAGAGCCTGCCGGTGGAGTCCATGAAGCTCTTGAATGGGCCGCTGACGCCGCCCAGGTAGGTCGGCGAGCCGAAGACGAAGCCGTCGTACTCGACGAGTTCGTCAGGCGTGCGGGCCATCTCTTCCGCCCTGATCAGGTGGGCATCGACACCGTCGACGTCCACGGCGCCGACGCGTACCTGTCGGGCGATGTGCTCGGTGTGACCGTGAGCGCTGTGGTAGATGATTGCGAGTCTGTTCATGTGAAGAGCTCCACGAGGGCTGAGGGAGTTCGAGGAATGGCTGGGCTTCGCCAGCGGCTCACGCAGCGACCCCTGCAAGCGCTGCGCCCGCCACGTACAGACCGGCGCCGAACACCGCATGGTTGGCCAGGTTGCGCAGGCAGTTCTTCAGCGGCGCCGGCGTCTTCGATGCCAGGAAGCCAGAACCCATGGCCGGCTGCATCACGAGCCAGGGTGCTGCCACCGTCATGACCCCGAAGGCCAGTGCCGGCAGGAGCGTCGGCTGCTCGAGCCAGCCGGTTCCCAGGGCGACGACCAGGAGACCTGCGTAGGCCACGCCGATCCCGTAGTGCGTCAGCCAGCCGAGCCCGAGTTCGAACGGGATGGGCGCTGCCTGCGAGATGGCTGCGTGGGCGAACCGGCCTCGCGCGAAGTGCCCGACCCAGCGGCCGACCATGCCGAAGCTGGTGGTGGGCACACCCAGGCGCGACAGCAGCAGCAGCCAGACGTCCATGACCGCCGTGGCGCCGATTCCGACGAGAAGAACGTGTCCGATGGCCGGGAAGGAATGCATCGAAGTCTCCCTGATTCCGTTGACGCGTCAATGCGTCGGAGGCATGATGCAAGTTGAAGTCAACTTCAAGTCAAGCGGTTTTTTCATGGACATCTCCGACGTTGCCAGGAAGTCCGGCGTA
>JAKOVD010000207.1 GCA_029782215.1 Chloroflexota bacterium
GCGATTTCCATCCACTCGAAGTACCGTTCCTGGCGCAGCGCTAGCGGCTGCACTGGCAGGAGAGGGAGGCTGCGAAAACTGATCTGAAAGCCAAAGCGACCACTGGCGGTCCAGGTGTGGCGATAAGTCACTTCTGCCCCGCAGGAGTCTTCTGTCGCATAGTAGTCAGGAGCCGGGATCAAAAACGTGATCCCGTAGTGGGTCTGATCGTGCAAGACAGCGGCCAGATCAAGGACGAACGCTTCGGGATCATCGTCGCCGATGGCTGTGAAGTCGAGGTCCAGACTAAAGCGGCCCTGACCCCCGAGGATGAGCTTGCGAATGGCCGTGCCACCTTTGAACGCTAACTTTGCGAGCAGACCACTGTCGGCAAGAATGCGCAGCACGTAGGTCAAGACGATCTCGCGCTCGGCGATGTCCAAATCAACGCCGGCATCTGCCGCATACCACTGCACCAGGCGCTTCTCAATCATTAACGTACCTCGATTTCACTGAACAGCTCTGGCCGCGGCACGTTGTCCACGATCCGCCAGGTCGCGTTGTAGTCGCCACCTTGCTGCCAGGGGCCGGGCTGGCCCAGATAGCAGGTCGTCCTTCCTGCTCGGCTGAGCAGGTGTTGGCGCTCATCTGTACCCAAGGGGATCTCCAGCACATCGATCAGGTACCCCAGACGCTGTACGAGTGATTGTGAACGGTAGCGCAGGGCATACTCCACCAGGCGTGACCATTCCAACCGCCCCTTTCCTCGCCATAGCATGGCTGCGACCTCTGGGATGTCGCCGGCGTACTTGGGGCGGTCAAGGCAATCCAGGACTGCTTTCTCAGGTTCGGCGATCAGCACCTGAGTGCCATAGGCATCCACCTCGACGGCGCCAAAGAACTTATGCGGTGGCTGAACGACAAGGCGATATTCCTTGTCACGCACGAGCAGCAAGCGTTGGCGCTGCACTGTTGTAGCGATATAGACCGTTGCCGAAGCTTGGGTGGAAAGGCCATGAAAGAAAGCGGCAGTGGCATAAGAAAAATAGTAGGGTGCGACCAGTACGCTGCCGATGAAAAGCGGATTCGTGTCAGCAAAAGCATGTTCTCCTCGCTCAGCCGGGATCAGTTCGTACTTGCCGGGGACGAGGGGCGCAAGCCAACGATGTCGGGAGAGGCGGTGGAGCACCTGTCGTGCTTGATCGTAGGAGACGTCAAGAATCGCCATAGTCTCCTCGATGGTGACGACAGAGCGCTTCTCCCACTCGAGGCGCAAGATAAGCCTGGATTCCAGGGCTGAAAGAGAACGGGGCATGAGGCAGAAGAGATCGCTTATGAATAGCTAGACTTGTGAGCAAATTAGTCACGAAACCACATATAGCTAAGAAGAGCATAACTTGGAATGGTTCCGTATGCAAATTCGTGCCGGCGTAGGCGCGATGGAGTAATCAAAGTATCATACTCCTGTTACTCCTTCTTGGGTCGTACCGTTCGGTGAGATTCTGATGATGGTCATGGTCCATTCTTGACCTCCAAATAGGGTTCCCGCCACCCGTGTTGGCTACAACGAACATCCGTTCGCTTTCTTGGGGTCCAGGGCTTCGTGGCAACCTTTGGACCGGGCTCTGAACGCTTGATTTGACCGGCTCAGAAGGCGCGACCATGCTTGAAACGACGGCTTGCGATGAAACAAGGTCGCTCAGGAGCGTCGATCAAGCCGGCAATTTGGGCGCAACTGTGCCACCCGAGCGCGCTCAAGCCACCCGACACCATTTCCTGGCGCAGTTGGAGGCCCGTCAGTCTATGGGTTCAGCGCTCAGGCAGCGCGACGATAGTCGTGGTGGAGACCGCCGAGCACGGGAAAGGCGATAATCTTGCCCATCTGCGGTGGCTCCACCTTTGGCGGCACGGGAATGCGCTGGCCGATGCCTTGGTGAGGGCGGGCATGGTTGAAGTAGCCGGCGTACTCCCTGACCACCTTGGCCAGGTGACGCTCGCTGAGGATGAGCATGTGGTTGAGACACTCGCGCCGTAGAGATTGAAGGAACCTTTCCACGTGTGAATTCGCATTGGGAGCCCGGAAGGGCGTACGGATGACTTCTATACCGGAGCCGGCGGCGACGGCTTCGAAATGGGGGCCATATTTGCAGTCGTTGTCGCGGATGAGGAAGCGGGGATGCTCTCTCCAGGGAGTGGCCTCGCGGAGTTGCTGGGCGACCCAGGCATCTGTGGGATGGCTTGTCACGGCCGTGTGGACGATCCTGCGTGATGACAGCTCGATGATGACGAAGACGAAGAGGGGGGCGAAGAAGAGGGTATGGACTTGCGTGAAGTCGCAGGACCAGACTTGATCGGCATGGTTCCGCAGGAATGTCCCCCAGTTCTGGTTGGAGGGCGAGGTCGAAGGAGAGGTTTCCGGGGGAAGGTACCGTTGGATGGTGCGCTTGCTGACCTTGATGCCCAACTTGAGCAGTTCACCGCGGATGCGTTCGGCGCCCCAAGTGATGTTTTCCCTTCGCATCTGGCGGATCAGCGCAATGATATCGGGTGTGATCCTTGTTTGCGGCGTCTTGGGTTTGGACTTGCGACGCCAGACCAGGCGGAACAGATGGCGATGCCAGCGGAGGAGGGTGTCGGGTTGGACAATGAGGAGGGCTTGCCTCCAGAAAGGCGTCGCTCTGGCCAGGAGAAGGAGTCTGAGTCGGTCCCGATTGTTGAGCTGAGGGTGTTTCATCTGGCGCTGGAGGATGATGAGCTGGTGCCGCAGGAGGGCGTTCTCGGCGATGAGTTGGGTCTTGCTGCGGATGGCATCCCTGGCGGCTCCGGCAACCAGCGAGACGGTGTTGGGTTTGACCATCTCTTGGATTCGCTCACCCACATGGCGGACAACGCTGAGGATCTTGGATCGGAGGCGATTGACGATATTGAACACGCGGCGAAAGCTCCCGGAATCTGGCAGTGAGATCGGGAGGATACCAGCTGCAAAGGTTGGAATCAACCCTTCAGAGTGCTCAGATTAGAACGGATGAGCGAAGTAGCCAGTGCGGGGGCGCAGCCTTCCGGAATTGCCAACCACACACAAAGGGAGTACCCGCAAGCCTCTACTTGAACTCCGCCAGCACCTCTGCGGCTTCGACCAGGTCGAAGGCCTCCGGGTCGAACTCGCCGCCGATCCACTCCAGGTACTCGTCGTGCTCCGGATGGTTGGAATCCTTGATGGCCTCGAGGAAGGCTTCATAGCCCCAGACGCCGCCGACATCTTCGGGCGGGCAGGCGCGGCGGCCGGTCAGAATGCGCGGATAGTGCACATCCGGCTCCGGCGGGAGCACCTTTTCCACCAGTAGGGTGTGCTCCCAGCTATCGCCAAAGTCGTATTCATAGCGGAATTGGAACTTCTCACCGGGCACGAGCTGGCTGAGCTTGACGCCTCGTTCGCTTTGCATGTGCAACTCCGGATCAGAAACGCCGTAATGGACAGCGCCTACGGTGAACGCGTGCATGTGGTAGTCCTGCCAGCCCATCACCGCCTGGATGATCAAGTGCAACCTCTCCAGCGTGTTGTCGCTGGCCACCTGCACCCGCCGCCAGACAGGCGGTTTGGTGTGGTTCAGGGTGATCTTGATCTGGTAGACGGTGAACGGTCTGGTTTGTTTGGTAGGGGGCATGGTGGTACCTGCGGTTACGATGTGGGTCGCCCTGCTAGCCGTTCAGGCCGGGCGTGGAAATCAGACGAGATCATTGTTTGCGCGCGCCGGTTTCTTTCTGCGGCAAATTCCGCCTCCGTCGCATGTGATCATATCATAGCGCTTGCCGTTACAAACTGCAGGACACGTGGCTGCCGCAGGTCATCCTCGCTCGCGACCTCATGAAGGAGGCGAGATCGCTTCTTGAAGAAGGAGACCCATCTCCCGGAGTTTGAAAACGAAGATGAAGAGAGCAAGTTCTGGACAAACGCCCATTTCAACAAGCACTCTGGTCCACCTGCCTTTGAGATAGCTGTATTCCAGCGAGCCTGATAGTGCGTAGTCGCAGCGGTCAAAGCCACCTTTATGTTTTGGTCGCGAGTGGTATAATTCTTCCAAGGAATGGAGGCTTGGCAGAGTGCCAACGATCTATCGTGAAGGTCCTTATCGCTTCTTCTTCAACAGCCGTGAGGAAACGCGCATGCACGTGCACGTGTATGCGCCCGATGGCGTCGCCAAGTTCTGGCTGGAGCCCATTGTGGCGCTTGCCGACTCGCATCTGCTTTCGGCTCGAGAACTAACGCGTTTGGAAGGGATGGTCAAGGAGCATCAACATGATTTCGTCGTCGCCTGGCGCCGTCATTTCCCCGAGTGAAGTCACCAACATCGCCCAGCATGGATTCTGGCTGCTGGTGGATGACCATGAGTATTTCGTGCCGTTTGCCGACTATCCCGCCTTCCGGTCGGCTACCGTCACCCAGATCTACGACGTGGTGCGAATTGCGCTGGACCAGTTCCATTGGCCTGCGCTTGACGTGGACATCGATCTCAGAGCCCTCGAACATCCTGAGTCCTACCCTCTTGTCTTTCGAGACTAGCGGTCGTCCTGGCTTGTATATTGATGATGAGCGCGAGGAGTCAGAAAGCCGTCTGAGCTCTTTTGACAGGCAATCGGCTTCGCTGTAACATCACCCTCAGCAAACAACGGTCAGGCTCTTGAGATCATCTCAATCCTGTCACCCCAAAATTACTTGGATAGGGGCCGACGCCCGTCGCTCCCGTTTTACATAAAGTCCGCCAATTGGCGGACTCTATTGCATATTTCGGCCGGAAACCCGGGTATTTGGATCGCGGGTTCGATGGTGCATCGTTCCCGCGATCGTGATGGGGTCAGGATAGGGAACCAGAATCTGTTCGCAGTGAGGGGACCTGTAGCCCCTTTGAGTTGCCCAATCGGAATCGGAGACCTGGTTGGCCAGATCGGGATGCCAGCCGTCGTTGTCAAAGTCAACCCTTCAAAGAACTTGAATCAGACCGGACGTGTCACGCAGCCGGGAAGGCTGCGGCGCAGCCGTCCAACGTTGCCAACCGTGTCCTATGCAGGAATGCCATGACCACGAACATGCAGGACCGAGAAACCCCTGAAAAGCTAGCACGCCTGGCCAACTGGGCCCAATGCGAGGCCGTGCTCGTGAAACATTGCGCAACCAGGCTTGAACGCCGAATTGCCTCTTGACAACGGATAGATTATTGATATAATCTTTCCCACAAAGATAAAGTCTTTCTTTGGCTTCTTCCTCTGGCCGTGCCGGACACAACCGACGCCAGACAGCTTGTGCGGTCGAAAGACGCAATCTTAAGCTCGATTCCTTCAATGTTGGTCCAACCCCAATCTCTCCGGCAACCAGCCAGCCAATGACCAACGACGCTCGCAAACACGCTCTGATCTACCAGACGGTTCTCGAACACATCAAGTCGCTGCTGCTGGAAGGAAAGCTGCGGGCCGGCGATCGCTTGCCCACGGTGAATGAGATGGCCAGGGAGCTCGGCGTGGGTCCGGCATCCGTTCGGGAAGCCTACCGTGTGCTGGAGACCATGGGTATCCTGGAGGTGCGCCAGGGTAGGGGAACGACAGTGGCCGCCGATTTTGTCGAACCGGCCGGTCGCGTTGAGGATTTCAAGGTCGCCCAGCAGCAGACGGTGACCGCTGTCATGGAGACCCGACGCCTGATCGAGCCCAGCGTGGCAGCGTTGGCTGCCGAACGCGCCACCGCAAAGGAGCGTGAAGCGATCCTGCAGGCGGCCAGAGACATGGATCAATTGGTTAAAGAAGGTAGAGACTTCGTCGAGCCCGATCTCAACTTCCATGATCTGATCTTTGCCGCCGCCCACAACCCCACGCTGGCCCAGACCCTATCAGGCTTGAGAGAGGTCATGGTCGATCTCCGCCGCCTGGTGACACGGAACCCCATTGCCGTAGAGAAAGCCGTTCACTACCACCAACTGATCGCGTTGGCGATCTACGAAGGCAATCCCGAAGCTGCCCAGGTGCTCATGAAGCAGCATCTGGAAGATGCCGAACAGGAGTTGCAGAGCAGCTCGGAACGCGTGGCGCAGAGCGCTCCTGCCAGGTAACTCCAGAGTCACCCCCCCACGCCTGCACGCTCGTCGCCGTTCGTCTCCACCTCGCCCTGGCAACTTGTGCCGCCGTGGTGGGCGTCCGTCGTTCAACCACACAGGATCCCCTTGATGGGGACGGATTTCCACCATCGTCCTGGGTCTGACCCGGTGGCGCTGGCCTTGCATTGCCTGCCGGAGGTTGTCGTGAGTCTCATAGAGCTACGCAATGCCCATCTCCGTGTCGTTGTCGACGCGGATCACGGTGCCGAGATCGTCACCCTTGCCGGCGCCGATGACGTGAACTGGTTGTCGCAGCCGGCATGGCGCAGCCCCCTGCCTGCCGGCGCCAGTGAGTCCTACGGGAATCAGGTGCTGGACTGGTTGTCCGAGTATCGGGGCGGCTGGCAAGAGCTCTTCCCCAACGCCGGCGCCGGCTGCGAGGTGATGGGCGTGCCTCTGCCCTTTCACGGCGAGGTCTCCCGCGCGCGCTGGCAATGCGAGGTGCTGGAGGAGAGCGTGCACGTCCGCCTGACGACCGCCGCCCGCCTGCCGCTTGTGCTGGAACGCGAGATGCGCCTGGATGCCGAGCGGCCAGTTCTCTATCTCCGCGAGCGCGTGCGCAGTGAAGCCTTATTTCCGGTGCCATTCATTTGGGGCCATCATCCGGCGTTCGGGCTGCCACTGGCTGCGCCCGGCGCCCATATCGACCTGCCTGCGAGCCGCGTGATTGTCGATAGTGGGCTCGACGGTCCGGCGGTCGATCTGCTTCCGGGTTCTGAGCACACCTGGCCGATCGCCGCCGGGCGCCATGGCGAGCCGATCGACCTGTCCATCGTCCCGGGCGCCCCGGTGCAGCGCCTCTGTTACATCGCCGACCTGGCGGAGGGTTGGGTTGCCCTGCGCAATCCGCAGGTTCGGGCCGGCGTCGCCCTGGCCTGGGATCTGCCGGTATTCCCTCACCTCTGGTTTTGGCAGGAGGTCGGCGGTGGGACCGGGTTCCCCTGGTTCGGCCGCGGGGACATCGTGGCCCTTGAGCCGGCGTCGCAGTGGCCTTCACATGGGCTGGCGGCTGCGGAGGCCGCCGGTCAGGCGCATGTCCTGAAACCCGGTGAGACGAGGGAAGCCCACCTCACTTGTATCCTGTTTGCCGCCGGCAGCGCCCCGGTTGTCCACGCTGGCCTTGACGGCATGGTCACCACGAGTTCCTGAGAAGCTTCAGGACACCACTCCGCCGGGATGCGCCGTCATGGCCGCCCGCCTAACCCTCGACTCAAGGAGGCTCACATTCATGGACAAGAGCGTAGTTGTCACCGGCTGTGGCACCGGCATCGGCCGGGCCATCTTCGATCGGCTCATCCAGTCCGGCTGGAGGGTCGTCGGCGTCGACATGAACGCGGATCAAGCGGCAGACGCCCGCGCCGCGGCAGGAGATCGCGGGGATGTCATTGTGGGTGATGTTGCCGTCACGCAGACGTTGGAGACGGCGGCCGATCGCGCTCAAGCCTTGGCTCCCCTCCGAGGTTGGGTGAACAATGCAGCTCTCGCCATTCCCGGCAACTTGCATGAACCTGATCCAGCGGGGGTTGCCCGTGTCTTCAGCGTGAACCTGATGGGTTACTTCTGGGGCGCCTCTATCGCCGTCCGCCGCTTTCTGGCGCAGCGTTCCGGAGGCGTTATTGTCAACATGTCCTCGATTCACGGCACGCATTCGTTCGCTGGTTGGGCCGCCTACGATGTCGCTAAGGGCGGCGTCGACGCCTTGACCCGCTACATCTGCGTTGAGTATGGTCCTGTCGGCATCCGCGCCAACGCCATCGCACCCGGCGCCATTCTGACACCGCTGTTCGAAAAGGTGATTGCGGACTCGCCCGACCCCGCGGCTACTTTCGAGAGTTTCTCAGTTCTCCACCCTCTCGAACGCCCAGGCCAGCCGGATGAAATCGCGGCCGTGGCTGCCTTCCTGCTATCGGATGACGCCTCTTTCCTCAGCGGCGAGGTAATCGCCGTGGATGGGGGGGCTATTTCGCGCTGCTTCCGATTTCCGCCAGACCCTGCGTTCGTCAGTCGCTTCAAACCTGACCGCTAACGCCAAAGGGCGGCGCTGTGCGACCGCTGTCTTGAGCCACAAGGAGTCTTTTCATGGCGCTGTTTCCTAGAGATTTCTTCTCTCCGCTGTGCAGTGGTTTGGACCATCCTGAATGCGTCGCCTATGGTCCCGATGGTCACATCTATGCCGGCGGCGAGGCGGGTCAGCTCTATCGCATCGCCCTGGATGGGACGATCTTGCAGTTTGCCAGCACGGGCGGGTTCTGTCTGGGCATCGCTTGCGATGCCAATGCCAACCTCTATGTCTGTGATATTGGCCACGCAGCCGTCATGAAGGTCACGCCCGCCGGGTCGGTCACCGTCTACAGCGACCAATGCGACGGCGTGCATATGACCACCCCCAACTATTGTGTCTTCGATGCAGCCGGAAATCTCTATGTTTCCGATTCCGGCTCGCACTGGAAGTCCAACGGCAAGATCTATCGAATCCGGCCAGGCGGCAAAGCGGAACTTTTCAGCGACCAGGCGCATGTCTTCACCAATGGGATGTGCCTGGGTCCAGACGGGACATTCCTGTATGTGGTGGAATCAGAGCTGCCCGGAGTCTCCCGTATTCCAATTCGTTTGGATGGGAAGGCAGGACAGCGGGAGGACGTTGTCCTATTTCAAGATGGCATCATTCCCGACGGGCTGGCGTTCGATTCGGCAGGCAACCTGTATACATCCTGCTATCAGCCGAATCGTGTGTACAGACACTCACCGGGGGGCCAACTTGATATTGTGGTAGATGATCCCACGGGGCTTTTCCTGGCCATGACCACCAACTTGGCCTTTGGCGGGCCAAACCTGGATCACTTGTTTATCGCAAACCTGGGTGGCTGGCACATCGCCCAGGGAACTATCGGTGCCAAGGGCGCACCTCTGAACTACCCGAAGGTTCGATAAAACCTTGTCCATCGTCGTTGCCAACCGAGTCCAAGGCAGCAGTCTCATCCGGAGCATCCGGTCCAAGTGACGTATGTCGAGACCCCTCTGGGGGGTGGAGGCGAGGAGGATTTGAGCCGCGTAATCAAAATCGAATTCAGGTAAGCCACAGACGGTGCCGGTCGCTTCATGTTTCTGACCGGTCATCTGCGCATGACCCTGCTGGCAATCGGCTCTGGCAGGTCCACCCACCTCTCCAGTCTGACAGGAGGAACGAGAATGAACGGAATTGGAAGTAGACGAGGGCATCGCCTGCTGCTTCTCGTCAACATGCTGATTGTGCTGGCTTTGTTGTTGGCTGCCTGTGGCGGGGCCGCGACGCCTGCACCGGCCCCCACCAAGGCGCCAGCCGCTGAGCCAACCAAGGTGCCAGCCGCAGAACCGACTAAAGCGCCAGCCGTAGAGCCGACTAAGGCGCCGGCCGCGCAGTCGGCCTCAAGCCTTGACTGCAGCAATGTTAAGGGGGAAGCCACCGTGTGGATGATGGCCTTCGATCCGCACGTCAATGGCTGGAAGAACGTCGCTGAAGGGTTCATGAAGAAGTACCCGAACATCAAGCTGAACGTTGAACCGCAGGGCGGGCAGGGCGACATGCTCGCCAAGTACAAAGCTTCGCTCTCCTCCAAGAGCGGCGCCGACCTCTTCACCACCCCAGGCAACATGGTCTACGAGTGGTCGATGACCGACCAGATTCTGCCTCTGACGCCGAAGCTCTGGACCTACGAGGAGGCCAAGAAGGCGTTGTGGCCGGAGTATATCCTGCAGTCACAGGTTGGAAACCAGGTCTGGGCCTTTGGCATTCCTGATCCTCCGGGCGACACCGGCCTGATCGTCAACCTGGATGACCTCAAAGCAGCCGGCCTGGAGAAGGTGGACAAGTTCGCTAACACGGAACAGATGCTCCAGTATGCAGACAAGCTCACCAAGCGTGAAGGCGGCGCCGTCACCCGCGCCGGCTTAAGTGCCCGTGAATCGAACTTCGGCACCTACATCTACAGCTACATCGCCGATCAAGGCGGCAAGTTTTGGGACAACGACACCCAGAAGTTCGACTTCAACACTCCCGAGGCCAAGGCAGCTATGCAGTTGATCGTCGATCTCTTTCAGAAGCAGAAGGTTGACGACTACAAGCTGCCAAACGCCTTGGACGGCCTTCTGAATAACACGGTGGCCATGGCCTATATGTGGCCCGAGTTCATGCCGTTCGCCAAGGGCGCGGCTCCTGACCTGAACATGGGCTTCATCATGAAGCCTGCCTTCAGCGGCGACAAGCCGGCGATCTTCTCGCACCCCGATACCTGGAGCGTCGTCATCCCGGCCTACACCAAGAATGCCGACCAGGCATACTGCGTGATGCAGTATCTCGCTTCGGAAGAAGGGCAACTGCTGTTCCTGGACGCTAACCCGGGCCTTTCACCCCTGCGCAGCCTTGTTTTGAACAACGAGTACTACAAGACCGGCAAGGGCGCTTATCTCGCGCCGGTTATAGCAGCGATGAAGGCAGGCAACATGCGATACTGGGGTCCCTGGCTGGACGGCAGCACCCTGCAGTATGACATTCTTTTCGCCAACATCGATGCCATGATGAGTGGACAGATGACTGTGGAGGCAGGGCTGAAGCAGCTCACGGACCAGATGAACAACCAGGTGGCGCAGTCACGGCAACGGGTGCCTAGCGCGCCAAACACCACCGTATACTTCGACAAGCTGCCGGACGAGCTGTCGACGATGTCCCAGTAGTCTTCCCGCGCCAATCCGGGCGGCCGGAGGTTTCACCCCCTCTGGTCGCTCGGATGTCGGCAGCGCCAATCGCCCGCCATGCTCCCCTTCACTCTTCTGCCCGAGGTCAGCCGACTTTGACCACAGCCATTGATCGACCGCCCAAGGAAGCGGCTCCAACGCGCGGTAGCCGGAATCCCACTCGTACACGCTTCCCATACATCGTTCTGGTGCCCTTGATGGCATGGTTCGTCGTCTTCACCCTTTACCCGGTGGTCTATGCGATTTGGACCAGCCTGCATCTCTGGACTCCGGAACTGGGAGCCTCCAGCCCTTTTGTGGGCATTCAGAATTATGTTGACCTGGTAACTACCAGTCCCACCTTCAAGACCGCATTCAGAAACACAATCCTTTACGGTTTGGCGGTCACCGCAGTTGTTGTGCCGCTTGGCTACCTGTTCGCCTTCGCCCTGCGCCAGATCAAGTGGTTCAGCAATGGCTACACCTTTATTTATTTCCTGCCCTACCTCATGCCTGCCGCCATCATCGGCATCCTTTTTGGCTTCTTCTACCAGCCCATTTTCGGCACTGTCAACTACATGCTCGGATCACTCGGCCTGCCGAAGCCGGGTTGGCTCACCGATCCTCGCCTGGCGATTTGGACGGTAGCCAGTGTGGAGATGTGGCTGCGAGTGGGATTTGCCACGCTCATCAGCTACTCAGGGCTGGCCTCACTGCCGCCCGCCCTGTTTGAAGCAGCGCGTATCGACGGAGCGGGCACCTGGCGGATGTTTCGGTCGATAACTACACCACTCATGTCACGCGTTCTGGTGTTCGTGTCAGCTGTAACAATGATCAGTTCCCTCCAGACATTTGATCTGATCTACGTAATGACCCGAACAGGGGGCGGCACAGGTGGTTCCCCAGGCGGACCAGGCATCAGCACCTATACCATGGCTTTGATGGTCTATATGGAAGGCCTGCAGCGCTTCAACGTCGGCCCGGCAACGGCTGTTTCGACGATCCTGCTACTTATGGTCTTGGCGTTCACCGTAGTACAGCTCCGGCTATTTCGGGCTGACTGGGAGTTCTACAATGACTAGGGACCAAGCTGTGACGGCAGTCGAGCCATCTCAAGAGGAGGGCAAACGGCGCCTCTCAAATTGGGATCAGTCGCCTTGGCACATTCCCCTGCTCCTCCTGGCGCTGATCATGCTGTTTCCCTTTGTGTGGATGCTCCTATCGTCGTTCAAAACCACAAAGGAAATCGTTTCCATCCCGCCAACCTGGCTACCCCACGATTTCACGACCGTCGGCTACCAACAGATTTTCACCAGGCTGCCTCTTGCCCGCAATTTCCTAAATAGCGTCATCGTCTGCACGGTCACGACGTTGATAGCTTGTTTCACTGCCTCCATCGCCGGGTTCGTTTTCGCCAAGTACCAGTTTCGAGGCAAGGAATTCTTCTTCTACTGCCTCATCGCTACCATGATGGTGCCGATCGCTGTTCTGGTGCTACCACTCTATAGTCTGTTCACCACTCTGAACCTTCAGAATACCTATGTCGCCCTCATTCTGCCGTTGGCGATTAGCGGCTTCGGCATCTTTCTACTACGCCAGTTCATGGAGGGTATCCCCGATGAGATGATGGCGGCGGCGCGAATTGACGGTGCCTCGGAATGGACGATCTATCGCCGGATCGCTTTGCCATTGAACCTGAGTCCTTTGGCAGGCGTAGCTGTGTTTACCTTTCTCACGAACTGGAACCAGTTCTACTGGCCGCTGGTGATCATCACGAAACCTGAAATGCGGATGCTCACACAGGCTGTGGCGATGACCGCCGTTCAACTGGGACCACGTTATGACACATTGATTGCCGGCGCCGTCGTCTCGGTGATTCCCATCGTCATTCTATTTGCGCTGGCGATGCGCCAGGTCGTGGAGAGCGTGACGTTCTCTGGCGGTCGCTGAGACGCGATCGAACCTCGGCGCCCCTATTTCCAGCAGCCAAGGAGGCATCTATGGCACATATCAGAAGCCGTTTTGCAGGAAAGGTCGTGATCGTCACCGGAGGCGGTGACGGCATTGGCAAAGGCATCAGTCTGCTGCTCGGTGAGGAGGGCGCTGCCGTCGTCGTCATTGACATCAATGACGACGCAGGTCATGCAGTTGTAGAACAGATTCGGGCTGCAGACGGTACTGCGTCCTTCTTCCACTGCGACATTGGGCTGGAGTCCGATATCATAGCGATGGTCGGTGCCGTCGTTGCTGCCTGCGGAGGCGTTGACATCCTGGTCAACAACGCCGGCATTCACCTCACCAAGGGGACGTTGGAAACGACGTTGGATGAATGGGAGCGCTGCATTGCCGTAGATCTGCGCGGTGTCTGGCTCTGCACCAAGTATTGCGCCCCGGCAATGCAGGCGCGGGGTGGCGGCGCTGTGGTGAATATTTCCAGCGTTCAGGGTGTGCAAACCCAGGTGAATTTCACGGCCTACGGCGCCGCCAAGGCCGGTGTCATCGGCATGACGCGCAACATGGCGCTTGATCTGGCTCCGGCCATTCGCGTGAATTGCATCCTGCCGGGCTACATCTGGACGCCGCTTTATGACCGCTGGCTGTCACGGCAGCAGGACCCGGAAGGGACCCACAAAGCGGTCCAGGAGCTACAGCCGCTGAAGCGGATAGGTCTGCCCGTCGATGTTGCCCAGGCGTGCCTGTTCCTGGCCAGCGATGAATCAAGCTGGATCACCGGCACGACCCTCACAATCGACGGCGGCCTCACTGCCCGCCTTCACAACTGAGCCAGAACAAAGAAGTGGACCGCGTGACCCCGCTGCTTCATCCTGTGACCGCTATTGAAACCCGGCGCGTGGTTGCGCCTCTGGCGGAGCGCCTGATGGCGCCGGGCGTCGACGTGACCGAAAGGGAATACGTCCTGGTTCGCATATGGGCGGGCGATACGTGCGGCGCAGGTTTTGGCCTGACGCGAGGCGCCCTGCTTGACGCCACGGTGATGCGCCATCTTGCTCCGCTTGTGCTGGAAGCCCCAGCCGGCTCCATTCGGGGGGTGTGGGATGCGGCGCGGCGATCGGTCGCCATGTTGGGAGAGTGCGGGATATTTGCCCGCAGCCTGGCCCTTGTCGACATCGCACTTTGGGACCTTCAGGCCAAGCTGCTTGGCGCGCCATTGTGGCGCCTGCTAGGTGGATGCACTGCCGAGGTGCCTTGCCGAGCCATCATGGGCTACTACCGCCGTCATGATCCGGTCGGTGCAGTGCAGCGCGAGGCAGAACACCTGTTGGCAGCCGGATATAGGGTATTCAAACTCCCCGTGGGACTGGATGTCGCCCTTGATCGGCAGCGGCTTACTGCGTTCCGTAAGGTTGCCGGACCCGACGTCAGGGTCGCCCTGGATGCCTCCGGTTCATTTCGGACCATCAAGGATGTCCTGACGGCCTGGCGCTGGCTGGAACCGTTTGACATCGAATTCCTGGAGGATCCCTTTCCCGCCACCGCATGGCGGCAGGCTGTGCGCCTGGCGCAGGCGGCCCCCTTCAAAGTCGCATTCGGCGAATCCGTGGTCGCTCCGGAGAGTCTGGGCAGACTGGCCGTAGCAGAGGGAGTTGACATCCTGCGGCTCGATGCCACGGCTCACCTGGGGATTACAGGCTTCATGATGTTCGCCAACATGGCTCTGGAGAACGGGCGCCACGTCTTCCCACACTACTTCCCCGACCTGCACGCGCCTCTGGCAGGTGCTCTTGGCAATGTGGAAATCGAGGAATCGCCACCGGGCGCCGACGCGACGGGCTTTGCGCAGTTGCGGCGCGTGCAGCCCACTATCACATCGGGGTTGTGGAGGCTGAGCGAGGAACCCGGTCTGGGCATCGTGTGGGACGAAGCGGCCATCGAGCACCACACCGTAGCCGTCTCCCATTCCTGAAAAGAACTGCATAGCGCTGCCGATCAACGCGCACTTCTCAGCGAGACAAACAATGAAACGATCCGAGATAAACACTATCATGGCCGAGGCTGATGCCTTCGCCCGCCGCCACCAGTTTTACCTGCCGCCCTTTGCCTATTGGTCGCCCGACGAGTGGCACGCCAAAGGTCCTGAGGCGCGCGAGATAGTTGAGCATGATCTGGGTTGGGATATTACCGATTTTGGCCTCGGTGACTACCACAAACTCGGTCTATTCATGTTCACCATCCGTAATGGGACGCCTGAGAATCTCAAACTGGGAAGGGGCAAGGTCTACGCCGAGAAGCTCCTGATCGTCGATGTCGACCAGGTGACGCCGTTCCATTTCCACTGGACGAAGGTCGAGGACATCATCAACCGCGGCGGCGGCAAGCTTATGCTCCACCTCTATAACTCCATGCCCGAGGGCGGCCTGGCGGACACGGACATCACGGTCAGCATGGACGGCGTGGTGCACCACCTGCCGGCAGGCGCCATTGTGACCCTGAGCCCGGGCGAGAGCATCACCCTTCCCACGGGCCTCTATCACAAGTTCTGGGGTGCGGAGGGCCGCGTCCTGGTGGGTGAGGTGTCGACAGTCAATGATGACCACACGGACAACCGCTTTTTGGAACCTGTGGGGCGTTTCCCAACCATTGAGGAGGACGAACCCCCTTTGTATCTGCTCATGGGTGACTACAGCCGCTTCTACGGTAAGTCATAGGCGGGCCGTTCTCTCATATCCAAGGAAATCTCACGATCATGGGCTTCCTGGCTGGTAGTCTGGCTGTGGTTGCAGGCGCGGGTGCTGAGATGGCATTGCCTCTTGCCCGGGCGCTTGCGCAGGCTGGCGCGCGGCTGGCGCTTGTGGACAGTAGTCAGAGTGCAGCCGAAAAGGCGGCGGCAAACCTTTTCGAGGATGGCATCGACGCGGCGCCCTATGAAGCCGGCACGACAGCGGATGACGTCAGCCGGGCTCTCGCGGCGATCGTGGCGGCCCAGGGGCGACCGCACATACTCGTGACGTGTCCGGCGCCGGCCCAGATCGAGCCATCCGCGAGCTTCTCCGAGGCCGCGTTCCGATCCGCCTTTGAGGGGGGAGCCATTCACGCATTCCTGTGGTGTCAGGCGGTTGGTCGCCTCATGTTGGAGGCTGGGTCAGGCGTGATCGTCAACGTCAGTGGGCTCAGCGCGATGGGCGGCTGGCCGGGCTGGGTGGGCCAAAGCGTGGCGCTTGCCGGTGTCCACAACCTCACACACACGCTGGCCACCGAGTGGACGCGGCACGGTGTGCGTGTGAACTGCCTGGCGCCCGGCATTGCCGAGAGGGATGCGGCCCGTCTGATGGAAACGCCCGAAGCGCCTGACATGCAGGCGGTGCTGGCGCGCATTCCAATGGGAAGGCTCGTAAGCGATGAGGATTTGGGCGCCGCCCTGCTCTACCTGGTCCGCCCCGGCGCATCGTTCATCTCCGGCGAAATCCTCCGCGTGGATGGCGCCTGGGATGTCTGGGGACGCTACTACGCCGTCGATCCGTCGGCGAGGAGGTAGGCCTGTGCAACAGGACGAATATGCCGACGTCGACCTGACGGGCAAGGTCTCCGTGATCACAGGCGCTGGTCGCGGCATTGGCCTTGCTTTTGCCAGGACTCTGTGTGAGCACGGCGCTCAGTGCATCCTGGCCGAGTTGGACGCCGAGATGGGTGAGGAAGCCGCGAAGGGCTTGCAAGCAGAAGGTCTGAACGCACGTTTCTGGCCGCTCGACGTCAGCGATCCGGCGGCAGTCGAAGCTGTCGCCAGGCAGGTGTGGGGCGAATATGGCAGCCTCGACATCTGGGTGAACAACGCCGGTCTGGCAAGACACCAGCCCTCGGAAGAGGTGAGTCTGGAAAACTGGCAGACGGGCATCGGGGTTATGCTTTCGGGCACCTTCTTCGGCTGCCAGTCTGCTGGCCGGATCATGCTGGCCCAAGGGGGCGGCAGCATCGTCAATGTGGCTTCAGTAAACGGCCTCGCCGCCCAGCCAGGTCGCGCCGCCTATAACTCAGCCAAGGCCGCGGTCATCCACCTGACAGCGACGCTGGGCTGTGAGTGGGCGGCGCGCAATGTGCGCGTGAACGGTATCGCCCCCAATGTCTTCCTGACCGAACTGGCGATGGCGTCCATGACCTATTCGGGCGCAGCGTCCCTGGAAACCTACATCAGACGCTGTCCGGCGCGGCGCCTGGGTGAGATGCCCGAACTCCTCGGTACGCTGCTCTTCCTCGTCAGCGCGCATTCCGGCTATATCACTGGCCAGACGTTGCGCGTCGACGGCGGCTTCGTTTCAGACCACTATCTCTGAGGTATGTGACGCCATGCAGGCATTACGCTATTCTGAGACCATCGGGCGTCTGATCCGGCAGGATTCACCTGAGCAACTCGGTAAATCCACCCGGTCTTTCGTCGAAGCGGCGGTGGCGGCCGGCAGAACCGGCGAGGCCGAGCAGTGGCTGGGCTATCTGCACGCCGAGAGCGGAGGCTTGCTCTATCTGCTGGGAACATGGTCCTGGCATCTCGTGCATTACTTGTTGGAGCGCAAGGGGGATGGCGCCTGGCCGGAGCTGGTGCGGGTCAGCATGGCCCCGTGGGTGGCAACCACCTATGGGGTGACGGGCATGCCGGTTGCCCACATCGAAGCATCGAGCCGCGACGCCGTGTTGACTGCGCCGGGGCTGCTCTGGCCAGTCTATCTTGTGGAAGGAACCCACCGTTATCACGTTCTGCTGGACAATCCGGAAGCCCATGAAGCGCGCCGTGCCGCCCGGCAGGAGCAGTTGGACAGTGCGGTTGCAGCAGCGGACCTCGAAACGCTGCGCCAACTGCTTGATGTGCAATTGGTTGAGGACCGGTACGTCCATGATGTGCTCTGCGACTGGGTCTGGGCGCTGCTGACCGTGATCGGACGCGAATGGGGCGAGGCGACACTGGAGGAGGTGCAGCGGTTGACGATGGAACCCTGGATCAAGGTGCGCTACCAGGCGATGCGCGATCTGACGCCGGAGGAAAGCCTCCAGATTTCGGTGGAGGCGCACCGCGGCCATTTTGCCGGATTTCAACGCGACGGCAGCGTCACCGTCATCGAAGAGCCTGATCGTTATGTTATTCAGCTTGACCAGTGCGGGACGGGCGCGCGCATGGTGCAGGGCGATGCAACCGTCGGCAGCGGCTCGCGACTGGCGCCGCCCTACAACTTCCTGGTTCTCGGTGATGCCTACGATTGGACGTGGGGGCGTCACCAAGTGGGTGCCTATTGTTCGCATTGCGCCATCGTCAACCAGATTCTGCCCATCGAGTGGCTCGGCCAGCCCATGCGCGGCACCGATTCATCAGTCGATCCGGCCAAACCTTGTCTGTGGTTCATCTACAAGCGTCGGGACGCCATACCCGACACGGCCTACACCGACGTGGGCAAGCAACGGCCAGGGCAGGACAAATGAGGGTCCGCGACGACAACGGCGCCTGCGACCCTCCGCCCGGCATACCCCCATCTTTCTAGAGAAACCATCCCAATGAACGGACGCGACCGCTTTCTGACCGCCCTGCGGGGCGGCCAGCCCGACCGGGTACCCCTGTTCGAATTGCACTTCAATCTGCGCTTCATCCGCGAAATTCTGGGCGACAGCCTCAACTCGCCCTATCACAACGTGGACGACGAGGTCAGGATGTCGCGCGCCACTGGCCTTGACATGCTCTGGACGGCGCCGGTGGGTTTTACTTCTTTTGCCAACATCCAGCAGCACGGCGAGCGCTACCAGGATGAATGGGGCACCTGGTACGGCATGGATGAGAGCTCCTGGCCCGGTTCCTGGATGGAGAACACGGTGGTCAACGACCGCGACGACTGGCGCAAGCTCAAGTTCCCCGACCCGGGAGCGGCATGGCGTACGGAGCAGACTCGCCGCGCGGTCGAGTTAGCCAGTGGCGAGCTGGCGGTGGTCGGTGGAGTGCGGGGACCGTTCTCCGGCGCCTGGATGGTGGCAGGCATGATGAACATGGGACGTTGGCTGCAAAAGGAGCCGGACCTGTTCGACGATGTGCTGCGCGAGATGGCGCGGTGGAACGCACAGTTGGGGCTGAACGAGATCGCCTGCGGCGTGGATGCGATCATGATCCACGACGACTGGGGGATGAACATGGGGCTGATGGTCAACCCCGACCAGTGGCGCCGGTATGTCTACCCGCACATCGCCGAGCAGGTGGAAACGCTGGCGGCGTCGGGGACGCCGATCATCATGCACAGCGACGGCAACCTCAACGCCATCATGGACGACATCGTGAGCATGAAGATCGCGGCGCTGAACCCGGTGCAGCGGAACTCGGGGATGGATGCGGCGGGGCTGCGGCAACAGTATGGGACGCGCCTGTGCCTCATCGGCAACATCTCGGCCTCACAGACGCTTCCCTACGGGACGGAGGCGGACGTGGAGCTGCAGTGCCTCGAATGCCTGCGGGATGTGGCGCCGGATGGGGCGTACATCATGGCACCAGACCACTCGTATCACGGTGGCGTGCCGTCGCGGAACGTATGGAAGGTGTTGGAGACGTGCAAGGAGTACGGGGCGTATCCGATCGACTTAGGGCGGATCAACGCCCGCATTGCCGAGCTGGTGGCGCAGGGGGCCACCAGCCGCGTCACGGTGTCGGCCACGCAGACCGAAAAGGCGTCCGCCGAGACGGTGGCGCGGCGCCCGCGTCCGAAACGGTAGCCGGACCCTTCGCCTATGGAGACTGTCACGAAACACCAGCCCATCGACTCGCCCACGACTCTTGCCGATTGGATTTTTCCCTGGCCCGCCTTTGACATGGTCCTTGTGCGTTCGGCGCTGATGGTGATTGACTATCAGAACTACTCCGTGAACCCGGCTTGTGGGCTCACGCGTTTGATGCTCGAACGGCATCCGGACATGGCGCAGTACCACGTCCCGTGGATCACCGAAGTGGCTCTTCCCAACACCCGTAGGCTGCTGGATGCCTTTCGCAGCGCCGGCCGGGAAGTGATCTACACCCGCAACGGTGGGTTGTTGCCGGACGGACGAGATCTTGTGGCCCGACGTCGACGCCGAGACATCGATTCGCTGCGTGCAAGCGGCTCGCTTACCCTTTGGCCGCAAGGGACCTTCGAACATGACTTCATCGCCGAACTGGCGCCGCGGCCAGGTGAACTGGTCATCGACAAGAACTGGAGCAGTCCCTTCAATGGCACGGGCATCGACCAGTTGATCCGCAACCTGGGCATCGACTGTCTGTTCATGGCCGGCATGGCGACGGATATGTGCATCGAAACCACCGCGCGCGACGCGTCAGACCGCGGCTACCACGTGGTCGTGGTGGAGGATGCCACCGCCACGTTCGTAGCCGAACACAATCGCGCCGCCCTGTCGGGGCTGGCGCGAGTTTGTACCCAGGTATGGACGACCGACCAGACCCTCCACTTCCTGGATTCGGCCCGTGGCTCCCTTTAGCCAGGGCCCCAAGGACGCATTGTTATGGATATGACCTCACAGCAGAGAGTGACGGCGGCTTTGGCCAGGACGATACCTGATCGTCTTCCCTGGTGCGAGCTGCTCGTGGATCCCTTTCTCACCACGAAGATGCTGGGTTGGGGCCCCGAGAACCAGACCTTCAGCCTCGAAGACCAGCAATACACGGTAGCTGAGGCCAGGCAGGTTGCCGGCTACCTGGGTCTGGACAACCTGGCCTATATCTTGCGGGCGCCCGTCTACGCGCACAAGCACAAGGGTGAGGACGGACGCCTGTTCTACGGGGACGGCATGATCAAATCGCGTGATGATCTCAGCCTGATTCACCTACCCGACCCTCGCAGCGATGCCTTCTGGGCGCCTGTAGAGCGCTATGTGCAGGGCAAGGGCGACTACTCCGCCTGGCTGATCACACGATTGGGCATCATGCCAGCCATGCTGGGCATGGGCATCACTGGCTTTTCGCTGGCTTTGTACGACGAGCCCGACCTGATTGCTGACATCTTCGACATCTACCTGGAGTGGACGTGTACGGTGGCCGAGCGGGCGTCGGCCATTGGCTTCGATGCCTTTGTCACCACCGACGATGTCGCCTTTGGCAGCAGCGTCTTCTTTGCGCCCTCCGTGTTTCGTGAGCTGTGTCTGGCGCGCTACCAGGAACTGCAGCGGCACCTCAGCATCCCCTGGGTGCTGCATTCCGATGGCAACATGCACCCCTTCATGCCCGACCTGCTGAAACTGGATATCGTGGCGTTCCACCCGGTGGAGAAGGCGGCCATGGACATTCGCGAGACCAAGCAGCGGTATGGAGGCCGTTTGTGCATCATTGGAAACGTGGACCTGAACACGCTGGGCGCAGGTACACCTGCCGAGGTTGAGGAGGAGGTCAAGGGCCTTGTCCGCGACCTTGCCCCGTCCGGCGGCTACATCATCAGCAGCGGCAACAGCCTCGCCGGGTACCTGCTGCCGGAGAACGTGTTGGCCATGCGCGACGCCATCCGCCGTTATGGGCGCTATCCCATCACCATCGCCTAGCAAGGAGATGCAAAGACATGCCCGATAATCCCATCCGGCGGCTCCAGGCTGCCGGCCCGCGCACTGAGGTGTGGTGGGACTCCTCGCCCCTCATTTACTCTGACTGGCTGGCCGGTCCGGGCGGACCCTATGCTGCCTCTGAGCTGTTCGCCTTCGACGGCGCCGGTCAGGATGTCCGGTTTGCCGGTGACAGCCTGCTGCGGGGCGCTACCACCAACCAGCCGCTGACGTGGCAGGTCATTGAGCGCCAGCCGGATCTGTGGAGGGCTTTTGTGCAGCAGGAAGCTGCCAGAGACCCCGATTTGACGCCGCGTGAGGCCATGTGGCGCCTGTTTATTGAGGTGGCAGCCCGCGGCGCCGATATGCTCGCTCCCCTCTTCCAAGCGTCAGGGGCCCGTCAGGGCTACATCTGCTGCCAGGTCGACCCACGCGACCTGACCGATGTGGACGCGATGGTGGCGCAAGCAAGGCGCATCCACGCTGCCCGCCCCAATATCATGGTCAAGATGCCCGGCACCGCTGAGGGCATCGAGGGCGTTCGGATTCTTACTGCCGAGGGCATTCCCACCAACGTCACCCTGGGCTTCACGGTGTCACAGCTCGTGGCCGTGGGGCAGGCGGCGCAAGCCGGGTTGGCGGAGGCAGAAACCCGCGGCACTGACCTGAGCCATTGGCGCTCATGTGCCGTCATGATGCTGGGCCGTTACGAGGATGCGCCACCCCTCAAGGCCCAGGCAGCCGCGTTGGGCATCGCGTTGAGCGAAGCCGATGTCCGCTGGGCCGGCATCGCTATCTTCCGCAAGACCCACCGGCTGTTCAGGGAAAGAGCTTGTCCCACGCAGCTTATGGCTGCCTCGATGCGGTTGGGCCCCGTTGTGGACGGCGTACAGCGTGTCTGGCATCTCGAGAAGCTCGCCGGCGCCGACGCTGTTCTGACCGTCTTTCCCAACATTTTCGAGGCCTTCCTGAGCGCTTATGGTGGCGCGCCGCTGGAGCCCCAGATCGATGAACCAGTCCCTGACGACGTGATGGAGCGACTGCTGCGCCTGCCCTACTTTGTCGCCGCCTACAATGAGCAGGGTCTTGAACCTGCCGACTGGGCGAACCATCCTGCCTTGCAGGCGACGGCAGCCAGCTTCAGCGATGCCATGGACAAGGTCGAAGCCTTCGCTGCCAATGCGCTTGCGGAAGGCCGACGCTGAACCTACCTTCCGGTCAATCAACCCAACGGAGTCTGCCCATGTCTGATTTCGCAACCGCCGGTGCGCTGCTGCGCCAGTTCAAAGGGGACGCCTATGTGCACGGTCAGGGGATTTTGCCCCGGGTGGGCGCCGTTGCCGCCCGCCACGGGCGCCGCGCCGTCCTTGTGGCCGACGCCTTTCCCGGTTCGGAGCCGTTTCGCGCTCGTCTGCGCCAGGCCCTGAGCGAGAACGGTGTCACCCTGGCCGCGGAGGTGAGCGGCGCCGCGCCCAACGCTCCCCGTGAGGATCTGGACCGTATTGCCGCGGCGTTCCGGAAGGAGGGCCCCGATGTCATCATCAGTTTCGGTGGCGGGAGCACGATCGACTGCACCAAAGCCGCCGAAGTGCTCCGCACGCTGGGCGGCGGCATCGACGGCTACTTTGGCACGGGTTTGGTCGCTCAGGCCCTGGCGCAAAGCGGCAAGACGCTCACACCCCATGTTGCTGTTCAGACTGCCGCCAGTTCTGGCGCCCACCTGACGAAGTACTCCAACATCACAGACGTGCACTCCGGTCAGAAGAAGTTGATTGTGGATATGGCCATCGTTCCTGCCAGCCCCGTCTTCGATTATGCGGTCACGCTCGACGCACCGAGAACACTGACGGCCGACGGCGCCCTGGACGGTATCTCCCACTGTCTGGAGGTGCTGTTCTCGGCCGTGGGCAAGCCCGAGTATGAGAAAGTGGCAGCAGTCGCTGCTGAAGGCATCCGCCTGGTGATCACCTATTTACCGCAAGTGCTGGCAAGTCCCGGAGACGCCGAAGGACGAGAGGCCCTGGGGCTGGCTACCGACCTGGGTGGCTATGCCATCATGCTGGGCGGCACCAGCGGGCCTCACCTAACCAGCTTCTCCCTGGTCGATGTGCTCAGCCACGGTCGCGCCTGTGGGCTCCTGAACCCCTACTACATGGTCTTCTTTGCGCCTGCCATTGCGGAGCCGTTGCGGATGGTCGGCAGCCTCTTCGCCCAGGCAGGTTACGCGGATGCCGGCATCACCGCCCTCGAAGGCCGGGAGCTTGGCATGGGGGTTGCCGGAGCGATGATCGCTTTCGAGCAAGCGATCGGGTTCCCGACGCGGCTGCAGGACGTGCCTGGCTTCTCCGATGCCCACATCATACGGGCGCTGGCCGCAGCCAAGGACCCCCAGCTCAAGATGAAGCTGGAGAACATGCCCATACCCATGACTGCGGATATGGTCGACGTCCACATGGGCTCAGTCCTCGTCGCCGCCAAAACAGGCGATCTGAGCCTGGTCAGGAACGTCGACTGACGTTGGCTGCCCTGGCGCCATCTGCCCGACCACCGAGGAAGCTCAGAATCCGTGCGTCTCAAACTTGCCTATGGTCGCGCTGGACTCGAGGTTGAAGCCCCCGACCACGCTCACATTATCGCACCGCGAGACATACCGGGCCTACCGGATGAAAGGACCGCCATCACGGAGGCGCTGCGGCAGCCGATAGGCTCACCCCCGCTGGCGGCGCTGGTGAAGCCCGGCGACCATGTGGTCGTCGTCCACACGGATATCACGCGCGCCACCCCAAACGCCCGGCTGCTGCCAGCCATCCTCGGGGAGCTTGAGCTGGCAGGCGTGCGAAGTCAAGACATCGTGCTCCTGAATGGGCTGGGAACGCACCGGCGGCAAACCGAGGCCGAACTGCGGTGGATGCTGGGCGACGGCGTGGTGGACCGCTATCGCTGTGAACAGCACAACTGCCTGGACGAAGATAATCTGGTGCATCTCGGCCTGACCAGCCTGGGACACCCGGTACGCATCAACCGCACGTATCTCGAAGCGGACGTGCGCATTCTCACCGGTTTCATTGAGCCGCACTTCTTCGCCGGGTTCAGCGGTGGGCCTAAGGCTGTGCTGCCGTCGCTGGCCGGCACGGAAAGCGTGTTCAGCAATCACGGTCTGGCCATGATCGCCGATCCGAGGGCGACCTGGGGCGTGACCGTGGGAAACCCGATCTGGGAGGAAATGCGGGAGGTGGCGCTGATGACGCGGCCCGGATTCCTGGTGAACGTCACGCTGAACCAGGGGCACGAGATCACACGGGTGTTCGCCGGCGACATGCTGGCGGCCCACGAAGCGGGGTGCGCATACGTGCGGGAGAGCGCCATGGCGGCGGTGGAGGAACCCTATGACATTGTGGTGACCACGAACAGCGGGTATCCGCTGGACCAGAACCTCTACCAGACGGTCAAGGGAATGAGCGCCGCCGCCAGGATCGTGCGGGAGGGAGGCGCCATCATCATGGTGGCGGCGTGTGAGGACGGCATCCCCGACCACGGACGCTATGCTGGGCTGCTGGCGCAGGGTGGGTCGCCGCAAGGCGTGCTGGAACTCATTTCGCAGCCGGGCTTTGAGGCGCAGGATCAATGGCAGGTGCAAGTCCAGGCGCAGGTGCAGATGCAGGCGGATGTGTACGTATACAGCGATGGGCTGAGTGACGACCAGATCCGGCGGGCGTTGTTCACGCCCACACGCGACATCGAGGCGACTGTGCGTACGCTGAGCAGGCAGAAGGGAGGGCGAGCTTCGATCTGTTTTCTGACGCAGGGGCCACAAACAATTCCCTATCGCAGACCACCCGGCACGGGGAAGGCGATGACCTAGCCGGTCTGCGGCGGCACGGGAATGCGCTGGTCGATGCCCTTTCGACTGCGCTCAGGGCAGGCCCGGTGAGGGCGGGCATGAGCTGAGTTTCAGCTTCGAGCAGCCAATGTAGTCCCTGATCACCTTCGACTGTGTCACGGCCAGTACTAAGTTGGCCTTGACAACTGTACACGTGCGTTAGGTTGCCACTTGCCAATCTGCTGCGATGGCTTCTCGGAATCTGACGATGGATCCAGGGGAATACCAGCCGCACGCCCACAGACAACCCCCGAACGCTCAGGGCGAAACGGATGAGCGAAGCCACCACGAGACGCCCGGCCTCCGTTCTGGTGTCCTTCGCTGCCATCAACCTGTGCCGGCAGGGTTGGGCCCTCAAAGTCCCGGCAAGGGACGGAGGGGTGCACTCAAGTTCGCGTTGTCTGCGCCATCGTCTGGCGACAGGTCGTCTGTCCACGCTTGGTCTGTGGGTGACCATGTTCCGGCAACGGAGCCGTTCAATACGGGGTCGAGAAAGCGGCATGCAGCGGCAAAGGCATCACTGAGGGTCGTCTGCGGCAATCCAACCTCCGCGGCCAACCTTTTGAAGGCCGTCGCCCAGCCTTCCGGCGGTGCCGGGAGAGTCAAAGGCACCTCGGTATCGCCCTGGGCGGCGAAGGTGGCATGGATTGCCGCCATGAGGGCCGAACCCCTGACCTGCATGTGGCCGGCGGCGAGGAGAATGTCAACCAGGTCTTTGACTCGTGTGCTCTCTCCCGTGGCCCTCGGCCGAACATAGGCATGCACCTTCTCCGCCAGATGCTGTGTCAGCGGATAGCAGGGAATCGTTACGGGCGGGATGCCGGCAAAGGCGAGGAGGGGTGGGGTTGTGAAGTTCTCAGCCGATTCGATGACGGGATCACCGCTGCCTACGTCCAGATGGAAGCTCTCAAATACGCGCCCGTCCACCCGTGCGGTGACGAAGAAGCGTATACCGCCTTCATCGGGTCCGGGCAAAGGACCGGTGGCCGAACGAAGCGTAAACGTGAACCAGTCGTCCAGATCGAGAAGCGCTGCCGTCTGCAAAGCGTGCTGTACCTCTGTGGCTGGGATTCTCAGCAGGACGTCAACATCCTTGGTTGTCCGGGCAAGATCACCCATGCGCAGTTGCAGGGCCAGGCCGCCCTTCAGCATCCAGAGCCCCGGTTGGGCCAGTAACAGGCGGGCCAGAAAGCGATCGAAAGCCACCAGTTTGCGCAGCCGCACTAAAGGCATGGCAGTCTGGCTGCTCTGGTTGAGGAGGCGATCCTCCAATGCGCGCCGGAAGGCGGCGCCGGACCGGTAGGCGGTCATGCGAGGCTTCTCACAGGTTGCTGGCCGGCGTTCGCCAGAGCCCGACGAACAAGCTGGGCCACGCGCTGGCTGCGTCGCGCTGCTGCGAGTTCCAGTTGTTCGGGCAGCACCAGCCCCTGCGTCACCGCCTCTCGCACAGCCTGCGTAACGAGCTCCTCGGATAGTCCCGCAGAGGCCACGTCGGCAATGGTCCTGGCGACGGTGGTCACGGGCAGGCCCTCAAAGCGGGTGATCTCATCCTTGTCGATCTGGTTGGTATGCAGGCGCAGTCCGTGCCGCCGCCGCGAGGCTGTGCGCGGCACGGTGACATGGATGGCCGCCGGCAGGGCGTCGGAGAGGTCGTAGAGGGCGAGGGCACTATCGTGCGATATCACTGCTTCAGGACCGGCTTCCAGCCAGGCAATGAACAGGTCCTCATGGCGTGAACGTGGAAAATGCGTCAGACGATAGACGCCGTGCTTCACCCGCTGCAGACGACCGGAGGTAGCGAAGCGCGAAAGGCGGGGGCGGTCGACGCCGGCGGCTTCAGCCTGGGCGGTGGTGAAGTAGCCCGCCTGCGCTTCGGCGATCGGGTAGAGCCTGTCGAGGGTATCGAGCGGAATCACTATGGGAATCCAACGTGCATGAAGTTGTTGTTGTAACAACGTATTGCACACATTATACACCAGTTGGGTGCTGGCGGCGCTGCAAACGTCTGGTATTGCCACAACTACTGACCAGTCTGGTCCAGTCGAAGGTTGTGAGACGACGCTGGTGATCGGCGCACCTGGCATGGCCCTACTGTTCACGTATCACCTCCAGATATGGCTCTCGCCATCGCCACTGGTCGCCCTCCCGGTACGCCTCGCCCAGCAGCGGCGTGAACGGCGGCCGGCTGAAGTCGGGTGTGCGGGCCTGGTAGCCGGTGACCAGCAAGCGGCACGGTCCTTCGTCGACCGGCGGGGATTGCCAGATTGGCGGGTCTATGGACTGAGACGTCTGCGACGGCGCTGGCGGCGCAACCACCTCGGAAGAACCGCTGGGAATCAGGATGAAGCCATCACGGTTGCCGGAGGCTCGCTGCCAAGTGGCGATAGACCTGACGCTGGCGTTTATAGGGATCAGCGGCCAGCAGCGCCTCGTCTGCGGTCATCCGGCCCAGGAAGGCGTATCCCTGTTGCACACCCCGAACGATCTCGTCCGGGCTGACGGCCGCACCCCGCCGCACGAGACGACGCAGGTCCATCCAATCGTAGTGAGCCTGAGGGATTCCTGGAGAAAGGCCGTGGGATCAAGAGCGAACTGTGTCTCCCAACACTTCAGGACCGCTATGCGCCGCACGAGCGCGCGATCGAACTGCAGTCTCGTGAACTGATAGAGATCGAACAGGTCACGCACGCGGCTGCGTTGGGCGGCCGCACGTATCTTCTCACCGACGATCTCGTGGATATCGAGGGTCGGAACCTCAGGCGGAGCGATTTCCATCCACTCGAAGTACCGTTCCTGGCGCAGCGCTAGCGGCTGCACTGGC
>JAKOVD010000183.1 GCA_029782215.1 Chloroflexota bacterium
CACCATGGCGCTGCCGCCGGACCGCAGCGCCTTGCAGGCGTGGTCCACCGCGGCCAGGGAGGAGGCGCAGGCGGCGTCGACGGTGTAGTTCACGCCCCCCAGGTCGAGGCGGTTCGCCACGCGGCCCGCGATGCCGTTGGCGAGGATGCCGGGGAAGGAATCCTCGGTCATGCGCGGGAGGGCCCGGTCCAGGGCCTCGGGGAGGTCGCCGGCGTACTGCCGCCAGAGGGCCCGGAAGCCGTAGGCGCCCGCCAGGTCCGTCCCCGCCTCGGCGCCGAAGATCACGGAGGTGTGCTCCCGGTCGAAGTCCCGGTCGAGGTAGCCCGCGTCCGCGAGGGCCCGCCGGCTGGCCTCCAGGGCGAGGAGCTGCACCGGCTCGATGGCCGCCAGGGAGAGGGGCGGGATGCCGTAGGCCAGGGGATCGAAGGGCACCGGATCCAGGAACCCGCCCCACTTGGAGGGGGTCATCTCGCCGTTCTGGGAGGCGGGATCGTGGAAGACCGCGGGGTCCCAGCGCTCGGCGGGCACCTCCCGGATGCTGTTCACGCCCTGCACGATGTTCGACCAGTAGGCGTCGAGGTCCGGGGCGCCGGGGAGGATGGCGGACATGCCGATGATGGCGATCCCGCCGTCGCCGGCCGCGGCCGGAGCCTCGGGGAGGGCCAGGGCCTCGAGCACCGCCGCCGCCCCCTCCACCACGTCCCGGTGCAGGTCCGCGAGGGCCTGGGTCCGGTGCCTCAGGGCCGCCACCTGGCCCAGCATCACCATGCCCTCCCGGCGCTGGGTCCCGGCGTCCACGGGGACCAGCGCGTCGCCCTCCCGCCGGAGCCCCTTGGACGCGAGGCGGAGGCGTCCGAGGTTCAGCTCCTCCAGGCGCAGCCACACCTCCTGGGCGGGCAGGCCCGCCTCCCGCAGCCGCCGCCGCTCGGCCTGGAAGGCCCGCACGTAGTCCGTCTCCGCGCACCGGGTGGCGTGGCCGGGGCCGGTCTCCAGCAGCACCGTGCGGTCGCAGGCCAGGGCGGCCTCCTGGAAGCCGGGCACGATGGCGCCCGAGGCCACGGCCTCCGGCGTGAAGAGGTAGGCGGTGCCCATCAGCACGCCGACCTTGGCGCCCCGCGCCGCCAGCGGGGCGGCGAGGGCCGAGACCATGGCGGCGGAGCGGGCGTCGTGGATGCCCCCGGCGAAGACCACGCTCAGTTCCGAGGGCGCGGGATGCCGCAGCAGGCGGGCCACCTGGGCCTCCCAGAGCACCAGGCTGCTGCGCGGGCCGACGTGGCCGCCGCACTCGAGGCCCTCGAACACATTGAGAGTCGTTTTCATGTTAAAGCGTACCCTGTGTTTACCTCTCGCCCGGAATTTGGGTTCGACATTGACAAAGAAGAACACTACTTAAAAACACTGGAACTCATAGAAAAGGAGGCAAATTAAATGGCAAAAAAAAGTCAGCGCCGCACTTCTGAAGGTCCAACACCTGTACTTCTTGTGACCCTGAGTTTGATTCTTCTTGTTTTTCCACTTGTTTTCTACTCTCGTGCAGTGACCAGAGCCTTTGATTTGACGAAATCTGCTGTTTTTACATGGCTTTGGCTTGTATTGGGCTCGTGGATACTTTTCCTGAGTTTGTGGAAAGACCAAAAATGGCTTAAAACCCCGTTGCTTATCCCCATCATCGGCTATGCTCTGTCCCTAGTATTCTCCACGATATTTTCCATAACACCTGTAATATCGTTTTTGGGCGTTTACGAGCGGCAAATCGGACTCATTGTACAACTACAAGCCATATCGCTAGCGTTCATATTGGCTGGCGTTGTAGACAGGAAGAATCTACTTAACATCGTTGTGGACACCCTAATTGTCTTTGGAACAGTTAATGCCCTAGTAGGTATATCGCAGTTTTTCGGCTT
>JAKOVD010000184.1 GCA_029782215.1 Chloroflexota bacterium
GTAGAGCCGGATGTCGGCCACGCCCAGCGAGAGCGCCAACTCGTCGCGCAGCGCCAGCACCTTCTGCACGCGGGTGCCGAGGGCGGCGGTCAGCTCGTAGCGCACGAAGCGGGGGGTGACGGTGCCACCCCAAACGCGGCCCTGGATGCGGTGTGAGGCCAGGACCGACTCGATCACGTCGGCCTGGCGCTCCAAGTGCAGGCGGTTCATGGGAAGAAGAGCAGGTAGCAGATAGCAGGTAGCAGGTAGCAGGCAGCAGGTGGTAGGTAGCAGGTGACCGGTAGGGGCGGTCCACCTGTGGCCGCCCATTCCAACTGGCGTGGGGAGCGCTGTCGCTTACGCTGCGAGCTGGCGCTCCATGTGGCGGATGACAAGGACCACACGTCCCTGCACCTGTACGTCTTCGGGCCGGTAGTAGCGCGGCTGCATCGTGGGGTTCTCAGGCTTGAGGCAAACACGATGGCCATCGTGGAAGTAGCGCTTCAACGTCGGGCTCTCGTCGGGCCGCACCCAGACCTGCACAAGGTCGCCGTTGCGGGCCTCTTCCTGCTGGCGCAGGACGACGATGTCCCCGCTGCTGATGAAGGCGTCCACCATCGAATCCCCCCGAACCTGGAGGGCATAGATGCCCGCCTCGTCCGGCACCAGGTCACGAGTCAGCTCGATATAGGTGTCGGGATCGAAGCCGTCATGGCTTGCCTGGTCAAAGCTTGCCGGCGCCACCGCCAACAGCGGGACACGGACGGTCCGGCCGAGGCGAAACTGCGCCCCGTTGCGCGTGCGCAGCAAATGAAGGGACCGGCTGCGGCCGGCTTCGCGCTGGATATACCCCAGCTTCTCCAGGCGATCCAGAAGCCGGGAGACGTGGTCTTTGGAGCTCAGGTTCAGGGCGCAGCGAATTTCCTCATAGCTGGGCACGGCTGCGTGCGTGTTCAGGCAGGCTTCGAGAAAGTCGACCAGGGCGGATTCGGTCTCATTCAAGCGGGTGTACATCGGTGTCTCCTTGGTGCAAGCGGATCGAGACGAAGAAGAACGTTTGTTCTATCCTACTCTATCAGAACAAACGTTCTTTGTCAAGAGTCTTTTTTGCGGTTCGCGACCCGCTCAGGGAGAATCCCCGGTTTCTCTGCGCGCGCCGCAACCCCAAGGTCCAGCCTTTTCTCGTTCCTCAGGCGCGCCCAGGCAGCCGGGGCCACCGGCTGCTTGGGCCAGTTGCCAGGCTGGCTGGCTGTAAGCTTATGGGCTTGTCACCTCAATGCACACCGTGACATCGCCGTTGAAGCCTGAGACGTGCTGCGCCATGGCGCCATTGCAGTCTGGGTCGGAGATGTCAGATCCATAGTTGGGCATGTCCAGCCGCCAGACCGCGATTCCCAACAGATCGTTGTCGTCGAGCAGCACCGGTTCGTCCTCGTCCCACACATCGACCTCCACGTATAGATAGGGTCCGGCGCGGTTTGTGGTGAAGAGGGTCTTGTCCATGGTCCAGGTCTCGCCGTCGTCGCGGCCCTTGGGTCCGTACTTCGCCTCGACAGGGGCTGACAGGCCATCCATCACGCGGGTATGGGCGATGATCTCGCCGCCCCAGTCATCGCCGCAGTTATGGACGATGATCTTCTTCAGCCTGACGGTGATCGGCTTGTCCTCGGGGGGCAGCGTGAGGATCTCCATTCGTATTTGCGGATCGAAGTTTGCCGCGCCGTGTTGCTTCTTGAACGCTCCTTCGTCAGCGGTCACGAGCCCGCCGTTGTCGACGCCGAAGCGATCTTTGATGTTCAGGTGGACGCCCCAGCCGTCGATCATATCGGGCATGGAGCCGGCATCGAGCAGCTTATCCACAAAATTGCCTACCACCTGCAGAGCCGTCGCAATCTCCGCCTGGCCGAAGGCGTTGGCGACGATCGAGGCGACCTGGGTGACAATCTGGATCAAGGTCCCCACCCATGCGGGCATGGAGTCATCTTCGATGACGCCCACGTACAGCCCGATGACTGCTCCGAGTTGGTACAGGGGCTGCGTGAAGAGCGGGTACTTGGTTTCGACAAGCCGGTTGGTGGGGCTGGAATCATCCACTGAGCGCCAACGGGCATCGATCTGCGTTTCGATTGGCCAGCGCCCCGATTGCTTCATGTCCTCGCTGCTGACGCCCAGGGTGCCCAGCATGATCTCCCCTGCCTTCGTCACGGTGTCGCCGTCGTTGTTGATTTCAATCGTGTCGAGCGAAGCCACGAGGTAGGCGTCCTCGTTTACCAGCAGCGAGGCGCATTCGACCGTGGTCCTTGCCAGCCCCTCCTTGCGCGCTTCCTCACCCCGCGCCGTGCCATAGCCTTCCAGATAGACGCCCACGTGCGTGGTGCGTGCGGCGACGCCTTCCTCCAGTTTGATGATCAGGTTGAGCCTGTCGGCGCCAGCCTGGGTGATGGGCACCCTGTCCGACATGGCGCCCACCGCTTCGCTGAACTTGAGCCCTTCGGCCCAAGCTTTGACTGTGCCGTTGTAGCCGTTCACGCGGTCCAGCGAGGCTTGCGACAGCTCGTAGTCAAACGTCACCGAAATGCGCGGGGGTTCGGTCTCCGTGCGCTCGAGGGTTTCGCACGTTGCCACCTTCACTTCATCAACCGTCTTCGTCCACGTAGCAGCGAAGGGGAAGGTTTCGCGATAGAAAGGCGCCTTCTCTTGGCCCTGCGCGTCGTAGAGGAACACCATGATCTCATCGGCGGTCAGCGAAGCGTCAGGCACGTCGCTGGACTCATAGGAGAGTACCAAGGGGATGTCCGAACTGATGGTGCCGGTTCCCGTACTCTCGATCACGACGGGCAGCATAGTCATCCCAGGCAGCGGCGCCCCGTCCTTCAGCGCAATCGCGCCCATAAAGATCGGCGGCTGGTAGGGTGAGTCGGGGGGTAGATAGTAGGAGATGTTGAAGATCTCGTTTGTGTTCGGGAACGGCTTGGCGCGACCGGCTGGTTCGCCGACATCTGCCAGTTGATAGAGAACGGGGTGGGAGCTCACGATCCCCTTTCTGGCTACCGGATCTTGACCCGGCACGCCCATCTCGAAGGTGATGGTGCCGTAGATGTCGCCAAACGGGTGTGACCAACTGATGGGCGCCGAGCGTTCGGCGAGCGAGGCAATCCAGGCATCGTGCGCACGGAACTTGAAGATAGCCGCTCCCAGTCCCTGGTCTACGGGAACGCTTTCGTCGCTGACCAGCTCAAAGGGATAGAAACCACTCCCTTCGCCCTGGAACTCTACCGGCCAGATCGCCATGCCTGGGATATCCGAATTCTTGGCATAGGTCACCACCAACAGGGCTTCACCCCGCTGCCGGACGAAATCCGAAGCAGGAGGCAGGATGGAGGTGCCGCTCTCATACAGGCCAGGCACAAATTCAACGTTGACAATGGCGTCTGGCGGTGAGAAGCGCCCCATCTCGATGGGCGTGATGGCAAACGTGCTGCTGTAGACAGGCAGATCCTCCGCGTACAGGACGAGGCTCACGTCGTCGAACTGCGGCGATCCCACAGGCTTGGCGTAGGCGGCGGAGACGCTGTTGTTGACGGTGTGTCCGGATCCGATCCAGTTGTCAGGGGTATAGTCAAGAAGAAACTCGCCCTGGTCCTCGTCGTCTGATTTCAGGTAGGGCACATTGTTCCGCCATAGGATCGGCTTCATGGCCAGGTAGGCGCCGTGGGGCAATCCCACGTCGTACTGAAGAGGGTTATCCACCACAATGCTCCCGGCTTCAAGCGTGACGCCGTCGCTGCTGAACTGCGGCGCACCGATGCTGTAGGCGGCGCGGTACCCCGCATGTTCAAATTCCTGCCAAGGGAGGGATACTTCTGTCACCTGGGCTAGCTTCGTCTGGTTCAGGGTTTTCAGCCTGACTTCAAGCTCATCGGTCGTGAAGGCATCGGTATACTCGTCCTTCAGGCGCAGGCGCAGATTGAGCTTCCCGGTCTTGCCGTCTGCCGGACTGACAATCGTGGCAGGCCAGATGTCGATGTCGAAGCGTGCGCTGACATCGTCACCGTCCTGCCGCAGTGTAACCGCAGGCTGCAGCACTCCTTGTTGGGGGTAGTTGTAGTCCAACTGCACCGCCATCTCCCGCGGTGAGATCCAGGTAGCGTGGGGCTCGCCAATGAAGCCCGGTGGATTCGTATACCATTCCTTGGCGAATTCGAACGTACTGCGCAGATCCTTGCCATCGTTCAGCCGCACCGGCAGACCGTTCACATATAACCGGAGCCTGAGCAGGGTGGTCTGCAGATAGGGGACGTCGCCGGTGTAGCTAACGGGCGCCGTCACCGTCACCCCGCTGCTGCCAGTGCAGCTGATGGGTGTGTCGCCGGAAAAGTCGGCGGCTGGCCCGCGGCGTTCGGACTTCCACACCTCGACACGCAGGGTGGCCGAGGTGCAGGTCCCTGCCTGGAGCGAGTACTTGGCCTGCACCGTGATGTTGCGGCCATCCACGTCGGTCACCTCGACCGCTTCCACGGTGCCTTCAGGCGGTGGCGACCAGCGGCGGTTGGTGTCAACCTGGGTTGTCCCTGTGATCCTGTTCGGTTCAAGGCGCCCTACCTGCATGTCAACGCGCAGCACATCGGTCTTCAGGTTCAACAGGGAGCCTGTGTAGTACACCGTCAAGGTGGCGGTGCGGGATGTTCCTTCCTGCAGCGTGGCAAGGGTTTCGTCAAAGAAGTAGCGGACGTCGTCACGATAGTTGAGAGGCGGCGGGACGATGAATCGTTCATACCAGGTGGTGGACAGCCAGGCAGGTTCATCCAGCGGCGAATTGTAGTCGTAGTTGACGGTGACGTCGGCCTTCCAGTCGTTGACGCGTTGGATGGCGACGCTGTTGATCTTGCCAGTGGAAGGTGGGTTCCATATCTTCAGCCGCTCGAGATCATAGGTGTCGAGCACCTCACCGGTTCGCTTGCTGACCAGTGTGATGCGTATCCTGTCCGATACCTCCTGCAGCCCTGCGCCGCCGTAGTGTACCTGTACGGTGCGGGCAACGCCATCGCCGGGGCTTACTTCGAGCTCTTCCTCCGGCAACTGTGCAAAGTGAACCCCCTCTCTTTGGGCCTCGAATCTCAGCGTGGCGCGGTCTGTGCTCAGACCATCATAGGTGTAGCGCACCTGGACTTCCAGCTCGGAGCCGTTTCGAGGCATTTCGCGCACGGCCGCAGGCCCCGGCACGACGGCAACCTCGCCTCTTTCCGCCATCTGCCAGGGGATGGTCTTGTCAAACTCACGTTCCTCAATCTGCCAGCCGTCTGTCGCGAAGGTGACCCGAACCTGCTGCGTGGCATAGTTGCCCGACTCGCCCAGATACCTGACCTCGATCGCGGCCTCACCGCTGCCGGGGGTGACCTGGATGGGCGTCGCGCGGAACAGACCGGCCGGCGTTTCCACGCCGTTCTGCAGCACAGTGGCCTTGAGCCAGGCGGGAGCCTTATGGCCGGCCAGAGGCGTGTAAGTGTAGCCGACGATCACACGGGCGGTATGAGAAACATCCTGTTCAACCCGCAGCGATGAGATGCTCCCGGTGGCAAGCGGCTGCCACCTCTTAGGCAAGGACTTGGTCGCTGAGGCGATCTCCTGGAGCCCGACCCTTACCACAGCCCGCAGCGTGACCGTGTCAGAGCTCTGGGTTCCGGTGTATTTCACGGGCACGGCCACCACTGCCAGGCCCGACCGCACGTCCTGCGTCGGATAGATGACGGCGGGAGTCGTCTCCAGCTCGATCTTAGAGCCGTCGCTGCGCAGCGCTTCGAGATCGATCAAAGCGGCGCCACCCCACACGTTGCGGTAGGTGTACTTCACCCGGGCGGTGAGGTAGGGACCGGAAGCCAACACAGCATCCTGTTCAGGCAGCCATTCCCGAGCGTCAAGCAGGGTGACGGTGGCCGCCCTACCCGGAAGCCACAGGGCCACATCTCGCTTTGTTTCCTGGTACACCGTGTAGCCTACCGGATAGCAGACGTTTGGGCTGGGACAGGTCTCGCCGATCTGCTGCCAGAACTGCAGTTGCACACTATCGCTGCCAGTCACGTTGTTGCCCACAAAGTCCGTGTCCAGGCGAGCCGTGCCCGCTCCCGGTGCGATAGGGACTTTGCTGATAGTGAAATTGGGGAGGGTTTCACCCTGGCGCATGATCGACCCCATGAGAAAGAGATTGGGCAGCAAAGGCGCAGGGAAGCTCGTGACATCGTAGGCAGCCACGATTTCGCCCTGAGCCACGGAGGTTCGCTCCAGGTGGATATGGCTCAGAGGGGGGGCATTACCGGGCATGCCGGCAGCGCTCATGATGGCCTGGATCTGCCCATCGCTGGCTGTGAAGTAGATGACCGGTCCGGTGTCCGTCAGCGTGACAGCCGGAGAAAAGACTCCGTCGCTGTCAGGGTCATCGCTGTCGCCATGATCCAGACGCAGCCCTTCATCGACCAACCAGGCCAGACCATCCAGAGAGAGTGCACTGAGAATGATGGTGCCACTGCCGAGCTGATCCGGCGCCAGGACCTCAGGCGAAGCTGCGGCGGCAGACGTTTCCAGGCGCGAAGCCACGAACAGCAGCCGCAGTGACCCATCGCCCAGGGCTACCACGTCGGGGTCGGCAAAGTGCATCACATCGCTCGCCAACCTCACGCCTTCCTTCTGCCACACCACGCCGTCCCTCGAGGTAGCACTGAGGATGCGGTGCTGATGGCCGTCGTAGCCATCGTAGAACATGCGGTACACACCGCCCGGAAAGTGCAGGTAGCCTCCCTGCCTGTTCTTGGCGACGACCGGGCTCCGTGCCAGTTGCGTGTCATAGGTCCCGCCGTGGCTGACCGCAAGGCCTTCGACCTGCCATGCCAGCCCATCCGTTGAAATGGCCACATGGAGGTTGGCCACGACGGGCTGTGACGTGCGGGCGCTGAAGTACATGCGCCAACGGCCATCAGCCAGCCTCACGACGTCTGGATGCTCGACCGCCACGTAGTTGCCCCACGGGCCCAGGCGCACCCCGGCTTCGCGTGACCACTGCGTGCCATCCTCTGAGATCGCACTGAGGATGCGGACGCGCTGGCCGTCGAAGCCGGCGTAGTAGAGCCGGAAACGGCCATCGTCCAGGCGAACCACCTGGGGGGCAAACGCGCCCTGGCTATCCTGGCCGCTGCCCGGCCCCAGCAGGACGCGATTCTGCTTCAACCAGCGCAGACACTCCTGTTGTACCGCGGGCAGGGCCGGCCGTGGCGCACGCAGGACCTGCGGCAGAAAGACAGTCGTCCCCGCCGCTGGCGTTGTTTCGGGCACGAAGGCGCCCTCCCCTTGCGGTTGCGGGGTTGTTCCCGGCATCGTTCCGACGCCGGAGACAATGCCTGGTCTTGTATCCGCCCAACCCCAACCGGGGGCAACTAACAGAACCACCAGCCCCAGCCCGACGAACAGAACGAACAGGTTTTTGGTTGACATGATGGCCCACTCCAACGTTGGCTTGACGACGACAGTGTCGCCTTTTGCCCCCCTCTGGTTCATGAGGGAGGCCGGACAGTCAGCCTCCGCACCATTCGATGCAACTGCAAAGTTCCGACCGTAAGTCGTCGATTCCCCGGTGTAGAAGCTGCCATACTCGTTTGTGAGGGATGGCGTTAACAGCTTCTCTCATTATAGCATCGGCCCCTGAGGTGTCAATACAGTCGGTTCCAGACTGTGTTGGTGACGTATGAGGGGATGTGCGACGGGTGCGGGCCTCGATGGGAAGCTGAGATGGCGGGTGGTGGCAGCGGGGATTGACAGAAAAGGGCCATGCGGTCATTGTGAAGTTGACGACCACACAAGGACACGCACAGCCCATGAACATTATAGAGCGCGGCAAGACGCACCTACAATCGTTG
>JAKOVD010000186.1 GCA_029782215.1 Chloroflexota bacterium
GTGCCCGAACGTGGACTACGGCGACTTCGAGAAGTGGTCGATGGACGGGACGAAGCTGATCACCCGGCTCGACTCGGACCGCGTTGACCCCGGCTTCGAGAAGGGTCGCGACTACCTGACCGCGAACCCGGACAAGAAGCACATCGTCTCCCTGTGCATCAACGATGACTCGTGCCTGGGCATGTTGGCGGCGGTGCGCGAGGCCGGCCGCGAGGGCCAGGTGATCTTCGCCAGCCAGGGCGCCGACAAGACGTCGTGGGACGAGATCCGCAACAACAAGTGGTGGGCCGGTTCGGTCGCCTACTTCCCCGAGTTCTACGGCAAGTACCTGATCCCGGCCATCATCAAGATGGTCAACGGCGAAAAGGTGGAAGGCCCGATCCTGGTCGATCATGTTGCCATCACCAAGGACAACATCGACCAGTACTATCCTGCCCAATAGTGCAGTCTCCGCAAGCCTGAAGAGGGCGAGCTGCCGAGCTGGCGCCCGGCGAGACGAGCCCTTTCCATGCCCCTCTTCCCACCTCCGCCACGACGGCAACGTCGTGGCGGAGGTGATGGCGCCAAACAGTTGAACCGAGGGAGGATTACAACTTGACCAGTAAGGTTTCGGAATCCAGTATGGCAGTAGGGGGAAAGCAGTCCTTCGTGCGCAGAGTCTTCGCTCGCGCTTCGACCGAGGCGATGCTATTGGTGTTTTTTGTGGTGCTTGTGCTCTTTTTGGCGACGCAGTCCGAGTTCTTCCTCACCATGGGCAACATACGCAACATTGTGTTGTCGCTGTCGGTGTTGGCTGTGCTGGCGTTTCCGTCCACGATGCTGATCATCTCAGGCAACTTTGACCTGTCCGTGGCGTCCAATGCTGCGTTTACGGGGATGTTGTTTGCGGTGGTCACAAACGGCGGCAAGGAGCAGGTCCTGTTTGGGGTCTTGGTCGCCGTCATCGCCGGGCTGCTTATCGGGATGCTGAACGGCTTCCTGGTGACGGTGGTACGGGTCAATTCGTTGATCACGACGCTCGGCACACTCGCCATCTTCCGCGGTCTGGCCAAGATCCTCTCGAACGGCCAAACGCTGCGGGTGCAGGGTTTTCGGTTTATGGGTCAGGGTGAGTGGTTCGGCGTACCCGTGGCCTTCTATATCATTGCTGCGGTTGCACTCGTGGTGTGGTTCATTCTGCGCAACACGGTCTACGGCCGCAACATCTACGCGATCGGGTCGAATGCCACGGCGGCCCGCCTGGTGGGCATCCGCAATAATCTCACGGTCTTTGCGACATTCGCCCTCACCGGTTTTCTGGGAGGTGTGGCCGGGCTTATGCTGACCTCGCAGCTTACGGCAGCCTCGCCCATTGCGGGCCTTGGCCTGGAACTGTCGGTGGTATCGGCGGTGGTGCTCGGCGGCGCCAGCCTCGCAGGGGGACGTGGCACGGTCCTGGGCACTATCCTGGGCCTGCTCATTCTCACGTGCGTCAACAACGGGATGACCCTGGCGGGACTCTCCAGCTTCTGGCAGGAAGTGGCCCGCGGCGTCATTCTGATTGCAGCCGTCGCCTTTGACCAGCTCCGCATCAGGATGGGTGGGAAATGAGCGTCAAGGAGCCGCAGGCCCAGCCGAACAACAGACAGAGCAGCGTCAGCCGCGCGGCGTTTCAGCTCGATGCGATCGGGCTGCACAAGAGTTTTGGCGGCGTCGAAGTGCTGCATGGGGTTGATCTCAGCGTCAAAGGCGGGACCGTTTTGGCGGTGCTCGGCGAGAACGGCGCTGGGAAGTCGACTGCGATCAAGATCATCTCTGGCGCCTACATCGCGGATGAGGGCCAGATCACGATCGATGGCAAGGAAGTGCGGATCCTCACGCCCCGCGAGGGGCAGGAACAGGGGATTCGTGTGATCTACCAGGAGATGATGAATGCGCCGACGCTGTCGGTGTACGAGAACATCTTTCTGGGCAACCTGCCCAACCGGCGGGGGCTTGTCGCGTGGAGCGAAGCCCGGCAGCGGGCAAAGCAAATCCTTTCCGACCTGGGCGTCACCATCGATCCGCGGGCGTTGGTCTCTGACCTGAGTGTGGCGGAGCACCAGATCGTGGAGATTGCCAGGGCGCTGGTGGCGAACGCCCGCATCCTGATCTTCGACGAGCCCACCTCGGCTCTGTCTCCGGAGGAGGTGGACCATCTCTTCGCGCTCATCCGAAGACTGCGTGATGAGGGTGTGGCGGTGATCTATATCACGCACAAACTTAACGAGGTGCCGGAGATTGCGGACGAGGTCGTGGTGTTCCGGGACGGAAACCTTGTGGCCAAGGGGCCCATCGCCGAGTTTCCCCGCGAGCGGATCGTGGAAGCGATGACCGGCGAATCGCTCAAGGATTTCACCCATCACGAGCATGAGCGGGCGGAAACCAAGGCGGAGGCGCCGCTGCTGCAAGTGAACGGGGCAACGCTGCAGCCGTTGTTCTTCGACGTGGACCTGGAGGTTCACAAGGGCGAGATTGTCGGCCTGTTTGGCCGCCTGGGCTGCGGCGCGCTGGAACTTGGTGAGGCGCTCTTCGGCTTGCGCCCCCTGGCGACGGGCCAGATCGTCCTGCAAGGTGTCGAGGGCCAGCCTTCGGGACCCTCGCAGGCCAAGAAGCGCGGCTTGGGTTTTGTGCCGGTCGATCGCAAGACGCAGGGTCTTTTCAGCGTTCTGACGACAGGCGAGAACCTGACGGTTGCCGCGTGGGGCAACCTGGCTCGGTATGGTGTGCTTTTTCCAGGCGTGATGGCCGAACGCTTTGAAATCTGGCGAGAGAAGCTCTCAATCAGGGCAGCAGGGGGCGCCAAGCAGGAAATCGGCACGCTTTCGGGCGGCAACCAGCAGAAGGTCATCCTGGGGCGGTGGCTGGAGAACAACAGCGCCATCCTGGTGCTGGCCGAGCCGACGCGCGGGGTGGACGTCGGCGCCCGCGCCGAGATCTACGAAGCGCTCGATGCGCTTGCGGACCAAGGTATGGCTCTGCTGGTCATCTCAACCGATGCCGAAGAGATCCTGCGCATCGCCGACCGCATCGTGGTCATGTCGGATGGCCGCGTGACGGACATGATGCCGCGATCGGCGGCTTCGCTGGCGCGGCTGGCGCATTCGTCCGCAGTGGCGCTGCCGGCGGAGCCGGCGAACGGAGGCGCGGCGGCGTAGGCGCGCGAGGATGTGGCCAGAGTGAAGAAGCAAGGAGGCGACTGAAGTCGCTACGACGAGTCTGCTGAGACCCCAATGCGAGCTGTCATGGCGAGCGAGCGGTAGTTTGCGAGCGAAGCAATCTCCAAGGATGTTGGGGATTGCTTCGGCCCTGTCGGGCCTCGCAGTGACATAGGGAGCGCCCAGCCAGCCGGCTCGGTCAGGAATGAGTTCCTGGCCTGATACCGGTCAACCTGCTGAAGCAGGTTCTAACGCGAGCTCAGCCCGCGGCAGGAGATTTGGCTGTTGCGAGTGTTGAAGAGAGGCGACTGAAGTCGCCACGACGAGACGACAAGAGGTAGAGCGACTGAAGTCGTTACTACGAGATAAGTGACGCACACACTGAATCACAACTGGAGGTAACACGATGTCCGACTCGATCATTGACCTCAGCAAGGGGTTTTTCGAAGAGCTTGTCAAGCCGGTACTGGCTTCCAGGTTCCCCGACGAGTTCAACCAGATGGCCTGCGGCGTCTGGGGGCTGGGGTCGGAAGCCCTGCGCCTGGACGATGATTTCTCGCGCGACCATCATTGGGGCCTGCGCATTGACGCCATCATGCCGCAGGACCTCCTGCAGACGCGTTGGCCGGTGATCCAGGAGGCGCTGGAAGGCAGTCTGCCGCGGGAGTACCAGGGCCACAGCCTGGGGGAACGGGCGGTGGTGGGCGCGGGCATCACGCCCGATTCGCTGCGCGGGTTTCTGACCCGCACCATCGGGTTTGACCACCCGCCCGTGTCCGACCAGGAATGGCTCAGCATCCCGGAGGAGGATGTCACGCACGTGATCAACGGCGAGGTGTGGCACGATCCGTCGGGCCGCTTCACGGCGGTGCGCCAGACGCTGAAGGGCTACTACCCCGAGCCGGTGCGGCTGCGGCGCCTGGCCCACTGGTGCCGCTACTACTCCGGCATGGGGACCTATGCCATGAAGCGCGCTCTGCTGCGGAACAACGAGTACTTTGCGTCGGTGGCCTTTGCCAAGTCGATGCGCTGGGGCCTGCAGATGGCTTTCATGCTGGACAAGGTCTACTACCCGTATGACAAGTGGATGATGGCCTTTTTCCGGCGGCTGCCGCGGATGTACGGCCGCCTGGGCACGATCGTGGACGAGGCAGTGCGCCGCGAGACGGCGTGGGAGCGAAAGCTGGCGCTGCTGGATCAAATGTCCGACCAGTTGGACCGGGCGATGGTGGAGGATGGGATCGTGCCGCCGCACCCGCGGTTTGCGGGTTCGCCGACGTCGGGTTACCGGCTGATGGAGTACGACTACTACCAGATCATCCGCCACCTGCCCAGCGAGCTGCTTGACATCATCCCGGAATGGGAGCAAGTGCACCTGGAACGGTCGGTCGTGCACTACGTGGCCGGACTCGATGAGCCATCGTGGCGTGCGGCGCTCAACCTGACGGTGGTGGAGGACTGAGATGGCAAGAGCCCGCCTGGCAGGCCCAACAAGCACGACCGGAGGCCTCCTGTGAATTCGAAAGAGCGCGTCCTGGCGACGCTGAACCGCCAGCCCGTCGACCGCACGCCCCTGGACTGCTGGCTGTACCAGCGGCAGTTTCTCGACATGCTGCAGGCCGAATACGGGCCGCGCGAGCAGTTCATGGACGAGTTCGGGCTCGACCTGTTTGTGGGTTGGACGCCGTACCCCAACCAGCTCGGCCGCAAGATCGATATCAAGGAGCTGGTCGAGCTGCCCCTGGACGACCCGCGCGATGGCAAATGGATCGACTTCAATGCCTGGAACCCCGACTTCGCAGGCGCCAACGTGCGCCAGGCCGTGGAGCAGCAGGGTCACAAACGGGCCATCATCGCTCACATGTGGGGCATCGTCGAGGGCACGAGCAGCTTCCTGGGCATCGAGAAGTGCTGGGCCAACCTGAAGAAGAACCCGGACCTGATGGCGGCCTGGTTCGACCGCTACGCCGACTGGTTGTGCGCCCTGGCCGATAGCTGTCTGGAGGCGGGGGTGGACATCATCCAGACCTCGGACGACTGGGGGAGCAACCGGATCATGCTGTTCTCGCCGCCGCTGTGGCGGCGGCTGATCAAGCCCTACACCGAGCGCGTGGTGAAGCACGTGCGGGGACGGGGCGCGCACATGAACCTGCACAGCGATGGCTATATCATCGACATCATGGACGACATCGTGGAGATGGGGGCGAGCATGCTGCACCCGATCCAGGAGAGCGCCGGCATGGACCCGGCGACGATCAAGGCACAGTACGGCGACAAGCTGGTCCTGTACGGCTCGCTGGACACGGTCGATGCCCTGCTGCTGACGGATGAGGAGAGCCTGGCCCAGTACATCCGCGAGCGCTTTGCCATCTATGCGCCGGGGGGAGGGTATATCTTCAACACCGGCCATTTCGTCCAGCCCGATACCCCGCCCAAACGGCTGATGCGGGCCTATGGGCTGGCCCTGGACCTGGCCAAGCAGTACAACACGCTGCTCGGCGCAGGAGCGGCGGTATGATCGGCGGCCATACCGCAGGCGACGTGGTCTTTCCGGCGGACGCGGTCTGGATCGGCTCCGAGCATCCCTTCGACCTGCAGGAGGTGTATCTGCGTTTCCGGTCGCCGGCTGACTGGCAGCTGGCGCAGGCGCCCAAGGCGGCGGAGCTGCTGATCACGGCCGACAGCCGGTATAAGCTGTGGATCAACGGGCGTTTCGTGAGCCGGGGGCCGGCGCGCTGCTGGCCGCACGCCCAGGCCGTGGACCGGATCGACGTCACCCCATACCTCGCCGCCGGGCGCAACACCCTGGCGGTGCAGGTCTACCAGCCGGGCTATTCCCATTTTGCCTATGTCCACCGGGGCGCGGCGGGGTTGCTGGCGGCGCTGACGGTGGACGGCGAGGTCGTATTGACGAGCGGCCCGGCGTGGAGCACGCGGCGCGACCCGTCGTTCTCGCCGTTCGTGCCGCGCGTGTCCATCTACCAGGCAGGCGTGGAAGAGCGCGACCTGCGCCTGGTGGAAGCCTGGACGGACCCCGATTTCGATGCCGCCGCCTGGTTCCCGGCGCGGGTGGTGACCTATGCGGGCGGGCACCCGTGGCTGCGCACCCGCGTGCGGGCAGTGCCGCTGCTGGTCGAGCGCGAGCTGCTGGTGCAGGCGCTTGGCAGCCGCCAGGGTGTCTATCCCCTCCATCTCCAGGCCGATCCGCACCTGGCGCTGCGTGAGAGTTGGCGCGGGGCGGGGCGGGCGGCGTTGGCGCCGGATGAGGACGGATGGTATGCGCCGCGCCTGGCGGCAGGCGAGACGGCGCTGTGGGCGTTCGACCTGGGGCGGGGCTACACCTGCCAGGGCTGGTTCGACGTGCGCGGGGCCGGAGGCGAGGAACAGGCGGCGGTCAGCTACACGGAGAAGGTGAAGGGGGACGAGCCCTACCTCTCGGACCCGGCCACCTACTGCCGGGTGCGGATGACCGACCGCTTCCGGCTACGGGCAGGGGACCAGATGGGCGAGCCCTTCGCCATGCGCGGGGGGCGGCTGCTGCTCTTCCAGGTGGTGGGGCCGGCGGGACCGCACTTCCGCATCCGGCTGCACGCCACCGTGAGCGAGTATCCGCTGGCGATCACCCATAGGCTGGAAGAGGTCGATCCGTTGATGGCGCAGATCGTGAAACTATGCGAAACAACGCTGATCGCCTGTCTGTCCGACGGCTTTGTGGACAATCCCTGGCGCGAGCACGCACAGTGGGTGGGCGACCCGCTGATCGACAGCCTGGTGCTGGCGGCGATGAGCGATGATTTGCGACCGATGCGCCGCGTGATCGAACTGGCGGCGGAGGGCGCCTTTGCGGACGGGACGCTGCCAAGCGTGTTGCCCAGCGAGGCCCTGGCCTACGTGGTGGTGGATTTCAACTACCAGTGGGTCGAGCTCCTCTACCACTATACGCAACTGAGCGCAGATAGGGCATTCCTGGCCGAGATGTGGCCGGCCCTGACGGCGATGATCGCCCGCTTCCGCCAGGATGGCGGGGAGGACGGTCTGCTGATCACCCCGGCGGGCAGGCGGCTGTTCGTCGACTGGTCGACGATGTCGAAGGCGGAGCCGAACGCCATCTACAACCTGCACTTTGTCCTGGCGCTGCAACTGGCGGCGAGCCTGGCGGCACAGTCCGGGCACGCCGCAGAGGCTGCGGAGTGGACGGCAGTGGCGGCAGCGCTCAGGCAGGCGGCGCGAGAGGCCTTCTGGCGCGACGGGTGCTGGTATGACGACCGCGAGGGCGCCACCTACTCGCAGTTGGCGGCGGCGCTGGCGGTGCTGACGGGCGCGGCGGAGCCGGCGGAGGCGCCTGCCCTGCTGGATGCCGTAGTCGCCCGGTCGCTCGACCTGGACGATGGGCACATGGCGGGCAAGATGGTGATTGCCAGCCCGTACATGCACCACCGCGTGCTGGAAGCGCTGCGGCAGCACAGGCGCTACGATGAAGCGATTGCCATCATCCGGGCGCGCTGGGGCCGTTGGGTGGAAGGCGGTCATCCCACGGCCTGGGAAAACTGGAACGTCGATTTTCCCGATGGCTCGGAATGCCACGGGTTCTCTTCTCACCCGCGCTATCACCTGGCGGAAATCGCGAAGGCGTTGGACGTTCAACGCGCAAGGACAGGATCATGAATTCACGAGAACGAGTGTTGGCGGCGATCCGCCATGAAGAGGCTGACCGGGTACCGATCGACCTGGGCAGCACGTGCGTCACCGGCATCAACCTGCGCGCCTACAGCAACCTCAAGCGCTACCTGGGGCTGGGGGGCCGGGCGCGGGTGTTCCACACCTGGGTGCAGACCCCGGAGCTGGAAGCCGCGGTGGCGGAGCGGCTGCACGTGGACACGGTGACGCTGCCCCGCTACAAGATGTCGCTGGGCATCCCCAACGCCGAGTTCAAGCCGTGGACGTGGGTGGATGGCAGCGAGTGGCTGGTGCCGGTGGACTTTAACCCGACGATCAATGCGGACGGGGACTTTGAATGGTGGGAGCACGGCGTCAAGATCGCCGAGGCGCCCAAGGAGGGCACGCAGGGCTTTGCGGTGAAATACCATCCGCTGGCCCATGCCAAGACTCCGGCCGAGATCGACCAATGGTTCGACACCTATGACGGCAACTTCATGGGGCGGATCAAGGTCACGGACGAGGAGTTGGTGTGGGCGCGGGACTTCGCCAAGCGGCTGCGGGAAACCACGGACAAGGCCATTGTGGCCGACTACGTGTTCGGCATCATCTTCGTGACCGAGGGCATCCTGGGCTTCCAGTCGACCTATATGCACCTGCTCAGCCAGCCCAATCTGATCCGGCACTTCTTCGAACGCCTGGTGCACGAACAGATCACGAATCTGAAGCGCTACCTGGATGCCGTAGGGGAGTACATCGACGTGATCATCGGCGCCGACGACGTGGGCGCCCAGCGCGGTCCGATGATCAAGGTGGACACCTTCCGCGAGTTCCTGCTGCCGGGGCACAAGCTGTTCTGCGAGACAGTGCACAACAACAGCAATGCCAAGGTGCTCTTTCACACCGACGGTTCGGTCATGCCCTTCCTGCAGGACCTGATCGACATGGGCGTGGACTGCTTCAACACCGTGCAGACCGACGCCGCCAACATGGACGCCATGGAGCTGAAGAAGCGGTTTGGCAACAACCTGACCCTGTGGGGCGGCGGCGTGGACACGCACCGGGTGCTGCCGATGGGCACGCCGGAGCAGGTGCGCGAAGACGTGCGGCGGCGAATGAAGATCATGGCGCCAGGTGGGGGGTACGTCTTTGCGACCATCCACAACATCCTTGGCGATGTATCGCCGGAAAACGTGCTGGCCGCTTATGACGCAGCCTATGAGTTCGGCGGCTATCCGATCCAGGCAGGACCAGAGGATCGCGAGGAATTGGCGAGCCGGCTGACGGAGATCAAGTACTGGACGAAGCCGCTGGAGGCGTTGAATCGCGGCGAGTAACCTTCCCGAATGATGGCAAGAATGACACCCTAAGGAGACACCGCATGGAACTTTGGGAACGACAGTATGAAATCCTGGCCGAGACGTTGGCGGCCAGGGGGATTGACGTCGACGGCGCCCTGTCCAGGATCAAAGGACAGGTGATCGAGCTGCCTTCATGGGCGGTGGGCAATTCGGGAACGCGCTACGGCGTTTTCCGGCAGGCGGGCGCGGCGCGGCACATCTGGGACAAGATCGACGACTGCGCCGAGATCCAGCGCGTGGTCGGCGTGTGCCCGGTGATGGCCAGCCACGTGTCGTGGGACGTGACGGACGACGGGCGCTTTGGGCCGGTGCGGGAGTACGCCGAGCAGCGCGGGCTGAAGATCGGGACCGTCCACCCCAATACGTTTATGGGGCAGCAGTACCGGCTGGGCAGTATCGGCAGCCCCTTTGCGGACGTGCGGCAGGCAACGATCGACCACTTTGTGGACTGCGTGCGGATCACGCGCGAGATGGGGTCCAAGGTCATCGGCATCTGGCTGGCGGACGGCACCAACTATGCGGGCCAGGACCATCTGCGCACGCGCAAGCACCGCATCTACGAGGGGCTGAAGGCGCTGTACGACGCTATGGACCCGGACATGACGCTGGCTGTGGAGTACAAGTTCTTCGAGCCGGCCTTCTATACGACGGACCTGATGGACTGGGGCATGTCGCTGATGATGTGCAACCGGCTGGGGGACCAGGCGAAGGTGCTGGTGGACCTGGGGCACCACTGCCAGGGCGCCAACATCGAGCACATCGTCAGCATCCTGATCGACGAGGGTAAGATGGGTGGGTTCCACCTGAACAACCGCAAGTACGGCGATGACGACCTGATGGCCGGGACCACGAACCCCCTGGAGCTGTTCCTGATCTTCGACCAGATCGTCGATGCCTCGCTGGACCCGGCGACGGCGGCGACCGCCGACGGTATCGTCTACATGCTCGACCAGTCGCACAACATCGAAGGGAGCATGGAGGGCATTATCCAGTCGGTGATGAACACGCAGACGGCCTACGCCAAGGCGCTGCTGGTTGAGCGGGACAAGCTGGCGGCGGCGCAGGCGTCCGGCGACGTCATCCTGGCCAACCGCACGCTGATGGCGGCCTATGAGCTGGACGTGCAGCCGCTGCTGGCCAAAGCCCGCGTGGACACGGGCCGGCATCCCGACCCCATCGTCGCCTATCGCGAGGGCGGCTACGCGGCGAAGGTCGCGTCCGAGCGGCAGGGCGCGGGGGGAGGGGCGTTGGGAGGTTGAAGGTTGAACGTGACACGTTGAAGGTTGAACGTTGAACGATTAGGCACGATTTGTTGCGTAAGGAGAGGAAATGATGAACCGAGTTGGCATGACGTGGATGGTGTATCCCGAGCACCTGGGAGCCTACACCGATATCCACCTGAACCCCTGGCCGGACCTGATCGAGGCGATCCAGGCCGTGGGCATCCACAACTACAGCATTTTCAGCCTGGGCAACCGGATGTTCGCCTACCTGGAAGTGGAAGGCGACGTGGGCGAAGCGCTGGGCAAGCTCGGCGAGACCGAGGTGTACCAGCGCTGGGCTGTGGCCGTGAATCCCTGGGTGATGCCGGAGGCCGTGGAAGGGGGGGGCATCCAGTTCATGGAGATCCCGTCAATTTTCTACAGCGCCTGATCGTCGAACGAATCTCGAAACCACACAGGCGGCAGCGCCGCCACGGAGGCCAGGACCATGCGTTACGAAGAGCTCTTACCTGCCGAATTCACGGCTGAACTGGCGCGGCATCCCGTCGCCTATCTGCCGTGGGGCGCGCTGGAGTGGCACAGCTACCATATGGCCCTGGGCAATGACGCGCTCAAGGCCCACGACCTGCTGATGCGCACGGCGGCGCGGGCGGGCGGGGTGGTGCTGCCGCCTGTGTGGTGTGGGTTCGACACGCTGAAGCTGCCGGCGCACGGCGGCTTCCCCCTGACGTTGGAGTTCAGGCGGGAGACGGTGATGCAACTGCTCGAGGAGTACCTGGAGCAGTTGTCAGATATCGGGTTCAAGCTGGTGGTGGTGCTGGCGGGGCACTACGGCCCGCCGCACGTGGCGGCTCTGGTGGAGGCGGCCAACCGTTTTACCATCTTGCAGCCGGAGCGGCAGACAAGGGTCTGGATCGTGCCCGACTACGACATGGTGACGGACCTGGGTTACCACGGCGATCACGCCGCCGAGTGGGAGACGTCGATCCTGATGGCGCTGCGGCCGGAGCTGGTGCACCTGGATCGGCTGAGCGACGAGACCTGTGATGAGCGGGGCGGCATCCTGGGACCGGACCCGCGGGCGACGGCGAGTGCGGCCAAGGGCGAGGCGATCGTGGAGGCGATCGTGGCGAGGCTGGCGGCGAGGGTGGCCAATTACCTGGAGGTGGGACACGAGTAGCGCTGAGTGGTCAAGCGACGGACTATTCCGCGAAATGCGCCGAGCAGGGCGGTTCTTCGCGCCATGCGGTCGCGCGGCACGACGCTAAGGAGAGGCGGAGATGCTTCGCTGCCGCCTTTCCGCAGGGAGAGTTGGCCGAAGGGTCGCTCAGCATGACATAAGGAGAGGCGGAGATGCTTCGCTGCCGCCTTTCCGCAGGGGGGATCGGCGGAGGGGTGGATTGGGATGACCAGCCGAGCAGCGACCGTGAGGGAGCTGGCGGGGGGGCAAGGAGCAGAGGGCAAGGGGCAGCGACCGTGAGGGAGCTGTTGTCGTTCGATACCACTCCCTGACGGTCGTGGCTCGGAAGCTGATGTTGGCTGCAGTATGCGTATGCTGGATGGCATAGGTATTTGTGGCCGAATGGCAGATGTGAAATGGGGTGGATGTGGCGTATGATGGGTAGGCGCGTTTCGTGCTGTCTTCCGCCTGGCGAGTGGAGTCTCAATCCGGCAGCCTTCAGGATGACGCCGCGAAGGCAGCGTCTATCACGGCCCGTGGAGCGGGTAAGCAGCGCACCAAGGAACTCTTCATGAGCATCGACTGGCCAGAGAAGCCCTCGAGTTCATTCAAGATGTCTATGGAATGGAGGAGCCACGCAACGACGCGGTCCTCTACGGCCGGATTTGTGCGCGGCTGCGGCAGCATGCGCACGCCAGGGGAGTCGCCTGGGTAGAGCAGACGGAGGAGGGCGCCGTGCGGCGGCTGGCGGCGGCGCCGGCCGACCTGGAGCTGAGCGAGACAGAGGCGCTGGCGCTGTGCGGCATCATCGCTGGTGGCGGCACCGACATCGGGGAGAGCACAGACGGGCGGGAAGGGCCGGCGTGCCGGGTGACCCTGCCGCTGGGGGATGGGGCGCTGCGGGGCGCCTGTGTGCTTTGGTGCGAGGAAACACGCGTTGACGACCCTGCCTTTGGCGAATTCCTGGCGCCCGTCCGGCAGGCGCTGACCAGGATGGCGGCGCGTCGTCGCGAGCATGAGGAACGCGTCCACCTGGAGGCGGCCCTGCACGCCAGGGAAGAGCGGCTGCGCCTGGCTCTTGACGCCACCAGTGAGGGGGTGTGGGACTGGGATATCGTAACCGGGGAGGTTGTGGGCAACGAGCAATGGTTCCGGCTGTTTGGCTACGAGCCGGGAGAGGCGCCGTCTATGGTCAGCCTCTGGGAGAGCACGCTGCACCCTGACGACGCGGCCGAGACCCTGGCCGCGCTCAACGACTACCTGGAGGGCCGCAGTCCGGCGTACCACAGCGAGCACCGGGTGGTCACCAAGTCGGGCGAGGTGCGCTGGCACCTGAGCGTGGGCTAGGTGGTGGCGCGGGATGTCGACGGCAGACCCGTTCATGCGCCACGTCACCGAACGCGTGCGAAGGGCTAAGGCCCTGGCAGAGGCGCAGGCGGCCGCGGCCCGCTTTGAGATCGAGCAGCGCCTGACGGCAATCATCGGCCAGGGGATCGCCGGCGTCATGGAGACGGACCTTGACGGCCATCTGGTGTACGCCAACCAGCGCTTCGGCGAGATGACGGGCTATGCGCCGGACGAGCTCGCGGGGAAGCGGTTCGGTGAGCTGACGGCGCCCGAAGATGCACACATCGACCGTGAAGTCGTGGAGACACTGCGGCGCGGGGAAAAGGCAGTCGTGGTAGAAAAGCGCTACATGCACAAGGACGGACACTTCGTCTGGGTGCTGCTGTCGGTGGCGCCGCTCCGTGACACCGCCGGCCGGCCGGAGGGAACGCTGGCGTTGGTCCTGGACATCACGGCGCGCAAACGGGCGGAGGAACTGGTCCGCACCAGCGAGGAGCGCCTGCGGCTGGCCATCGAAAACGCCCGGCTGGGCACCTGGCACTGGAACGTGATCGCCGACGAGCACGTATGGTCTGCACGCATGCGCGAGATGTTCGGCGTGGCGCCTGACGCCAGGCTGGACTACGACGTGTGGCTGAGCACCCTGCACCCTGACGATCGCGACGTGACCGACCGCATCATGCAGCAGGCGATAGCCGAGCACAGCGAATACAAGGCTGACTACAGGGTGGTGTGGCCGGACGGCTCGGAGCACTGGATCACCACCGTGGGGCACGGCGTCTACGACGCCGACGGCGCCATGCAGCGTATCGAAGGGGGCGTCATCGACATCGACGATCGCAAGCGGGCGGAGGAGCGGCTGCGGCGCAGCGAGGAGGGGCTGCGGCTGGCGAATGCCTAGCTGCAGCGGGCGCTGCGGTTGAGGGACGAATTCCTGGCGAACATGAGCCATGAGCTGCGCACACCGCTGACGGCGATCCTGGGCTTGTCGGAGTCCCTGGAGGCGCAGATCGTGGGGCCGCTGAGCGACAAGCAGCGGCACTATATCCAAACCATCCACAAGAGCGGGGAGCACTTGCTCGGGTTGATCAGCTCTATCCTCGACCTTGCCAAGATCAGCGCCGGCAAGGTCGATCTGGAGATCACGCGGGTGGACGTGGGGGCGTGGCCCAGGACAGTCTGCGGATGATCCGCGAGCTGGCGGCAAAGAAGCGGCTGACGGTCAGCTTCGACTTTGACGCCGGCGTGTCGCAAATCATGGCCGATGAACGCCGGCTGAAGCAGATGCTCGTCAACCTGTTGAGCAACGCCGTGAAATTCACGCCAGCGGGCGGCGAGGTGGGGTTGGAGATACGAGGGGATGCGCTGAACCACATCCTGAGCTTCACGGTGTGGGACACCGGCATCGGCATCCGCAGCGAGGACCTGCCGCACCTGTTCAAGCCGTTCGTGCAGTTGGACGGGGGGCTGGCGCGCAGCGCCGAGGGGACGGGCCTGGGGTTGGCGCTGGTGAGCGAGATGGCGAGCCTGCACGGCGGGGGCGTCGGCGTGGAGAGCGAACCGGGCAAGGGCAGCCGCTTCACGGTGTCGATTCCGTGGGTGAAGCCACCGGTGGAGTCGCCCGCGCCTGCAGGTCGCGTAGGAGCGGCGGGAGCTGGGGCGACGGGCGCCGAAGGGGCGGCGCCGGCGAGCGCGCAGGGGGGCAGACCGGCGGCGGCGGGGGCGCTGGTTCTCATGGTGGACGACACGGAAGCAAGCCTGATGGTGGTGCGGGACTACCTGACGACGCAGGGGTACCGGGTGATCACGGCCAGGGACGGTCTGGAAGGCGTGGCGATGGCCAAGCTGAGCCATCCCGATGTGGTGTTGATGGATGTGATGATGCCGGGGCTGGACGGGCTGGAGGCGACACGGCGGATGCGAAAGGACCCCAGCCTCAAGAAGACGCCGGTGATTGCGCTGACGGCGCTGGCGATGCCCGGGGACCGCGAGCGGTGCCTGGAGGCAGGGATGAACGACTACCTGAGCAAGCCGGTCAAGCCGGACGAGCTGGTGGGAGTGATTGAGGGGCGATTGAGGCGAAATGCGTAGTGCGAAATGCGTAATGCGTACTGCGTAATGCGTGAGGCGGCCGGTAGGGGAGGTCCCCCTGTGGCCGCCCGCTCCTTGTGGCCGCCCGTTGCCCTTTCGCTCCGCGCAGGGTCACAGGGGGGCGGACGGCGGAGGGGCGGCGTTGCGGAAAGCGGGTTTGTGCGCGATGCTTGGGGCATGGTCAGAGCGGCGAAGGCAAAGGGGCGCGAGGCGCCCGGAATGAAGCGAGGCGTAGGGAAGCCATGAGACTCTTCCTTGCCGGTGTTGTGGTCCTGGGCGTGGCGCTGAGCGCCTGCGCGGCGCCGCAGCCTGGGGGCCGCTCCTTGCCGACCTTTGCCATCACCACGACCAAACCCGCCGACCGCGTGACGCCGGTCGTGGCGGCGAACAGCGTGCGCTTTGATGTGGCGAGCGAGACCGGCATCGGCGGGGCTCGGGTGGCGCTGCGCACGGGCAGTTGGCCGGCCACGGTGAAGCTGCGGTTTGCGCTGCGGGGGTTGGAGGAGCTGCGCTTCCAGTACGGCGAGACGACGATCGTCGTGAATGTGCCGAATACGGCCGGGGCGCCGCCGCGCGAGAGCCTGGCGGCGGCGGACGGCGAGCAGCCCCTCAGTCCCGGCAGCCCCTATTGGCTGGACGTGGCCGTGGAGCGGGCGCAAGATGGGTCTGTGACCGCCATCGAGGTGACGGCGCCGGCTGACTTCCACAAGGCCAGCCCGCAGGCGTTTGACGTGCAGTGGATTGACTTCTACCGCTGAGGCGGCGTGGAGGGGGTGGGTGCTGATCGCTTTATTGCGCGATCGATGAATGAGGCAGACACCAATGGGAAGAACACAATGTAGAAGAACAGAAGCGGGGTGCGATTCCTGTTTGCGCGCGGGAGAGACCTCCGGGAGGCGGCTGCTCATTGCGCCGAATGGGGAGGTGTTTGCGCCGCCTCCGGGAGGTCTGGCCATCGTGCCAGGATCACAAATGGGCGGCGGTTTTGACACGGTTCGCGGGCCGATGGTATGATGCGGTTCCCGAATCCGAGGGAGACCCGTCCACGGAGGGATGGCCGAGTGGACTAAGGCGGCTGTCTTGAAAACAGCTGTACCCTTGCGGTACCGGGGGTTCGAATCCCTCTCCCTCCGCCTTTGCCATCCTGATTGACATCATACGGGGAGGTCGCATAGCTCGGTTTAGTGCGCCCGCCTGCTAAGTGGGTACAGGTCGAAAGATCTGTCGAGGGTTCAAATCCCTCCCTCCCCGCCAGTGCAACGCCGCCAGGCCCTCAAGCCCGGCGGCGTTTTGCGTTGGCTGCGCCGATGATCGTTTGTCCGAGGTTGCCTGTGCGCCGGTTTGCCCTTTTGCTTGTCGCCGCAGCCGCCGTGATCCTTGTGTCTCAGCCCCTGGCTGGGGCAGAGGCGCCAATGGCGCCGGCCCGTGCCGCCATCACATTCGCCGTCATCGGCGACTACGGCATGGACAACGCCGCCGAAGGGGCGGTGGCGAGCTTGGTGGCGGGTTGGCGCCCGGATTTCGTGGTGACGACCGGCGACGATTATTACGCCCCGGCGGGTGGGCAGGGCAGCACCCGCTACGACGAGTCGACGGGGGCCTACTACTGCACCTTTCTCAAGGACGCTGTGACCGGCGGCAGCCGCTGCGGGGCGGGGCAGGCAGACGCCAATCGTTTCTTCCCGGTCCCCGGCAACCATGACTGGAGCGACGCCGGCCCCTGGAGCTGGTCCACCTACACCGGCTACTTCACGCTGCCGGGCGCCGGCATCGTGAGCAGCGGCAGCTCGGGCAATGAGCGATACTACGACTTCGTGAAGGGGCCGGTGCATTTCTTTATGGTAAACAGCAACACGAACGAGCCCGACGGCGCCGCGCTCGGTTCGAAGCAGGCCCATTGGCTGCAGCGCCAGCTTGCCGCTTCCACCTCGCCCTGGAACGTCGTGGTCCTGCACCACCCGCCCTTTTCGTCGGGGGCCAGGCATGGATCGTCGCCGTGGGTGCAGTGGCCGTTCGCGACCTGGGGCGCCGACCTGGTGCTAAGCGGCCACGAGCACAACTATGAGCGCCTTGCCCGCAGCGAAATCACGTATGTGGTCAACGGCCTGGGGGGCGGCGCGCGCTACGGCTTTGGCGAGCCTGTGCCCGGCAGCCTGGTCCGCTATGACGCCAACTGGGGGGCGATGCGCGTGACGGCCACGGCAAAGGCCATGCACGTGGAGTTCCGGTCGGTGGGGGGCAACGACCGGCAGGGGGTCGTCCAGGACCGCTTTGACCTCGTCAAGACGCCGCCGGTGTGCCCGGCGCCGCCGGCCCGCGACGGGCGTGAGACGCCGTGACGGGCCGGCACCCTTGTGCGGCGCGCCCCTGCCATAGGCTCATTGCCGCAGCGTTGGTGTACTATAGGACTCATTCCCGAAGCAAGGCAGACTCATCATGACCAAACCGACCGTTCCCCAGAACTATCTCGACCTGGTGCAGAGCAAACGCGCTTTCGCCCATCTTGCCACCCTGATGCCTGACGGCAGCCCGCAGGTCACGCCCGTGTGGTTTGACTACGACGGCGAGCATTTCATCGTCAACAGCGCCCGCGGGCGGCTGAAGGACAAGAACATGCGCCGCGATGGCCGTGTGGCGCTGGAAATCATGGACCCCGACGATGGGTACCGGTATCTGGAGGTGCGCGGCACTGTCGTCGACATCACCGAAGAGGGCGCCGACGCCAGCATCGACCGGCTGGCCCACAAGTACCTGGGCGTCGACTCCTACCCGAACCGCAGGGCGGATGAACAGCGGGTGATCTACAAGATCGCGCCCACCAAGATCAAAGGCAACCGCTAGGCGGCTTGCCGGCTGCCCGGCGCCACTATGGCTGGCAGCGCCTCCCCTCCAAACGGTAGGCGGCGCCGGCCATCCATGCCCACGAGTGCAAGGAGATCCAATGAGGAATCGACCTACCGGCATCACGCTGATCGCGATCGTCTATCTGATCCTGGGCGTTCTGTCTCTGCTGTGGAGCAGCCTGGTCTTCGGGATCGGCGGCCTCGGCGCCCTCATCGGCGGCTTGTTCGGAGGCGCGCCTGCCGTGGTCGCCGGCGTGTCCGGCGCCTGGGCCGGCCTGCTCGGCGTGGTGACGGCCATCGTGCAGATCGCAGTCGGCATTGGCCTGCTGCGCCTGCGCCGCTGGGCCTGGTACCTGGCGCTCGTCGCTGTGGTCCTGACCGTCATCCAGGGCGTGGTCGGCGTCTTCGGCGGGGGGCTCTTTGCCTTTGTGTGCGGCTGCTTCGGCCTGCTCCTCCCCCTTGCCATCCTGGTCTACCTGCTGCGCCCCGGCGTCCGCCAGGCCTTCGGCTTCGAGTCGACGGCCATTGTCCCCAGCGGCCGCTAGGCTGCCCGCGTCAGGGTTGCCCTCCCGGTCTGGTTACCCTACCGCCAGCGCCTGCTGGCGGCGCCGCGTGGCGTAGCCTTCGATCGTGTAGAACGCCAGCGCCACCCAGATGATGGTGAAGCCCACGACCCGGACATGGGTCAGGGCTTCGCCGTAGACGAAGACCGCCAGGAGGAACTGCAGCGTGGGCGCGATGTACTGCAGAATGCCCAGGGCGCTCAGCGGCACGCGCTGGGCGCCGTAGGCGAAAAGCAGCAGGGGAACGGCGGTGACGATCCCCGCGCCCAACAGGAGCAGGTTGGTGGTCAGGTCGCGATGGCCGAGCGCCCCCGCCCCGGTGGCCTCCATATAGAACAGGTAGGCGACGGCAGGAATGAGCAGCACGAACATCTCGACGGTCAGGCCGTCCAGCGACCCCAGCGGCGAGGTCTTGCGCAGCAGCCCGTAGAACCCGAAGGTCAGGGCCAGCGCCAGCGAGATCCAGAGCGCGCCCCCGGCATTGAGGGTGAGGTAGCCGACACCGATGGCGGCGATGGCGATGGCCAGCCACTGGCCGGGGCGCAGGTGCTCGTGCAGGACCAGCAAGCCGAGCAGGATGCTGACGAGGGGCGTGATGAAGTAGCCAAGGCTGGATTCGACGATATGTCCGGAGTTGTTGGCCCAGATATAGACCAGCCAGTTGGCGCTGAGCAGCAGGGCGGTGAGCACGGACACGCGCAGCATGGCGGGACGCCGGCGCGCCTGCCAGAGCCAGTCCCAGTTGCGGCGCACGGCCAGCAGCACCAGGACCACGACGAGCGACCACACGACACGGTGGCTGAGGATCTCCAGCGGCGGGACGGTGTGCAAGCCTCGCCAGAACACCGGCAGCACACCCCAGGCCACGTAGGCGAGGCCGGCAGCCAGGATGCCGTTTCTTGAATTCAAGGCAGCTTCTCCATCACTGGGGTGGTTGAGGGCAGGGAAAGGCGACGTCCCATGTTAGCGGCGTCACGGCCCGGATCGGAAACAGGACGGCGCACCGGGAGGCGAGGCGGCGTCACGGCTCCAGTTGGCCGAGCAGGGCGCGGCCGTCGCGGTAGGGGTCCAGGAATCCGGCCAGGAGGGCGTGCAGCTCCTGCCGGGAGAGCTCACCTCCACGGCACATCTCCAGGTTCTGCCGCAGGCCGGCGATCTGGTGGCGCACGGCCACGGGGAGATACTCTTCCTCGTTGAGCAGCCGCAGGCCCATGATGACGTGCTCGGCGGAGGCCGCACCGGCCTCGAGGACGACGCCGGCGCGCGCCAGCACCAATCTCAAGGGAAGGTCGTGGTCAGGCTCGCCCTGGAACCCGCGCAGGAGCCAGATGAGCTCACTGTAGGAGCGCCTGCTTGCGAGCGCCAGCTCGATGACCCGGTCGTCAGGAACCTCCTCTTCCATGATCCGCCTGTCGGCCCAGGCGATCAGGGTGGGCTTGTCGACCAGGCCTGTGACGAGGCCCATGCGAAAGTAGTTGAAGATCTGGCGCTTGGAGAGGGGTGTGGACATGGTATCCGGGTGCATCGCACCCGGGTTGATTGTACACGAAGTGCGATGTACCTCGAAGGTGCATCGCACTTTCTCACCCTGAGGGTGCGTCGCACTTCGGCACTTCAGGTATACTTTTCGGAGCCGTGCCTGTGCGACTGCCGGACGCCGGCCTGCACCCCATTGCCCGATCCAGGAAGGAAGCCATGAAACACCGCGACCGCATCATAGCCGCCCTGAACCATGAAGAGCCCGACCGCTGCCCTATGCAGGTCAGCTTCACGCCGGAATTCGCCGAGCGGCTGCGCGCCGATATGGCCATGAACGACAGGACCCTCAACGTTTCACGCAGCGGTCACAACCCGCACGGCGGCGGCAATACCTACGAGCTCGAGCGCGCCCTGGGCGAGGACATGCTGCAGACGTCGGTCGGCTGGGCGAACAGCTACTACCAGGGCGACGACGTCTACACGGATGAGTGGGGTGTGACCTGGCGGAATGTGCCCTATGAGACCGACTTCGGCACCGGCCACTACACGGAAATGGCGGTGCATCCCCTGGCCGCGGATGGCGCCATCTCGCAGTACCACGCCCCCGACCCCAACCGTCCCGGCCTGTATGCCGACGCCCGCTGGACGCTCGACCAGTTCCAGGATGAGTACTGGATCGTCGGCGTCACCGTGACCACCATCTGGGAGACGGCGTGGGCGCTGCGGGGCTATACGCAGATGCTGACCGACCTCTGGGACAATCCCGACCTGGCCAATGCGATCCTGGAGATCCCCTACCAGTACCACCTGACGGCGGCGAAGCGGCTGGTGGAGATGGGGGTGGACATGATCTGGATCGGCGATGACGTGGGCACCCAGCGGGGGATGCTGATGTCTCCTGCCCATTGGCGGCAGTTCCTCAAGCCGCGGATGGCGAACTTCATCGGGTCGCTCAAGGGCATCAACCCGAAGGTCAAGGTCGCCTATCACTCCGACGGCAACATTCTGCCGATCGTCCCTGAACTGGTGGAGATCGGCCTCGACATCCTGAATCCGATCCAGCCGCTGTGCATGGACCCGGCAGAGCTGAAGCGGCAGTTCGGGGACAGGCTGTGCTTCTGGGGGAGCATCGACGAGCAGCAGACGCTGCCTTTCGGCACCCCGCAGGACGTGCGCAACGAGGTGCTGACGCGCCTGCGCACCATCGGCAAGGGCGGCGGCCTGATCATGGGACCGACCCATCACGTCCAGCTCGATACGCCGCTGGAGAACTTCTGGGCGATGGTGGAGACAATCACGGAGACGCCATACGCGTTGCTGCGGTAGGGCGAGGGATCAGAGGCGACGCACCTCCAAGGTGCGTCGCAGCGATATCCAGGGTGCGCAGCATTTGAGGTTTCCGGTCTCGCGGCTGCCTGCGCTACAATTTCCGTTCATTCATCAAGCTTTCTGTTCTTTACCGAGGTTATTCCCATGCGAATGAGCGTCCTTTTCGGCCAGACGCTGCGCGAGGCGCCGGCGGATGCCGAGCTGACCAGTCACAAGCTGCTGGTGCGCGCCGGCTTCGTCCGCCAGCTTGGCGCCGGCATTTTCTCGGCCCTGCCCCTGGCCAAGCGCAGCATCACCAAGATCGAGAACATCATGCGGGAGGAGATGAACGCCATCGGCGGTCAGGAGATGACGATGCCCGTGGTGCATCCCGCCGAGATCTGGAAGGAGTCGCAGCGCTGGTACCAGATCGGCTCCGAGATGGGACGGTTCAAGGATGCAGGGGGCCGCGACATGGTGTTGGCCATGACGCACGAGGAGGTGGTGGGCGACCTGGTGCGCAATATCATCCAGTCGTACCGCCAGCTTCCGGCCATGATCTACCACATCCAGACCAAGTGGCGCGATGAGCTGCGCACGCGCGGCGGCCTGATTCGCGTGCGCGAGTTTACGATGAAGGACAGCTACAGCCTGGACGCCGACTGGGAGGGGCTTGACACCCAGTACCGGGCGCACTACCAGGCCTACTTCAACATCTTCAACCGCTGCGGGCTGCCGACGATTGCGGTGAAGTCCGACGTGGGTATGATGGGCGGCAAGATGGCGCACGAGTTCATGTACCTGTCGCCGATCGGGGAGGACACCCTGGTGCTGTGCGACCAGTGCGGCTACACGGCCAACCGGCAGGTGGCCCGGTTCCGCAAGCCCGCGCCCGTGAGCGAAGCCAGCCTGCCCCTGGAAAAGGTGGCGACGCCGGGGGTGACGACCATCGCCAGCCTAGCCCAGTTCCTGGGCATTCCTGAGAGCAAGACGGCCAAGGCGGTCTTCCAGGTCGCCACGGTGACGAAGGGCGAAGAGGACGTGCAGGAGTTTGTCTTCGCCGTGGTGCGAGGCGACATGGAGCTGAACGAAACCAAGCTGGCCAACGCCGTCAAGGCCAAGGCCCTGCGCCCTGCCCATGAAGAAGAGATCCGCGCCATCGGGGCGACGCCGGGCTACGGCTCACCGGTTGGCATCGCACCCGGCGTGCTGGTCGTCGTGGATGACCTGGTGGCGGCAGCCGCCAACCTGGTGGCCGGGGCCAACGAAGATGGCTATCATCTCCTGAACACGAATTACGGCCGCGATTACAGGGCCACCCTGATCGCCGACATCGTCTCGGTGCAGGATGGCTACGGCTGTGTCGACTGCGGTGGTCCCCTGCGAACCTCGCGCGGGGTGGAAGTCGGCAATATCTTCAAGCTGGGCACCCGCTACAGCGATGCGTTGGGCTGCACCTTCCTGGACCGCGACGGCAAAGAGAAGCCGGTGATCATGGGGTCCTACGGCATCGGCAGCGGCCGCCTGCTGGCGTGCGTGGCCGAAGAGCACAACGACGAGCACGGACTGATCTGGCCGATCTCCGTGGCGCCCTTCCATGTCCATCTGGTCATGCTCAAGGGGGGCGAGGAACTGGCGGCCCGGCTGCATGACGAGCTGACCGAGGCGGGGGTCGAGGTGCTCCTCGACGACCGCCCGGACCTGAGCGCAGGGGTCAAGTTCAACGACGCCGACCTGATCGGCGTGCCCTTGCGTCTGACCGTGGGCGCCCGCGCCGTCAAAGAAGGGGGCGTGGAGCTGAAGCGCCGCAGCGGCGGCGAGGTCAAGCTGGCCCCGGTCGGCGAGGTGACGGCGATGGTGCTGTCGGAAATGGCGGCGCTGTATGCCGAGACCGCCAGCCGCGCCGTGACCATGCCCTATTCCGGTTAGCGGCACTGCGCTATCCCTGTCTCGCCGGCATCCTGGGGGGGTGCAGTGATACCGCGTCCGCCTATCAGCCAGACTCTCTCCTGGCGCGGGCCGGATGGGTGCAGACCCTTGCTGACTGCGGAGCGAGGTGGCCTCACCCCTGCAACATCCTGGTTGCGTCCATGACCGCAGGATTCTACAATACGAGTGTTGGATTCCGCTGAGATGTTCAGGTGAGGTACCATGCTTCAGATTGAGACGCGCTATGAGCACATCGTCCTCGATGACCTGGGAGTGCCTGTCATTGCGGCCACCCAAACGAAAGTGATCGAGCTAGTGCTAGACAAGATTGCCTACGGATGGAGTCCGGAGGAAATGCATGTCCAGCACCCCTACCTTTCGTTGGGTGAGATTCACTCGGCTCTCGCCTATTATTGGGACCACCAGGAGGAACTAGAGCGGGAGATACAGCGCCGACTGGAGCTGGTTGAGAGCATGAGGCGGCATAGCGTTGAGCCACCTCTCATCGAGAGGCTGCGGGCTGAAGGGTTGATTCGGTGACCATCGCGCTCTACATGGACCATCACGTCCCACGTGCCATTACGTCAGGGCTCCGCGTTGCCGGTGTGAACGTGCTGACGGCCTTTGAGGACGGAAGCCACACCCTGTGCGACGCCGAACTACTGGAGCGGGCGACCCAGTTGGGCAGGGTCCTGTTTACGCGCGATGATGATCTGCTTGCAGAAGCAGCGCTGCGTCAAAGCGCCGGAATTCCGTTTTCCGGCATCATCTTCGCACACCAATTGCGTGTCTCGATCGGTGTTGCCGTGCGCGATCTGGCATTATTGGCGCTCGCAGGTGAGCCGCGCGATTTTGCCGACAGAGTCTTCTATCTGCCACTTTGAGAGCGCCAAGACAATGAGAACGCCGTGAAGCGCAACCGTCTCGCAGGCTAGGCCGCATCGGCTTGGGTATCGCAAGGGCCATGACCCGTATAGAGGAAGCTGAAAAGCGGCTTTGTGGGATGTGACAAATGTCATAGCGCGGTTCGTTTCCAGCCAGCATAATGCGGGCCATGGAGTTGTTCCTGTCCCCTGCCCATCTTCCGTCCCGACCATGACCATTGCGCTGACCAACACCCATCCTCGCCTGGTGCGTGAAGCACGCACGATCGAGAGCATGATCCAGATCTACTGCCACCGCAAGCACGGCACCCGCAAGGGCCTCTGTGCGGAGTGCCAGGAGCTGCTTGACTATGCCATCGTGCGCCTGAACAAGTGTCCATTTCAGGAAGAGAAGTCGACGTGCGCCAACTGCAAGGTGCACTGTTACCGGCCCGACATGCGGGAGCGCATCCGTGACGTGATGCGCTACTCGGGGCCGTTTATGCTCTACCGGCATCCCTATCTTGCCTTCATGCACCTCGTGGTCGACGACAGGCGCGAGGGGAAAGAGCTGCCCGTCCGGCGGCGAACACCCGAATAGCATCCACGCGGTGGGAGAATGCGCGGCGCCGTCGGCATGCCGATGGCGCCGCGCTTTGTGGGGATTTGCCAAGCGGCGCTTCTCGCCTTATGCTTGGCCTGGCTGCCTGAGGTGCGCAGGCAGATGAGTGCATACGCTGATACAAGGTTCCGCCCGATGCCGAGTACGTTGTTGTGGAGCAGACGGTTGGCGTTGGTTGCAGAAGTGCTTTTCGGCGCCTTCCTTGTCCTGGTGCTCGGTACGCATGCCGACACACTCCACACTGGCCCTTTCACCTGGCTGCCAATCTATCGGATCACCCTGCCATCCGACACCGTCGTCCTGGGCATCCTGACACTGCTGCCGGTGGCCTGGGTACTGGCATGGGTGGGCTCGCGCTATCACAACTTCAGATGGTGGCTGTGGGGGCACCGATCGCTTACGGTGCCCCTGGCGGTGCTCAGCCTTTGGGCTGTACTTGATCTCAGCCCCGGTATGGGCGCGAGCGGTCTCAAAGCCCTGCTTTCCCTCTGGCTGATCTGGCTCGTCTACTGGTACGTCATCAATGAGCGGCCGCGAATCGTGCTGCCCTTTGTGATCGTGATCGTTCTGCAGAGCCTGATCGGCATCGGACAGGTTTGGCGGCAGTCCGACCTGGGGCTGTGGTGGCTGGGCGAGTACCAGCTGGACCCCCAGGCGCCCGGCGTCCTGGTGGTGGTTGCGAACGGCGAGCGCTGGCTGCGGGCCTATGGCCTGGCCGGCGGCCCTACGGCGCTGGGGGCCACCCTGGGACTGCTGCTGCTCATGATTGCGCCTTCGGCGCTGCGGGCGAAAGGGCGCATGCAGTGGGTGTACTCTGCCGTGCTCACGCTGGGCGTGCTCGGTCTGCTAGCGACGTTCTCGCGTTCGGCGATGGTGGCGCTGGGTTTTGGCCTGGTCGTATGGGCCAGCCTGGCGCTGCTGCGAGGCCGGCGGCTGCGCTGGACCCGGCAGCAGTTCGTCGCGATGGGACTGCCCCTGGTTCTGGGTCTGGTCTTCCTGTTCGCCAACAGCAGCGCCCTGGCGACTCGCCTCATCTATCTCACGAGCCCGCTAGAGGCGCAGTCCCTGAGCCAACGCGAGCACAACCTGGATGTGGTCGTCCAGATCGTTGAGGCGGCGCCGCTGCGCGGCGTCGGGTTCGGCAACATCCACGGCGCCGTCAAGACCCTGGACCCTGGCGCCGATGTCGTCCACAGCGCGCCCTTGTTGGTGGCGGCGGAGCTGGGGCTGGTGGGCGTAGCGCTGTGGACCTGGCTGGTCCTGGCGGGTATGTGGCGCAGTTTTCGGCTTTCTGCCTGGCACCTGGGGCTGTGGGTGACGGCGATCGTCCCGTCGCTCTTTGGACCGTGGTGGCTGACCATCAGTTGGCGGGCCACGATTCTGCTGGGCATTGTGGCGGGGATGACCGCTTGCGTTCCACCCTTGCGGTTCACCGACGTTGGCGAGGATGAGGCGTAGGGCGAACGCCTGAAGTCGATACTGCGGGGCGGGGAAAGCGACTGAAGTCGTTGCTACGGGATGGGCGGGGACTGGGGGAAAGATGATCCATATGGGTAGTAGATGGGGGGCAGGCGCCAGCCTATACTCGCGGCTGATCGCTAGGACGCAATGGCTTGTTCGTCTGCTTCATCCATCTCATTTTGCGGAGGTTTGCCAGCAATGAAACGACGTCTCTTACGTTCCCTGCTCCTTCCACTTGGGGTCATGCTCGTGGTCGGTCTGCTCACCAACACCAAGGCTTTTGCCCAGGGCGCCGACGACCCCTCGCCAGCCGAACTGGCAACAGCCATCAACATGATGTGGATGCTGGTCGCCGGCTTCCTGGTGTTCTTCATGCAGGCAGGCTTCGCCCTGGTCGAGACCGGCTTCACCCGCTCGAAGAACGTGGCCCACACCATGATGATGAACATGATGGTGTTCTGTATCGGCGCGCTCGGCTACTGGCTGGTCGGCTTTGCCTTCCAGTACGGCGCCGTGAACTACACCTGGCCGGCCGTGGGCAACGCCGCGGAGTGGGCGCACTCGCCCGTATCCCTGGGTGATTGGTCCGGCATGCTGCAAACGCCGCTCCTGCACTTTGGCCAGGCGGGCATCCTGGGTGGCAGCGGCTTCATGCTGCTCGGCCTGGGCGGCGCCACGGGCGTCCTTGCTTTCTTCTTCTTCCAGATGGTGTTCATGGACACCGCCGCCACGATTCCGACCGGTTCGATGGCGGAGCGCCTCAAGTTCAGCGGCTTTATCCTCATGAGCCTTTGGGTGTCGATGTTCATCTATCCTCTGCTCGGTGGCTGGGTCTGGGGCGGCGGCTGGCTGCAGAACCTGGGCCGCTTCGCCGGGCTGGGCAACGGCGCCGTCGACTTCGCCGGCTCCGGCGTCGTGCACATGATCGGTGGAAGCATCGCCCTGGCCGGAGCCTATGTGATCGGGCCACGCATCGGCCGCTTCAACAAGGACGGCTCTGCCAACGCCATGCCCGGACACAACATTCCTATGGGCATCCTGGGGACCATCATCCTCTTCTTCGGCTGGTTTGGCTTCAATCCCGGCTCTTCGCTGTCGTTTGTGGGAGGCGGTCGCGATCTGGCGGTGATGGCGGTTGTGAACACGCTGTTGGCCGGCGCTGCCGGCGGCGCCGCTGCCATGGCCTACATGTGGCTGTTGGGCCCCACCAAGAAGCCCGATCCGGGCCTTTCGGTCAACGGTATCCTGGCCGGTCTGGTGGCGATCACGGCGCCCTGTGCGTTTGTGTCGACCACTTCGGCGGTGGTCATCGGCGTCATTGCCGGCGTCCTGGTCTGCCTCGTCACCTTCGGGTTGGAGAAGATTCACGTCGACGACCCGGTGGGCGCCGTGCCTGTACACTTCGCCAACGGCGCCTGGGGCCTGATCGCCCTGGGGCTGTTTGCCAACGGCAATCCGGCAACGGCCGGGTGGAACGGCGTCAGCACGCCGGTGACCGGCCTTTTCTACGGCGGCGGCTCGCAGCTTGCAGCCCAGCTTCTTGAGGTCTTCTCGATCTTCATTGTGGCGACGGGACTGTCGTTCGTCTTCTTCAAGGTGCTCGGCGCCCTCAAGGTGCTGCGTTCGGAGCCCGCGCACGAGCTGACCGGGCTAGACATGCCGGAAATGGGCGCCCCGGGCTATACTTCGGTGGACGTCCACATGCCCGGCGGCCGTCTCGCCCAGCAGATGCCCAGTGTCCGCCCATCGTCTCTGCCTGCCAAGTAGTCCGGCTCTCCACCTTCAAAACCTGCTTTCGGTGAGGTACTCATGACGAAGAAGATCGAAGCTATCCTCCGCGAGGAAGCGCTTGACCCGGTGAAGGATGCCCTGAAGGCTATCGGCATCGTCGGAATGAACGTTTTTGAGGTGCGCGGCCACGGCCGGCAAGGCGGCATTGAGCTGTCGTGGCGAGGCACTTCGTACCAGATGGACCTGATTCCCAAGTACCAGCTCAACATTGTTCTCAGCGACCACAATGTGGAGAAGGCTATCGACGCCATCATCGGCGCCGCCCGCACCGGCAAGGAGGGCGATGGCATTATCTTCGTCTACCCGGTGGATGATGTGGTGCGCGTGCGCACGGGCGAGCGTGGGCGTGAGGCACTGATGTACCCGGACGACATTGACGTCCGCAGCTCGACCAAGGCGGGCGGAAAGTAGCAACCCGTTTTGTGGGTCCTCCTTCTTAGGTTGGGGACGCCAGGTTCTGCGAAGGTGGTCGCGGGCCTGGCGTCCTCGCGTCTGGGCCCGTTTCAGAAGAACGGCGGGATGTGCGGGCCAGACCCGGCGGGTTGCATGGACAGAATCGGGGCGAGGTCTCCTCCCACGAACCTGTCTTGCCCAGACCACCGGGAGGCGGCACGAACACCTCGCCATGCGCCAGCCCCTGCCGCCGCCTCCCGGTGGTCTTTGCCGCGCGAGATCGTGAATTGCACCCCTTGACCGATCGCAAAGGGGTGGGCGACCGCCGATTTATGCTAGAATAGCGGCTAGCCAATATCAGTCCATTGAACCATCTGGTTTTCTCGTCTAGACTCTTGGGGAGCACACAATGAGCGCCGCCGTCCCATCCTGGCTTCGAAATGTCTTTCACAAACCCGCCGCCGAGGCGCCTGCACAGACCGCGTTCGGGGGCGAAGCCCAGGAGCCAGTGGTTGTCTACACAGCGGGGAACACGATGGAGGCCGACCTCGTGATCGCCCTGCTGGCGAGCGAGAACATCCCCGCGTTTGCCTCGGGGGCCGCTCTTAGCCAGGCTTTTGGTCTCCAGATCGGTCCCATGGCCGAGGTGCACGTGAGTGTGCCGTCGGCGCTGGCCGAGCGAGCGCGCCAGATCATCGAGGAGCGGCAGGCGGGCAGCTTCGAAGAGGATGCCGATGAGGGGAGCGATGCCGGTGAGGGAGCTTCGGACCAGGGCGAGGGCTTCTCATCTAATTCTTAGGTTCGCTGTGATCTTTGTCATATCGCGGCGTGATGCGTGTGCTATACTAAAAACGCTTCATCACGTTGATTCCACCAGGAGGTTGCATGGCTGAAAACGTTGTCGCTCAACCGCGCATCGCCGCCAAGAACGCGAATAAACAGATCAAGTTCGCCATCGGAGGTGTGCTGATTCTTGCCGCCATTGTCTATTTGGTGGTGACCAGCATCCAGAGCACCGGCGCCTATTACATGACGGTAGCGGAAGTCAATGCCAAGGCCGACACCCTGGTCGGCAAGAAGATCCGTATGTCGGGAGCAGTGACGCAAGAGAGCGCCCAGTGGGATGCCGCCAATCTGCTGCTGACGTTTGCACTGACCGACAAGACCGGCGAGCAGTTGACCGTGAGTTTCCATGGCAGCCGGCCGAGCAACTTCGCGCGGGCGACGGAAGCCATCGTCGAAGGCCAGTTGCAGCCCAATGGCGTTTTCAAGGCGGACAATCTGCTCCTGAAGTGCCCCTCGCGCTACGAAGAGGCGCCGGACGTCACGGAATTCAAGGCCGTAAAGGACTAGCCTGCCGTTTGTTATCCTCAGCCCCGCCTGCAGATGCCAGCAGGAAGGGGCGAACCACTGCCGAGCATGCGGTCGCTCCCGCCGGAGCGACCGCATCGATTGTCTAAACCACACTCAACGACGAAGTACGCGTAATGCAACGACGCCACCATTCGCATTTGAGGGTCCGCCTTGTCTGCGGGCTGATCTTCCTGGCTTTGTTTGGGATCTTGAGTTTGCGACCTTTGCCCGTCCAGGCGCAAGGCGGAGGGCCGCAAGGGGCGGCCTACCGGGGGGCAAGCATCTTCGAGCAGAACTGTGTGCAGTGCCATGGCGCCCAGGGCAAGGGCGATGGCAAGATGGCAAACCAGATGCCGGGCAAGATGCCGGACTTCACGGATCCGAACTACGTCCTGACACGCAGTCCGCAGGAGATCTTCGATGTGATCACCAAGGGACGCATGGATGCCCTCATGCCGCCCTGGAGCAATGCCCTTACCGATGCGCAACGCTGGGATGTGACGGCGTATGTCTGGTCGCTGCACGCGGCGGCCGCGGACATCACCACAGGCGAGCAGAATTACGGCAAGGCCTGCGCCTCGTGTCATGGAACCGATGGAACGGGCGCCGGCCAGCAGCCGCCGATCACCAGCCTGGGTGACGCCAAATACCTGGCGGTGAACCAGGGCGACTGGCGCACGGGCGTGATCACACCCACCCACCCGGCGGTCACGGGGCTGTCGTCCGACGATGTGACACTGGCGAGCGATTACGCGCGGGGTTTCAACCTCGGCTACAACGTCACGTCGGCCAAGATCGAGGGCAATGGCGTCATCAGTGTGACGGTGGCCAACGGGACGACGAATGATCCCTTGAAGGCGGCCTCGGTCATGGTCCTGATCTTCGACGGCCAGCAGGTGGTCGATCACCGCCAGGCGACGACCGACGACAAGGGGCAAGTCAAGTTCGAGGGGCTGCCCACCGACGCCTCGTGGTCGTACGTGGTGCAGACTTCCTACCAGGACGTGCCCTTTGAGAGCGCCATGCTCCAGTTCGAGCCATCGCAGACGGTGCTTTCGGCGCCACTGCCGGTGTATGAAGGCGGCGCCAAGGCGGAAGACGTGCGGATTACCCGTGCACATTGGGTCATCAGCCTGGAGAATCCGCAGAGCCTGGATGTGGGCGAGCTGTATGCCTATGCCAACGACAGCGACCGCGTGTACATGGGCGAGGCAGGCGGAACGGACGGCGCCCCGGCTGTACTCAGCTTTGTGGTTCCTGAGGGCGCTCAGAACGTGAGCTTCGAGGGGGGCGAGCTTGGCGACCGTTTCAAGCAGGTGGATGGCAAGTACATTGATACTCTGCCGCTGGCGCCGGGCCAAAGGCAAGTGCTGCTGCGCTACAGCCTGCCCATTGCCAACGGCGAGGTAAAGCTTTCCCATCCGATTCCCTATCCCATCGACAACCTCAACCTGTTGGTGCCCGATTTGGAGGGCATGAAGGTCGATGCGCCTGACTGGGTTCAGGGCGATCCTTTGCAGACCCAGGGGGGCGCCTTCCGCAACTACACGCGCACGGCTCTGGCGGCAGGGAGCACTCCCTCGGCGACCCTGAGCGGCATCAACGCCGTCGCCCTGGCGCAGTCCAACCCAACGTCACAGGGAAGCCAGCAGCAGGTCATCGACCGCAACGCCACCCCGGGAATCTCGGGGCTGCCTGTCGTGCCGATCATCGTGGCCGTCGTGGCTGGTCTGCTCCTGGGCCTGGGAACCTTCCTGGTCATCCGCCGGCAGCGGAAGCAGGAGGCGGCCGTCCCCGTGCAGCGCGGCCAAGTGCGGCAGGCCCTGGTGCAGGAAATTGCCGATCTGGACGATGCCTATGATGCGGGCGACGTGACTGAGGCTGACTACCAGGCCCAGCGCGGCCTGCTCAAGGCGAAGCTCGTTGCCCTCCTGCGTGAAGAGGGGCGATGACGCCGCTGATCCAGATCAGCAACCTGCAAAAGGCGTTTGGCCGCCACCGGGTGCTGCGGGGCATCAATCTGGATATTGATGCCGGCAGCTCGGTTGTGCTGTTCGGTCCGAACGGCGCCGGCAAGACGACGCTGCTGCGCATCCTGGCCACCCTCTCCCGGCCCAGCAAGGGCAAGGTGAGCGTGGCCGGGGTGGATGTGACCAGCAACCCCGAGGGCATTCGCCAGTACCTTGGTCTGGTGAGCCATGCCCCCCTGCTCTACGACGATCTGTCGGCGGCTGAGAACCTGGAGTTCTATGCCAGGCTCTACGGCCTAGACAGCCCGGCGGCCCGCATCCAGGAGCTGTTGGAGCGCGTCGGGTTATACCATCGCCGGCGCGACATCGTACGCACGTTTTCGCGGGGGATGGTGCAGCGCCTGGCCATTGCCCGCGCTCTGCTGCACAACCCGCCCATCCTGCTGCTGGACGAGCCGGACACCGGCCTGGACCCCCAGGCGGCGGAGATGATGACGGCCTTGCTGGCGGAGCTGGGCGGGAGCGAGCGCACGGTGCTGATGACGACCCATCACCTGGAGCGTGGGCTGGAGCTGGCGGACCGGGTGCTCATCCTGTCCGGGGGCAGCATCGTCCTTGACACCCCGGCAGACGGGCTGACCTACGGCGACCTCCGTCCCCTGTACGATCGCTACGTGGGGTCGAACGCAGCATGAAACGCTATCTCCAGGTTGTGAGGGCGGTGCTGTGGAAGGATCTCCGCATCGAGCTGCGAACAAAGGATGCCTTCACCAGCATGGCGGTTTTTGCCGTGTTGGCCCTTCTGATCATGAACTTCGCCTTTGAGCTGCGCGTGCCCGACAAGAGCATGGTGGTGCCCGGCGTGCTCTGGGTGGCGGTGGCGTTTTCGGGCGTGCTCGGCCTGGGACGTGCGTTCGTCAACGAGAAGGACAAGGGCAGCCTGGCAGGGCTCATGCTGGCGCCGGTGGACCGCAGCGCTATCTACTTCGGCAAGATGCTGGCCAACCTTATCTTTATCCTGGTGGTCGAAGTCTTCATCCTGCCTCTTATCGTCCTGTTCTTTAATGTACCCCTTATCAGCGCCCCCTTGTTACTGATCCTGCTGTTGGGTACAATTGGCCTCGCTGCCGTGGGGACGGTGTTTTCGGCGCTGACCGTGAATACCCGAGCCCGCGAGGTCCTGCTGCCGGTGCTTCTCTTCCCCATTTTGCTGCCCGTCCTCATCGCCGGCATTCGCTCGACCATCGGCCTTCTGGAAGGGGACACCCTGGCGGACCTGACCAACTGGCTGCAGCTCCTGGCGTTCTTCGACCTTCTGTACATCGTCGTCGCTTTTGTGACGTTCGACCATGTCGTGGAAGAGTGAGGTGTCTTCGATCATGAATCCGTCCCGCCGTACCGTTACGATCCTGAACGTGGTGGCGCTCGTAGCCATGATGGTCGCCATTTACCTGGCCATGGTGCAGGCGCCGTCAGCAACCAATGTCGACGAGAGCATCCGGCCTGCCCAACGCATCATCTACTTCCACGTGCCGTGCGCCTGGATCAGCATGCTTTCCTTCCTGGTCACCTTTGTGGCAAGCATCGTCTACCTGCGCTCGAAGCACGTCAAGTGGGACATCCTGGCTCGCTGCTCGGCAGAGCTTGGCATCGTCTTCACCATCATCGCCATGGTAAGCGGCTCGATCTGGGCCAAACCGGCCTGGAATACCTGGTGGACCTGGGACCCGCGCCTGACCACCTATACGATCGTGCTCCTTCTGTACATCGCCTACTTCATGCTGCGGGGCGCCATCGAGGAGCCGGAGCGCAAGGCGCGCTTTGCCGCCGTCTACGGCATCTTTGCCTTTCTGAGCGTGCCGCTGACGTTCATGTCGATCCGCTGGTGGAACACCATTCACCCGGTGATCCTCGACACCAACAAGGGCTTCGGCCTGGGACCGGGCATGGCCACCGCCTTCATGGCCGGTATCTTCAGCTTCACGATTCTCTATGTCACCCTGCTGGCCAACCGGCTGCGGGTGGAGTGGATGGTCGAACGGGTGGCGGCGCTGCGCGAGCGTTTGCTTGCGGCTTGAGACCTGGTTCCTTTATTCCTGCACTTTTGAGGTGACTTCATCATGGAATACTTCGTCGGCGCTTACTTCGTCATCTGGCTGATCCTCTTTGTGTTCGTCTTTCTGATGAATCGGCGGCTGGGCGCGCTGGATGACGAGTTGTCGATGCTGGAAGAGGCGCTCAAGCGCCAAGAGCAGAAATAGGGTGCTTCTGTCACCTTTCGGGGTGCACCTGCATCAAAGGAAACGAAGGGGGATGATCACGGCGACGGCGCCCTGGGCTCCTGTCGTGGCAATCCCTCTCGATCCTGTTCCTGGAGGTCCTGGTTGACACAGGTTAGCGCTCGCACGACCTTCCTGCACTCTGTGGCCCTGGTCATTGGGTTCACGGCGGTCTTTACCCTTTTGGGCGCCTCCATTGGCCTCATCGGCGGGTATGTGCTCTACGACCTGCTGCCTGCCATCGTGCGCGTCGGATCCATCCTGCTGGTAGTGTTCGCGGTGCGGGTGGCCCATCTGCGCTTGAACTACTGGCAGTGGGGGCTGTTGGCCCTGGCAGCGACGGCCATCACCTTGGTCGTCTTCAACCCAGGAGTCTTGGGCGCGCTATCTGACATCCTCAAGGCGCCATCGGCGTACACCGTCGCCCTCGCTGTTGACCGGATTGAGGCGACTTCGTCGACGGATCTTGTCAGCAGCATTCTCATTGGGCTGACGGTGCTCTCAGGCGCGGGTTGGGACTCCTTTGTATTGGCGGTGCTGGCGGTGCTGGTGGCCGCCCTAAGCTGGCTCACGACCAAGAGCGGCCAGGGCCTGATGGTGCTGCCCTTCGTTGAGACGGTGCTTGTGGGCCTAGTCGTGTTCTTTGGCAACCGCACCGACTACTTCGACAGAGAGATGCGGCTGGATATGTCCGGGCGCGGGTCTGTCGCCACCTACTGGCGCAGCGCGCTCGTGGGCGTCATTTTCGCTGCAGGCTGGACGCCGTGCGTCGGTCCTATCCTGGCGGGCATCCTGATGATGGCCTCGCAGACGCAGACGGCATGGCAGGGCGCCCTGCTCCTGGGCGCCTACTCGATCGGCCTGGGCATCCCCTTCCTGGTTGCGGGGGCGCTCTTCTCGCGCCTGACCGTATACCTGCCGCGCTTCTATCGCTATCTACCCACGATCAGCATCGTCAGCGGCCTCTTGCTTTTCCTCATTGCGGTTTTGATGTACACCAACAGCCTCACCCGACTGGCTGCGTATGGATCGTTTCTCAGCCTGGAAGCGGGCTTGAAGGTTGACACGGAAGCCAACATCACGCTCCTGCTGGCCTTCGTGGCGGGGTTGGTTTCGTTCCTGTCGCCCTGCGTCTTGCCCCTGGTTCCGGCTTATCTGGGCTACCTGAGCGGCGCCACGCTGGGAGCACAGGCGGCCATGCCGGGCGAGCCCGCAGCCGCTTAGGGGTATTGCCGTCATGAGCCGCACCCAACAACAGGTCGATTCTCCCCGGCGCTCCCAGCGCTGGCAGGCCGTCGTGGTCCTGGTGGCCGGCCTGGCAGTGGGGGCGGCGGCCCTCTTTCTCGTCGTCCAGGAACGGAAGCAGCCGGCCCCGAAGGCCCCAGCCGTGCTGGTCGAACAGGGGGGCCTGTTCCCGGTGGCGGGCCTGGTCACGACAGGGGCCAAGCAGGGTCAGCCTGACGCCGGCAATCCGGCGCCTGACTTTGCCATCCATCTGCCGGATGGCACCAACACGACCCTGTCGGCTTACCGCGGGAAGCCGGTGCTGGTGAACTTCTGGGCCTCGTGGTGTGGTCCCTGCCGCCTGGAGATGCCTGACATTGTGGCAGCGCAGGCGAAATACCAGGCCAAAGACCTCGTCGTCCTGGAGATCAACGATTCCGAGGCGCATGACAAGGTGGCGCAGTTCGTCAAGCAGTACGGGATGCAGATGCCGGTGATCATCGACCCGATCGGGGAAGTGATGGACTCCTACAAGACCCAGTCGCTGCCGTCCTCGTTTTTCATTGACCGGAACGGCGTGGTCAAGGTGAGGTGGATCGGCCTGATGACGCCGGACGTGTTGGAAGAGAACCTGAAGACCATTCTCTAGGATGCCCGGCCCTGCCAGCGACCATGCCGGATCGACCGAACCTCAAGCTCTACGTCCGCTCGAACTGCCATCTGTGCCACGAGGCTTGGGATGAGCTGGCGGCGCTGGCCGCCGAGCTGGATTTCGACATCGAAGCCGTCGACGCTGATGGGGACCCGCTGCTGGCCGCGCGCTTCCAGCACCTGGTGCCGGTCGTGGACGTCGCCGGCGGCGCCCTTGTCTTTTCACCGATCACAACGGACAAGGTGCTTGACGCCATTGCGCTGCGCCAGCCCGGCGCAGGAGGGCCGAAGGCGGGCAGCAGATGAGCGACAAGGTGGAAGCGGGACCGCGTGCCGCTGCCTCAAGCACGGATCGCTTCGCCCAGGCCGTGGAACGCTGGGTGCAGTTTGTGGCACGGCACTGGCTGGCGGCGCTGAACGTGCTCTTCCTGGTGTACGTAGGGATGCCGTTTCTGGCGCCGGTGTTCATGCAGGCAGGCGCAACGGCGCCCGCGCGCGTGATCTATCTGATCTACACACCGCTGTGCCACCAACTGCCGGAGCGCTCGTACTTTCTTTTCGGCGAGTCCAGGGTGTATGGCTTGAGCGACCTGCCGCCGGAAGTGGCTGCGGAGGGCGCGTTGGAGCGGCGAAGTTACACGGGCGACGATGCCCACGGCTACAAGGTGGCGATGTGCGAGCGTGACCTGGCGATCTACGGCAGCATGTTCGTCATGGGGGTGGTGTTCGCCCTGCGAAACCGGCGGCTGCCGCCGCTGGCCCTGAAATGGTACCTGATCTTTTTTGTGGCGCCGATGGGGGTGGACGGCGTGACACAGCTCATGGGCCTGCGCAGCAGCACCTGGCAGCTCCGCACGCTGACCGGCGCCCTTTTTGGCATCGGCACCGTCTGGTTTGTCTATCCCTACCTGGCCCAGGTGATCGCCGACATGCGCCTGAACCCCTCCGGGGACAAGGGCGCGGGTTGAGGGGCGGTGGGGCGGCGTATCCTTCCTATGGACGGGGGATCCCTGTCCTGCCGTGAATGGGGGCATCGCAACGCAGCGACGTGTGAATTTGGCACTTCCGCCATGAATCGCTATACTAAGTGTCTACGTCAAGCGTTCTTCTCACCCGTCGGGTGGTCTTTCTCGACGGGTGTTTCTTTGTGAAGTTGGAGGCATCAAGTTGGCTTCGCACAAGTCTGCACTGAAAGCACATCGCCAGAGTCTGAACCACCGCTCCCGCAACCGCATCGTCAAGGGTTCGGTCCGCACGGCCATCAAGCGCACCCGCTCCCAGATCGAAGATGGTGAGCTGGATGCTGCCCGCGAGTCGATCGATGTGGCCATGAGCCGCCTGGATCGCGCCGCGAAGAAGGGCGTCATTCACCCCAACAACGCCGCCCGGCGCAAGTCGCGCCTGATGCGCCAACTGAATCAGGCCGCGGCTGAAGCCAAGTAGGGTCTGATTCCCGGCGCTGTACGGCGCCGGCCAGTCTTATAGAGGTCAAAGCAACAAGCCGGACACACGTCCGGCTTTTGCGCGTCTTGGTTCAAATTCGCGCCTTGAAACAGAACACTTGTTCTGATATGATGGCGGTATGGTGAACCGTCTGCACTTGGAGCGCCAGGCCGACGTGATCGAGTCGGTCCTGGCCTCACACCGCATCCAGGGCCGCGTTTGGGGTGGCACCGTCACCCCCCGCTTCGTGCGCTACGAGCTGACCGCCGCCCTCGGCACCCGCGTGCAGAAGGTGCTGGCGCTGCGCGACGAGTTGGCGCTCTCGCTGGGCGTGGCCGACATCCGGCTCTAC
>JAKOVD010000198.1 GCA_029782215.1 Chloroflexota bacterium
CTGGCTGCATGGTGCTGCTCGTATTCGCGCACCTTGTCGGCCGGCACTTCCAGGTTCTGCAGGCTGGCCACCACGCTCATGCTGCGGGTGTCCACCGCGAAGTTGTAGAACAGCGCGCCGCCGGTGGCGATGCGGATGTGGTTCAGGGCCTCGCTCCACTCCTGCGGGCTCGCTGCTCCTTCGTAAAGCCGCCCCACGATGCGGGATACCACGGTCTGGTCCATGTCCCCTCCCTTGTCACAAGCCACCGTCCGTATGGAAATGGCTGGTGCAGTGTTTCGCGCCTATCGACACTTATAGAAACGGGCCAAGAGCCCATGGCCGCCCATAGCTGTATCGCCACGCATACACCGCACTTGCGGTAAGGCACATGTTACTAAGTTTTGGAAGCCTGCCGTGCAGGTGGATGCGCGTTGCGGAGTCGGTGCTTGGTACGCGGGTGCTGCCTGCGCCGGAGCGCCGGAAGTGCCGCCGCCCGAAGCCTTGGTCGGCACACCCATCAACTTGGCGTAGTCGGGGTGATCGGGTTCGACCGCCACTTTGACCACGTTGCGGTCCTGGCCCTTGCCGTCCTTCTCGATATCGACGCGGGCGAGGAACTCCAGGCCATCCAGTTCATGGAAGCCCTGGATGCGGCGCGCAGAAGAAGCCTGTGGGCTGTTGTCCTGCGGATGAACGTTGCGGGCACTGTTGAGCGCCGCGCGAATGAAGCTGCGCCCCATTTGACCCCAGGTCGGCCCCTTCTTAGAGTGCAGGCCAATGTTCGACCACATCTTGCGTTTGGCGTGGTCACCAGCGGTGACCACGAATTCGGCGGCAAGGTAGATCGAGCCGGTCTCGAAAGATTCGGTGGCGTAGCCGCCGCCCCAGCCCTGCGACGGGTCGTCGTAACCACCGGGCTTGAGGGTCATGCGCACCGGGACAACGGTGCCCTTGGGGATCAGATCGAAGCCGGATTGCTGGGCGTCGGCGTCGTTGAAGTCATTCCATACGGTCATTGCGATTACTCCTGAGATTCGATGTGTGCGGGGGTGGCGGCGCTGGCAGGCACGGCGGAAGCGCCTGCGCACTTGGCGATCAGCGCGCCGAGATGCGGCGGCTCCAACAGGTCGAGGCGACCGCTGCGGTCTTTGGCCGGAAAGCCGTAGGGATTGACGGTGGCCGCCGACGACCGCCACGTTCACGATGTGACGCTGCTGGAGGGGGTGGCACGCGGTTTCTACTGGCAGCACCTCGTGGACACCGGTGTGATGAAGAGTGGATCAGACATTGCCCGGGCTGAAGGACTGCACCCCTCGGTGCCCAACGAGCTGATGCGCCTTACCCTGCTCGCGCCTGACATTCTCGAACTGCTAATGGCCGGGCGGCAGCCTCGCCGGATGAACCTGATCTGGTTCCAGCGCAACCCGCTGCCGGTGGATTGGGAGGCGCAACGCCAGATCGTGAAGCGCTTTGAGGAGGACGCATGAGCAAGAAGCACCGGGGCCGGTTCAAGGGTGATCCGGTCACCTATCAACTGCCGAACCCGGCAGGCGGCGTGCAACTGGAAACCTTCGTGCCCTGGACGCTGGTGAAGCGAGGGCTGAAGAAGCAGGTCATCACGCCCTTGGACGCTCCACAGGAATTCCTGTCCGAGGCCACCCGGGAGCGGGAAGCCCGGTCGGCTGCGCAGGACACCGCGTTGATGCGGGCGCTCGGACTGGCGCACCACTGGCAACGCCTGCTGGATGAGCAGCGGGCGGCATCGGTGGCCGAGATCGCCAAGGCCGAAGGCATGGACGTGACGCAGGTGCGCCGGGTCATGCGGCTGACGCTCCTGGCCCCGGAGGTCGTGGAACGGCTGGTGGGCTCGCCCGATGCCGTGCTGGAGAAGGTGATGCGCCGCCCCTGGCCCAGCAGTTGGAATGCCCAGACACAGGTACTGCCCGGTACTTTCCAGGGTTGAACTACCGGCACCCGAAGAGGACATCGGGGCGGACGACGCACTCAGTCAGCGGCCAAGAGCGTCCGCTAACACACTGCCCAACCTCGCGATTGCGGCATTGCTGTCTGCCATCGGTGCAGATGTCTGCGTGATGTATATGCCTACAACGACGGGGTCGCGGTCTTTAGGCCAGATGACAGCGACGATTGATCGTGAGCCATGGCCGCCAGCACCAGACTTGTCAGCTATAGACCAAGTGCGCGGGAGGGTCGCACGTAACAGCGCGTCAGCGACCTTATCGTTAATCATCCAGTCTGTCAGCAACGCGCGCGAGTCCTCCCGCAGCACGTCGCCAAGAATGATGCGGCGCAGGCTTTCAACGATGGCGTTCGGTGTGGTCGTATCGCGCAAGTCGTTTGGGGTGGCTTCATTCATCTCCGGTTCTTTGCGGTCGAGCCGGGTATGCGGGTCACCGATGTCGCGCATAAAGACCGTGAAGGCCTGGGGCCCACCGATCGCATCTGTAACGATGTTGGCGGCCGTGTTGTCACTCCAACTGACGGAGGCTGCGCAAGCTTCGCGCAAAGTCACTTGTCCACCCGTCTTTTCCATCACCGGCGAGTAGGTGACGAGAGAGGCGCGTTCAATGGAAATGACGTTCTCCAGCGCCAGCACGCGCCGATCAACTTGCTTCAGAAGCGCGGCACACGAAAACGACTTATGCGTGCTGTTCAGAGGAAACCGCTCATCGCCCCTGTGGGCCCAATGGGTCCTGTCCTTTGCATCGAATACCGCCATGCCGATACGCGCGCCCAACCGCGCTTCTTCAGCCTGAACAGCTTTTGACAGAGTGCCAACCTCTAGGGCGTTAGCAGATGGCGAAAAGGTTGTGAAGGTGGCGACGGCGATGGCCACAGTCCGGAGCAGGTAGGAAAAGTTCATCAGGGAATGTTAGTAGGGCTTTTTCTCGCGACAGAACTTACTTTCCGCGGGTCAGCAGACGCATTTGCGCGTAATTTCCGGGCTGCGTTTCGAGGTGCCTAGAACGTGCTTGCGGGGACGCCGAGCAGCGCGAGCACTTTGCGCTGCAGGTCGGTGAGTGTGAGGTTGAATGCCTGAACGGTGCGGCCGTGTTGACGCAGTTGATGGCGCTCGGCCAGGCTGAACAGGCGCAGCAC
>JAKOVD010000202.1 GCA_029782215.1 Chloroflexota bacterium
CCACACCTCGTGCGTCTCGTCGTCCAACCACTCATCGTGGTCGAAGGCCCAGGCGGCCGCTTCGGCCAGGCCGGTAGCGTTCAACTCCCCGGCGCTGCCCTCGTACAGCCGGTGGTACACGGCTAACTCGTCCTGCATCCACTTCCTAAGTGCTGCTTTCTGTTCTTCAGGCATCGTTTCCTCCGTCAACATGGTAGAGCGGCATCCGTCAGGACGCCACGGCGAGCTGCGACGCCCGGGCGGGCGTCGAGGCCGGCTGCGCCTTCGCCCGCCACTGCCAGATCACCGGCAGCCTGATCTCGCCCCGGTCATTGCGCAGCGGCGCCCAGAACCCCTTGGCGAACGGCATCGCCGGTCCATCCTTGGCCGTGCTCATCCAGAACACCGGCGTCCCCTGCCGCAGCGCCGCCTCGGCCATGTCTGTCCCGGCCACCACCTGGCGCCAATCGTCCGTGTAGGAGCTGGCCACCAAAAGTACCAGGCCCCCTCCCGTCTGACTACTGCCTACTGGCGACTGGCTACTGTCCAGCATCGCCTCATCCGCCGCCGCCAGACCGGCGCAGTAGACCACAGCGGCGCCCTCCCCCGCCGCTTTCACCAGCAGCCGGTCGATCTGCTCCCCCCGGTCGTAACTGTTGCCCAGCAGACGGTTCCGGGAGGACGGCGCATACAGCGCCACCAAATCCAGGCGCCCACGGCTGGCGTACTCCTCGACCAACCAGAACACATGCGCCTGCGTCGCCTCTGCCCGCACCGGCCGCCCCTGCGCCGCCATCGTAGCGATGTAGGTGCGCAGGTCCTTCTCCAACGGCTGGTAGACCCTGCCTACCACGTACAGGATGGTCGTCTTCATCATGGCCTCAAAAGGGAATGTCCACGTACTTGTCCACGATGTCCTGCACGGCAGCCGATTGGCGGTCAGTGATGTCGGCACGCTCCAGGTGCCACTTCTGCTCCAGCTCTGCTGCCCAGGTCGGCTGGCATTCCGGGCAGACGTGAAAGCTCACCTGGCCGAACTCGGCAAAGCCGTATCGCTCGGCAATAGCCTGCGCCTCATCCAGGCTGTAGGCCGGTTCCGGTGGCGTCCTGCCGCAGCGGTCACAGTGCACCCAGTAGCGGGTCACGGTATGCGTATGCAGACCCATGTCATGCCTCCTAGCGAATCGTGAGCGAGCCGGCCCGCTCTTTCTCGAAGCGATGCGGCCACAGGATGGCCTTCAGTTCGGGCGAGCTGGCGCAGAGGGCATCCAGCGCCTTGGCGTCATAGCTCACCGTCATGCCCGCCGCCGGCACGAACGCCTGTCCGGCTGCGCTCTTCCAGGTCATCTGGCCCGTTTCCACGATGATGTCCGTGAGCATCGCCTTGGCCTCGTCCATCACGGCCCGGTAAGGCTCTGCCACCTGCTCGCTGTACTGCTTGGCGGCCTTGTACACGGCGACGGCATTGTCCACCGCCTGCTCGGTCGTCAAGTCGCTCCTGTCCAGACGTTCCCGCAGAACATCGGCTTCCGCTCGTGGTCTTTCGGCCTTGAGCACTGGCCACGGCTCATTCATATCGAAACGAACATCATCGAACGTTGTCATGATGGCTCCCCGGCATTGCCGATGAATTGGAGTAGGGATGGCGGGCTGTCGCCAATGTACTTGCGCACGCAGGCAGGACATAGCTCCTGATTGTCTGGCCCGATGCCGACCCAGCCGTCTTCGCCCGGTTTCTTCACCTGGCCGCAGGCGTCGCAATAGGTCGCAGGCTCACCGTGGGAGCTTTCCTGCTGCCGCTGCAACGTCATGGCAATGGCGATGAGGGCGTAGGCGATGGCCTTCTGCGTCAGTCTGTTTGCCGTTGCAGCATCGCAGTTAGCCTGATCCATGTTTTCGATGGCGGCTTGAAGGAAGAGACTCATCAGATCAACTCCTTCTGCTCAGGCGCCACCGGTGCATGCACCGAGGCAGGATTCGCCGCCGCCGCCTCGACCAGCGCCGCATCGGGCGCCTCCGCTGCGACCGGCTTCTGCTTCATCCAAAAGTCCACGATCATCCCTTCCGCCTTCTC
>JAKOVD010000204.1 GCA_029782215.1 Chloroflexota bacterium
ACGGGCGGCGCTGCCGGCATCCGGCGCGAATCCGTCCGCTCCCACCTTGTCGGCAAACTCCTGCGTGATCGGCGCACCGCCAACCATCACCTTCACCTGGTCGCGCACGCCTGCTTCCTTCAGCGCCTCGATCGTGTTGATGATCGACTTCGTCGTCGTCGTCAGCAGCGCCGACATGCCCACGATGTCCGGCTTGTGCTCTTTCACCGCCGCCACGAACTTCTCCGGCGCTACGTCCGTCCCCAGGTCAACGATCTTGAACCCTGCCCCTTCCAGCATCATCGCCACCAGGTTCTTGCCGATGTCGTGGAGGTCCCCTGCCACCGTCCCCACTACCACCGTCCCCACCTGCTTCACCCCTTCCTGTGCCAGCAGCGGCTTCAGGATCTGCGTGCAGGCGGCCATGGCCCGCGCCGAAATCAGCATCTCCGGCACGAACTTCTCGCCGATCTCGAACAGCCGTCCCACCTCGGACATGGCGGGAATGCAGCCTTCGTTGAGGATCTTCTCGGCGGGCACCCCGGCCTCAAGCGCGGCCTGGGTGGCGGCGGTGGCAGCTTTGGCGTTGCCGTTCAGAATGGCGTTGTAGACTGCGTCAAGACTCATGGTAGGGCTCCCTTTGGATGGTGACGAAAACGAATGTATGGATCAGAAGGTTGAAGGCTACAGGTTCAAGATTGAAGATTGGGAGTGGCGGGTCGCAAGTTGTCTTGGGAAGCAACTACCTGCCACCTGCCACTTGCTACCTGCTATCCCTTGAGTGCACCGAAGGTCAGGCCTTCGGTCAGACGGCGTTGGACCAGGATCACGAAGACGACGGCAGGGATGATCATGAGCACGGACATGGCCGTCATCCCCCGCCAATCCACGGTGAACTGCGTCGTAAAGTCGTAAAGACCCACGGGGAAGGTCTTTGACTTCGGAGTGCTTGTGACCAGGCTGGCGATCTGGTACTCGTTCCAGGCGGCCAGGAAGGCGAAGATGCCCGCTGCCGCCATGCCGGGCAGGGACAGGGGAAGGTCGACGCGCCAGAAAGCCGACCAGTAGCCACAGCCGTCGATGTAGGCGGCTTCGTCCAGCTCCCTAGGCACCTGGCGGAAGAAACCATCCATTAGCCAGACCGTGAACGGGATGTTGACGGCCACATAGATGAGCGCCAGGCCGTGAACGGTGTCCACCAGGCCGTACTTGCGCATGAGCAGGAACAGGGGCAGACCGAGGGCGACGCCGGGCACCGCGCGCGAGAGCATGATGCCGAGAAAGAGGGTCGTATGCCCTCGAAACCGGAAACGCGAGAAGGCATACCCGGCCAGCGTACCGATGATCAGAGCGAACGTCGTGGCGATGATGGCGACAGCGGCGGAGTTACGCATATAGCTGAAGACCGGAATGCCTGACGCGTAGTCCGGATTGAGGCCCAAGAGCGACTCGAAGGCGTCCAGGGTCAGCTTGTGCGGGATCCAAACGGGGGGTGTGGTGTTTACCTCGTTTCCGGGCCGGAAGGCTGTGAAGATGATCCAGAACGCAGGTAAGGCGATGACGAGCAGGATCAGCACTGCGCTCAGGTTGTAGAGCTCCCGGTTGACCTTGCGTCGACTGATGCGCCGCTTGGGCGCAGCCGTTGTGGTTGTCATCAGTACACCACCCTTGACTTGACGAGTTGTCGGAAGAGATAAAGCGTGAAGGCGATACCCAAAACGACGCCGACCATGGACATGGCGCTGGCGAGCCCGTACGCCGAATCGCGCGTCGCCAGGCGGCCGGCGTTGGTCCAGATCATCTCCGTGCGGTGGGCGGGGCCGCCGCCGGTCATGATGCGGACGATGTCATAGGCGCGGGCCACGTCCAGCGAGAGCACGGTGAGGGCGATCAGAGTAAAAGGCTGCAGCAAAGGCATCGTGATATTCCGGAAGCGCTGCCAAGCTGGGGCGCCGTCCACTTGAGCCGCCTCGAACACCTCCTGCGGCAGCGAGAGCGTACCGGCCAGCAAGATGATCGTCAGCATGGGCACGTTCATCCAGATGCTGGCGATCATGATGCCGATCATGCCTGTGGGTTGATCCACCAGCCACGCTTTGGGCTCGCTCAGAAGGCCCAAGGAGAGAGCGGCATTATTGACCAGACCCACGGTCGCGTTGAAGAACCAGGCGAACTGGAACCCCACCAGGACCGGGGCGAACATCATGGGAATCATCAGGAGGGTGCGCATGACGCTCTGGCCTCGCGTCACCTTGGCCATCAACTGTGACAGCCCGAGGGCTATGAAGTAGCTCAAGTTCACCGTGACGGTCAGGAAGATGATGGTGTCCACCAACGAGCGCCAGAAGACCGGATCGTCAATCAGCTTCTGGTAGTTGCGGAACATCGTCGCGGTCTTGAAGACCATGGTCGTCGTCGGCCGCAGCAGGTTGAAGGGGGTGAAGCTCACGTACACCGAGTACAGCATCGGATAGAAGACGATCAGGGCGATCACGATGATGGCCGGCGCGATCATCGCGTAGGGGAACCAGCGCTGTGTGCGGTGGAAGGCGCTGCTCCCGGTGCGATCGCTGGCGTCGACGGCGTTGATTTTGCGCTTTGCTGGTTCGGTTAAAGCCATGCCTCTGCTCCTGTCAAGCCTGTGCAGGGATGGGCGAGCGCCCGGAGCGGGACCGGTCAGGTCCGCGCTCCGGGCGCCCATGGGAGGGATTACTTGTAGTACCCGGCGTCGGTCATCATGGCCTTGGTGTCTTCCACGGCCTTGTCAAGACCAGCCTTGACCTCCGTGTCACCGAGGATGATGCTCTGGAGCTGGGGATACCACAGGTTCGTGAACGAGATCCAGTCGGCGAAGAGGGGCGGGGTGAAGAAGTCCTTGTCGATCTGGGTCTGGGCAACCTCAAGGCGCTTCTTGTCCAGCGGCACGCTCGACTTGGCAGCGTCGTCGATGATGCGAGCCCAAACGTCCGCGCGCACGGGCAGCAGACCGAGCTTGGCCTCATCGTACGCCACCTTCTCGGAGGTGAACCACTTGATGAGCTGGGCGGCAGCTTCCTTGTTCTTGGCAGCCTTGGGGATCGAGAAGGCATGGGCGCCCGCCCAGCCGGTGTGGATGTTCGGGTCATCGCCGGTGGGGCCGCGCATCAGGTCGAACTTGCCGGCCACCTTGCAGCTCTTCGGATCCTGGAAGTAGCTGTACCAGCCGTACCACTCCAGGTAGAAGGCGACCTTGCCGTCGCAGAAGTTCTGCGCGACCTCGGGCCACAACAGGTTGGTGGTGTCCTTGGGGATTGCGCCCTTCTCGTACAGCTCGCGCATCCACTCGGCGGTCTTCACGCCTGCTTCGTTGTTGAAGATAGGCTGCCACTTTTCGCCGAAGTAGTTGCCGCCGTTGGCTTTGAGCAGCTCGTAGAAGCGGCCCGCCAGGGCTTCTTCCTTGCCGGCGAATTGGGTGCCGTAATCGATTGCCTTCTCGTCCACAAAGAACTCAGCCATGTCCTTCATCTGGGCTTCGGTCGTGGGCGGGAGCAGATCGTAGCCGTACTTCGCCTTGAACTTGGCCTGGAGGTCCTTGTTCTCGAAAAGGTCGGTGCGGTAGTGCATGGCGCTGATATCGGCATGGCGCGGGATCAGCAGCAGCTTGCCGTCTACCGTGGCGGCCTGGATGATCGAGGGGCTGAAGGCCTTGAGCTCTTCGGGCGTGAAGTACTGCTGCATGTCCTCCACGTAGTCCTTGTACTGGCTCATGAAGGAGGTGTGGTCCCAGGCAACGTCGAAGTCCACCGTGTTGGAGGCGTAGGCCTGCTTGAGGTAGCGGTCGATCTCGAAGCCGTCGCCGAGCTTGACGATCTCGACCTTGGCGCCGGTCGCCTTCTCGAAATCGGCAATCGACTTGTACATGGCCTCGTAAGGCGCCCCGCCGATGTTGGCCATGCGGATGGTCACACCGTCGAGCTTCTTGTCCACGCCGGCGACCTTGGGGGCGCCGGTGATGTCCGGCTTCTCCATGGTCGTCTGCTGCTGGCCGCCGCTGTAGTAGCCGGCGTCGGTCATCATCGCCTTGGTGTCTTCCACGGCCTTGTCGAGACCAGCCTGCACCTCGCTGTCGCCAAGGATGATGCTCTGGAGCTCCGGATACCACAGGTTCGTGAACGAGATCCAGTCGGCGAAGAGGGGCGGGGTGAAGAAGTCGTTGGAAATCTGCTGCTGGGCGACTTCCAGGCGCTTCTTGTCCAGCGGCACGCTCGACTTGGCGGCGTCTTCGATCACCAGCTTCCACACGTCATCGCGCACGGGCAGCAGACCGAGCTTGGACTCATCGTAGGCCACCTGCTGCGAGGTGAAGAACTTGATGAGCTGGGCGGCGGCTTCCTTAGTTCTTGGCAGCCTTGGGGATCGAGAAGGCATGAGCGCCCGCCCAGCCGGTGTGGACATTCGGGTCATCGCCGGTGGGGCCACGCATCAGGTCGAACTTGCCGGCGACCTTGCACTTGGTGGGATCCTGGAAGTAGCTGTACCAGCCGTACCACTCCAGGTAGAAGGCGACCTTGCCGTCGCAGAAGTTCTGCGCGACCTCGGGCCACAGCAGGTTGGTGGTGTCCTTGGGGATGGCGCCCTTCTCATACAGCTCGCGCATCCAGTCGGCCGTCTTCTTGCCCGCTTCGTTGTTGAAGATGGGCTCGAATTTATCGTCAAAGTAGTTGCCGCCGTTGGCTTTGAGCAGCTCGTAGAAGCGACCCGCCAGGGCTTCTTCCTTGCCGGCGAACTGGGTGCCGTAATCGATTGCCTTCTCGTCCACGAAGAACTCGGCCATGTCCTTCATCTGGGCTTCAGTCGTGGGCGGGAGCAGATCGTACCCGTACTTCGCCTTGAACTTGGCCTGGAGGTCCTTGTTCTCGAAGAGGTCGGTGCGGTAGTGCATGGCGCTGATATCGGCATGGCGCGGGATCAGCAGCAGCTTGCCGTCAACCGTGGCGGCCTTGATGATGGAGGGGCTGAAGGCTTTGAGCTCTTCGGGCGTAAAGTACTGGTTGAGGTCCTCCAGCGAGTCCTTGTACTGGCTCATGAAGGAGGTGTGGTCCCAGGCGACGTCGAAATCGACAGTGTTGGAAGCGTAAGCCTGCTTCAGGTAGCGGTCGATCTCAAAGCCGTCACCGAGCTTGACGATCTCAACCTTGGCGCCGGTCTTCTCTTCGAACAGCTTGGCTTCCTGGTACATCGCCTCATAGGGAGCGCCGCCGATGTTCGCCATGCGGATGGTGATGCCCGTGAGGTCCTTGTCCAGGCCGGCGTAGGAGGCGCGGCCGTCGGGTCCCATCAGCGGGCCGGCGGCAGCAGTTGCCTCGGGCGCCTTGGTGGGCTCAGGGGCCTTGGTCGGCTCGGGCGCCTTGGTGGGCTCAGGGGCCTTGGTGAGTTCAGGCGCCTTGGTGGCTTCCGGGGCCTTGGTGGGCTCGGGCGCCGCCGTGGGGGCCGCCTGACCGCCGCCGCACGCTGCCAGCAGCAGGGCGGCGACCGCAAACAGGGCCAACAATAGTAGGAGGCTCTTGCGTTGCTTCATGGTGAATCCTTCTCCTCATCGGGTGAGTAAGGGTGAGAACGACACAGCGCAGGGCATCGTTGCCCTGCGTGGGCTGTGATAGCCGTGTGAGTGAGATCTGGGCTGGCGCCCATGTGGGTTCAGGCGATAGGGCAGCTCCTTTGCGGACGGAGAAGAGGCGAAAACCGATAGGTGTGATCGCTAACTGAGTCGGGCCAGGCGCGTCTGCCAGGCCTCCACCATTGCCGCCCACATCTGCTCACCCGCGGCGGCAGTGGCCTTGCGGGCTTTGCTGGTGGACGTGTCGGTGTACCAGGGGGTGTTCCGGTCCAGTTGGCCAAGGTCGGCCAGACCAGGATAGGCGGCCATGATCAGGGATGTCTCGTAGTAGCCGGCGTGGTCGGCCATTTCGATTTTGCCGGCAGCGGCAGGCAGCACCGACGGCCACACCTGGATGCGCTCGAAAACGTTGTCGCCGGCTTCCAGGGGCGCCTTGCCCCACCAGGCGGGGCCGCGCACCGCCGCCGAACGCTCGAACGCGACCTGCACGGCCGCCGAGCGCAGCGCCAGGGACTCGGGACCTTCCATGCCCTGGTGGTGGATGCCGACGATGATCCAGCGCCAACCCGCGTCCCAGAACGCTGCCAGCACGTCCTTGGCGTGGCGTCCGAACTGCTCGGTCGAGACGTCAACCGACCCCAGCTCGGGTCCCTCGACGGCATAGCTGGCCGGACCGTACCAGAGCGGCGGCGCCACGACGCAGCGAACCCGCCTGGCCACCCGCACCAGCAGCTCCTCGACGATCATCGTATCCACACCCGAAGGCAGGTGCGGCCCGTGATACTCGACGCAGCCGGTGGGCACCAGCAGCGGTAGCCCATCGGCGATCGCCTGGCGAAGCTGGTGGGGAAGGAGGTGATGAAGACGCATGGGAACGTTTGAACGTTTGAACGTGCTAACGTTAGCTATTGAAGTCGGCGATGGCCTCGTACATGGCCACGATGTTCTGCGGCGGGACGTCCGGCAGGATGTTGTGGACGGTGTTGAAGACGTAGCCGCCGCCGGGAGCGAAGATCTCCAACAGGCCGGTGACGTGAGCCTTCACCTCCGCCGGCGTGCCCAGGTTGAGCACGCTGCGGGTGTCGGCGCCGCCGCCCCAGAAGGTCAGCTCGCGGCCAAACTCGCGCTTCAGCCGTTGCGGGTCCATGTCGCGGCTGTTGATCTGCACAGGATTGATGATTTCGAAGCCCGCCTCGATCAGATCGGGAAGCAGCTTGTAGATGGAACCACACGAGTGCAGGAACGTGTGCATCTGGCTGTGCCGCTTAACGTAGTCGCACAGGAGCGTGTGGCGGGGCTTGAAGAGCCGGCGGTACGTGTCCGGCGACATGAAGGGCCCCTGGTTGGTGCCCAGGTCGTCGCCGAAGCGAATGATGTCGGCGACGTCGCCGACGGCCTCGCAGACCCGTTCCAGGGTGGCGAGATGCTGCGCCATCAGGGCGTCAAGCAGACGCTCAACTTCGTCCGGCTCCAGGAGCAGGTCGGTCAGGAAGTTGTCGAGCCGGCGCAGGAAGGTCCCCCACTCGAACAGGTTGCACCCTGCCACGATCATGAGCGCCTTGTCCGTGCTGGCGCGCAGCGCCAGCGCCTGCGCCCGCAGTTGCTGCCAGAAGTCCGCATCGCCGGCATGGTCCCACGGGCTGTGGGCCAATCCCGACCAGTGGATCTTCTTCATCTGCCTGGGCAGGTCCCGGTAGTCGGCGGGGAAGCCGTCGAGATAGGGGAAACAGGTTTGGTCGTAGAAGGTGGCGCCGGCGGGCCGGCGGGCGATGTGCGTGCCGTCGGCATCGTAGGCATCCCAGGCGCCGTCGGGCTGCTGCACGGGGTGGAACCAGGCCGGGTACTGCACCAGTGGTCCGTTGGGAAGCTGGATGTCGTACCAGTCCTCATCGCGCACGTCGAAACGGCGGCCGATGTCGAGCACATCCACGCCAAAACGGGTGATGAGCTCGTCTTCTGGCTGGGCCAGCTCCTGGACGACGTCATAGACGCGGGTGTGCCCACCCTGCATGCCCAGGTGCTGCTTGAGGTTGTGGTAGGCGATGGCCGAGATGCCCGAGCTGGGCGTAGCGCCCAGGTCGACAGGCACGCGATCCGGTGCCTGGTGCCTGATGGCAGCCAGCACGCGCTCTCGGGAGGTCATGGCGCCGGAAGGGGACATGGGATGATTCCTCGGCGCTCGCTTCAGTGCACGTCGGGTAGGTCGTACTCGCCGAGCTGCAGCGGGTACCGCCCGTACTCGCGCACGAGCTTGACGACGTAGTCGTAATTGGCGCCGGAGACGTTGGTGGGCACCGAGTGATCGGACTGGAAGATGAGACCGCCGCCCTTGGCTGCGTTCAGCTTGCGCAGGACGATCGGCTTGAGCTCTTCGGGGGTCAGGTCGGCCCAGTCGATCACGCTCATGTTGCCGCAGAAGCCGAACTTGTGGCCGTACTGGCGGCGCAGATCGACGACGTCCAGCCCCGCCTTGGATTCGAGCGGGTTATAGGCGTCGATGCCGGTCTCGATGAAGTCGGGGATGAGGCGCTTGACATTGCCGCAGCCGTGGTAGATGACCGGCAGGTCGGCCTCGTGGCAGACGCGCACCATTTCCGCCAGGTAGGGCTTATAGTGCGTCCGCCACCAGTCGGGGGCGAAGAAGACGTCCTTCTTGTAGGCGATGTCGCCCCAGATCACCATGCCGTCCAGCAGCCCGTCGGCGGCTTTGATCTGCGCCTTGAGGATGCCGATGGCGAACTCCATCGTCCGCTCGATGAAGCGGGCGTACTCATCCGGGTACAGCGCCACCCAGAGCAGGTTGTTCTCCGGGCCGACGATGCGGGTCATGTACTCGTTCGCCTCGCAGACGCTGCCGAAAACGGCGAAATCGCGGTGCAGCCTTTTCACCGTTTCCACCCAGGGTGGGGAATTGCGCTCGTAGCCGTCGCCCACACCGGCGAGCTGGTTGTCGCCAGCGCTGAAGTAGCGGCGCTCGTCCCAGGGATCGTCAAACTGGAAACTCTCGGTCTGCTCGATGGAGGTCACCCCGAACGCCAGCCACTCCGGCATGGGGTCGGCGAACTTCTTGCGCATCGTGGCTTCGAAGCCGGTCTTGACCACGACATCTTCCTCGGTCTCCTTTAGGACGTCGAACGGCTTGACGTGCGGGTCCATGTTCGGAATCGTGACCTGCCAGTCAAGGTCGTAGTACGTGTAGGGGCTGGCATCCTTGGGAAGTCCGAGTTCCTCGCGCCAGCGCGACACAAAGCTGCCCCAGAAGAAGTCGCTGACCGGCACGCGGTCCGCTTCCTGGTGGTTGAGCGCCCTGCGCATGCGGTCGACCTTGGCAAGGCAATTGGCGGTGCGTTCCATTTTGTTTCGTCCTCAGTCGGTGTGGAAAACTTCTTCCATGGTAGCCCACCATTCGCCTTCGCTTCGGGTGGGAATCGGCTGCTGCATGGGCATCATGATGTCCCACCACTTCTGTGTCATGGGATCGGCGGCCATTTTGGCCATATCGGCGTCGAAATCATCGCCAACATACTCAAAATAGGCGAAAAGCATATGGTCTTTGTGATAGATCGAGTAGTTGCGGATATTGCACTGCGCGATCATATCCAGGACCCCAGGCCAGACGGCAGCATGGTACTTCTTGTATTCCTCGAATACCTCGGGCTTGACGCCGATCAATTGGCCATAACGCTTCATTTTTCTCTCCTGTGAGCAAATAGCAGGAAACGTTCAACTTTCAACGTTGAACGTTCAACGTTTGTATGAACCGCATTCCTTGATGGTTTCGTACATGATGATGACGTTTTCGACGGGCGTCTCCGGCAGCAGGTAGTCGTGGCTCGGCGAGGCGATGAAACCGCCGCCCGGCATCATCGCTTCCAGTGTGTTGAGCGTGAGCTGCCTGGCGCCTTCGGGGCTGGCCTCGATCAGCGCCTGCGTATCGACGCAGCCCATGAAAGACATGTCCTTGCCGAAGTCCCGCTTGAGGCCATGCAGCTCCATGCCCGTGCAGAAGGGCTGCACCGACTGGACGCCGTCGATGCCGGCGGCGATCATGTCGGGCAGAAGAAGCCGGATCGAGCCGTCGCAGTGCAGCACCACCAGCTTGCCGAACTCGTGGCCCAGATCGACAAAGCGGCGCAGGTGCGGAAGGATGAACCGCCGGAAGAGCACCGGGCTGAGCATGGGGCCGGTCTGGGCGCCAAAGTCATTGCCGATGAAGAAGACATCGATCGCGTCGCCGGCGGCCTCGAAGATGCGGCGGCTGACTTCCAGGTAGTAGTCTGCCGTGTAGCCCATGACCGCATCGACGATTTCAGGCTCGTCGTACATCAGGTAGATGAGCCCGTCGAAATCCAGGAGGTCGATGGCGTCATGCCAGAAAGGCGACCAGTCGCCGCCCAGGATGGCGTATTCGCCGCCGTACCGGCGGGCATCGGCGCGCACCTGTGATACGTCCATCCACTCCGGGTCGGGCCAGGGATAGGCGTGCACCTGTTGAAGGCTGGCATGCCGGAGCGGGCTGCTGCGGGGCATGCCATAGCCGTAGCCATGCCGTTCCACGTCAAAGGGTGAGCGCCACGTCGAGCCAGGCGCCAGGTTCTCGAAGGGGGCGCGTTCGGCAGGTCCCGCATAGCTCGCATAGACGCGCCGGAAGTCATCTCCCAGGTAGTCGAGCAGCGCCTCGTCGTCGGCCAGGTGCAGGTGGGCGCGAGCCAGCTCCTTGAACTCGGGCGAGGCGCCCAGCCAGCAGGGCACGCGATCGGGCTCCTCATGCCTGAAGGCAGTCAGAACTCTTTCTCGGGAGGACAGGAGGCGGGTCGTGGAGGTGGTCATCGCGAAGCTGGGCGCTAGTTGGCGGCGGCGGCTGGACTGACCATGGAGGTGTACACGCTTTGCGAGCGCGCCAGCGGTTCCGAGGCGCCATTCAGCGGCACGCCGCGGCCCAGGGCGCCATAGCGCCCGTACTTGTGCACGGCCTGGATCATGGCCACGAAGTTCTCCGGCGGGATGCCGTCGATGATGCTGGTCGAGGAGCCCAACACCCAGCCGCCGCCCGGACCCAGGCGCTCACAGTAGATACGGACCTTGTCTTCGATCTCGACTTTGCTGCCGTAGGCCAGGAGCATGGTGGGCATATTGCCGACGAAGGCCAGCTTGCCCTGCCAGCGCTGCTTGAGGGCGAAGATATCGTTGGACTTCGGCTCAATGGGATGGAGGATGTCGAAACCGATGCTGCTCAACAGGGGCACCACCTGCTGCAGACACCCGTCGCTGTGGAAGCCGACCAGCTTGCCGCGCTCTTTGGCCGGGGCCACCAGCCGTTCCATGCGGCGGGGGAAGATCTCCATGAACATGTCGGGCTGGATCAGCAGCCCGCCATGATGGGCGATGTCGTCGTTGATGAGTACGAAGGCCAGATCGTCGCTGAAGCGATCGCAGACGGCGCGCATGACCCGCTCCTGGTGCCGGAGCAGGATGTCCATCAGTCTTTCCAGGAAGGCGCGATCATCATGCACCCGATACAGGGCCTCGGTCATCCCGATGGCCAGCAGGGCGCTGTCGAAGAACGAGGTGAAGTTGGCGATGACGCCGACCCCTGTGCCCTGCGCTGCGCGCAGATAGCGCTCCAGGTAGTTAAGCTGGTCCAGCAGCGGCCGGGCCGGCTCCAGGTGATCGAGGTCGCTCCACGAACGCACCGTGCCGCCGACGTAGTGCTCGGTTCCATCCGAGGCGCGGCGGTAGACGTTGTTGGGCCGCCAGGTAAACTCGCAGCTCACCGCGTCCATGCCCAGGCGCTGGGCAAACTCCACGTGATCCTCGGGCGCGATCGGCTGGACGCCCGCGCGGCTGTTGGTGATCTCGTAATCCAGCTCGTGTTCAAGCACATACTCGTAGACCGAGCGGCTGCTCACCCAGAACTCGAGATGCGGCACCCGGTCTGCCTCTTCAAATCGCAGCACCTTGAGAAGTCGATTGATGTCTGACTTGTCGGCGTCGACCTGGGCCAGCCGGCGTTCGGGCAGCTCAAGAGAGCTCCCGGTCACCGTCGCCGTTGCCATCCGCAGCGCTTCCGGGCTGAGCTTCTGCACCAGTTGGCTTTCGCTGCGCACCGGCGACGGTAAGGGCAGACTAAAGCCGTCATTGACGCCCTGCAGAAGCCGGCTGCCACAGGAAAGGCGCACGATCAGCCGCGTTGGCAGGACAACATGGCGCGGCTGCAGGGGCACCTCCGAATCCAGGCGGCTGAGGAGAAGCTGGGCGGCGTTGACGCCGATCTCGTACACAGGCTGCGCCGCCACCGTGAAGAAAGGAAACACCGCCGAGCTGTGGGGCAGGTCGTCGAAACAGACCAGGGCGATGTCGTGTGGGACACGCAGACCCCGCTTCTCCAGCGCCGCGATCACCCCCACGGCGATCACATTGTTGGCGGCGAAAATGGCCGTCGGCTGCAAGCCCGAGTCCAGCAGCACGTGCATCTGATGCTCGCCGCTGGGGATGCGGAACTCGCCATACCGGATCAGCCGCTCGTCGAACGGCAGGCCGGCCTCGGCCAGGGCGATCCGGTAGCCGGCGACGCGGTCGTCGGCGGTGGTCGTGCCGGCCGGGCCAGTGATCATGGCGATATGGCGATGGCCGAGGCTGATCAGGTGCTGGACCAACGCCCGCGCTCCTGCCACCGAATCGCAGGCGACCGTGTCCACGTCCCAGCCGTTGATGCGGCGGTCGATCACGACGGTGGGGACATCGTGACTGCGCAGCTTGGACACGTTCTTGGCGTCGGAATCGTAGGGGGCAATGATGACCCCATCCACCCGTTGGCCGATGACGACGTCCAGGTAGCGCTGCTGCTTGGCCGGATTCTCATCCGTGTTGCACAGCAGGACGCTGTAACCCCAGCTTTGCGCTGCATCCTCCACCCCGCGGGCCACCGTGGTCCAGAACTCATTCTCGATGTCCGGCACGATCAGGGCAAGCGAACGCGTGCGTTTGGAGCGCAGACTTTGCGCCACCCCGCTGGGCACGTAGCCTAGATCAGCAATCGCCTGTTCCACCCGCTGCTCCGTGGACACGCTCACGTTCCCGGTCTTGTTGATTACCCGGGAGACGGTCACCGGCGAAACGCCGGCTTTTCGTGCCACATCGCTGATAGTGGTCACCTCAGACTCCGCATCGAGAGTGGGGGAACGTGCGAGTGCAAAATCGATATCATGATATCGATTTCATGTGAAGCAACGATACAGGAAGACCCGCTCTTTGTCAAGGCCTAGAAGACGTTCTGTTGGATGGAAAAAGCATTCGCGATGGTCCGTACTTCGTCAGGCGAAAGGCCGTCGCCTTGCTCGCCGTTGACGAGATTCAGGTATTCGTAGTGTGCAGCCGTCTCGGCATACTCGATGCGGTCGGCTGCCCGCTTGACCGACACATCGGACCGGGCCATGACCCCGTGCTTAGCCCAGATCACGATGCGATGAACCCGCAGCTTGGCCACCGTCGCCGCCATCAGCTCAGGCGAGCCGGGAATATGGAACGGCACCAGGCCGATGCCTTCGGGCAGATTGACGATCAGCTCCGGCTGCCAGCGCAGCAGGTGCTGGTTGAGATAGCTCTGGTCCCGGTAGCGCGGCACGTGGCTGAGATAGGTGATGTGGGGCGGTTGGGCGTGGATCAGGGCATGGAAGTTGGTGCCCGTGGCGCTGATCTGGTCGCGGTGCACGGCCAGGTGCGAGTTGAACTCGCTGGTCAGCCGGGCGAACAAGCGCCGCGGCGAGGTGTAGAGCTGGGCCGAACGCCCGTCGCCGCCGATGACGACGAAGCCCAGGTTGGCAACGGGGTCCTGGATGATCTCGCGCAGCCGCCGCCCTGAACCCGTGACCAGGAAGGAGCCGCCGGCCAGCTCAGGGGCGGCCACGGGCAGCTCGATACTTTCCATTTGCGGGAACCGGCGTCGCGGGTCGATCGGCCAACCGAGATAAACAGAGATGTTGCCTGCCGCCCCTTCGCTCGCATTGATTTCCGACAGTCGCTGCCCCGCCTCCCCTACCAGATTCAAAAGCTCGTCCACTTCCGGGAACGGTGCTTCAATGGTCATCGTCGCTCTCCTGCGGTGTCCGGCACCGCTTGGAATCGTCTGGCTTTGAGATGAAATACGATATCATGATATCGATTTCATTGTGTTACAGCATACGCCCGTTTGCTTGCTGTGTCAATACCCTTTTCGCCTGCCAACGCCAATTTCCGTCTGCCAGCCGGCGAGGCAGGCCGCAGCGGCGAGCCGCGTTCCGCGCCTGCCGCCGCACCCACCCCATTGTTGACCCAAACCCCACGGACTTGGAAGCATGAGTCGACCTGGTGCGACAACTGCCTCTGTCATTCTGAGGAACGAAGTGACGAAGAATCTGAGGGCCTCCCCTTGCGAAGTCCGCGGATTCTGCGCCCCCCCTGGAGACTCTCTCCCCCTATGTCACTGCGAACGAAGTGAAGCAGTCTCCAACGTGCCAGCTGGGGCTTGCGACGCAAGCATAGCTTGCGCGACTTGCTTACGGGGCTGGCGCCCTTCGCAATGACAAATGACAGTCTGAATGATCGACGGTCGTCGTGCTAGGCGACCGGCAGCACCAGGGTGAAGGTCGTGCCCCGTCCCAGTTCGCTGGCGGCGGCGATCGTACCGCCCTGGGCCTCGATCAGCGACTTGGCGATGGCCAGCCCCAGGCCGGACTCCCCTTCCTGCACGGTGCGCGCCTGGTCGCCGCGGTAGAAGCGCTCGAAGATATAGGGCAGATCCGCAGGCGCGATGCCGGCGCCGTTGTCCCGCACCTGCAGGGCGATGGCGCCTGCCTCCGCCGCCGCGCTCAGCTTGATCTCGCCGCCTTCAGGCGTGTAGCGCAGGGCGTTGCTGACCAGATTGTTCAACACCTGGGCCATGCGCTCGACGTCCACGTTCACCGGTGGCAGGTCAGCCGGCGCTTCGACGACCAGGCGGATCTGCTTCTCGCCGGCGCCGGCGGCATGCGCTGCGGCTGCCCGTTCCAGCAGGGCGCGGGGCTCGCAGGCCTGCAGGTTGAGCGTCAGCTCACCGGCATCGGCAAGCGAAAGCGTGCGCAGGTCTTCGACCAGGTGCTGCAGGTGGCGCGCCTCGTCGTGCATGATGCCGTACATTTCCGGATTGCCGGCCAGCTTGCCCTCGGCCAATGCCTCGGTAAAGCCGAGGATCACGCTGAGCGGCGTGCGCAGGTCGTGGGCGATATCCGCAGTCATCTGCTGCCGCAGGGTGCGACCCCGCGCCAGGTCCTGGCTCATCTGGTTGAAGGAGACCGCCAGCTCGCCGATTTCGTCGCTGGTGCGGACCTCTACCTGCCGGCCCAGCTCGCCCCCGGCCACCGCCTCCGTCGCCTCCGTCAGCTCACGCACGGGACCGGCAATGCTTCGCGCCAGCAGAATGCCAAGCAGCAGGGCAACGACCGCCGCGCCCAGGGCGCCAAACAGAATGGCCTGGTTGACGCGCCGCAGGAAGGCCGCTTCGGGGGGCTCGCGCTCGGGATTGAAGATGTCCGAAGACGTGAAAAGCAGCCGGCCGACCGTCTGGCCATTGACGGTGATCGGCACGGCCTTGGCCAGGTCCGCCTCGGCCAACTGCTCCCCCGTATGGTAGCGCCGGCCGCCGTAGACGACCACGCGGTTTTCGTCGACCAGCACCACCGGCGCCTGCGAGAACTCCGGTCCTCCGCGTCGCTGCGGCTGCGTGCGGATCACAATCGCAGCGATGTTGTCCCAACCGCCCTGCTGCTGGTACACCCGGGCCAGGTTCTGCACCATGTCGGCCTGGTAGGCGTCCAGCATGAACTGGTCGAACTGCCTCGGCGTCTGGAGTCCGACGATGACCGCCACCAGGACGGCGCCGGTCAGGCCGACGACGAGGAAGGCAAGGGTCAGTTTGAGCGAAAGCGAGCGCATGGTCAGGCGTCTGCGGCCAGGCCGGCCTCAGGCATCGGGAGCAAAGCGGTAACCGGCGCCGTACACAGTCTCGACGTATCGCGGCTGCTTGGGGTCCGGCTCGATCTTAGTGCGCAGATTGCGGATGTGAACGTCAATGGTGCGCTCATAGCCCTCATAACTGTTGCCCTGCACGTGGTCGAGCAGATCGTTGCGTGACCACACGCGGCCGGGTTTGAGCATGAGCGCTTCCAGCAGGCCAAATTCGGAGGGGGTGAGGTCGACAGTCCGATCTGCAACCGTCACAACGCGGCTCTCACGGTTCAGCACGATGTCGGCGGCCGCAAGGAGGTTGGAGTCACTGCCGCCACGGTCGACGCGGCGCAGCACCGCCCGCACCCGCGCCGCCAGCTCACGTATGCTGAAGGGCTTGGTCATGTAGTCATCGGCGCCAAGCTCCAGCCCCAGCAGCTTGTCGTTCTCCTCAACCCTGGCCGTCAGGACGATCACGGGGGTCTTGTGGTCGCGGCCGTACTCGCGCAGGAACTCATACCCGCCCATCTCCGGCATCATCAGATCCAGGATGATCAGGTCAGGCGGGTCCTGCCTGGCCAGGCGCATGGCCTCGATGCCGTTGGCGGCGCCGATGACGCGGAAACCTTCCTGCTCCAGGTAGCTCGACACCATGATGCGGATGTTGCGGGCATCGTCAACGACAAGGATGGTCTTGGGCATAGCGGTTCTCAGGGGTGTGGGCGCGGCGACCACGTCAGGTGCGGTGGGCAAAGACGTTGTCGTCATAGTGTCGCGCCTGGTGTTTTCCTGTGCAATCGCGTCAGGTGGGGTTGGCGTGAGAGAGAGCATGGGCGCCGCCAGGAGCCATCTAGGGCCGCTAGGGCCGGGAACCCAGGGTCAGGTTGATCGTCACGGGCCTGCCCTGGCGCAAGGCCTTGATCGTGAGCTGTTGCCCCACGGTCGTGTTGAAAACCAGATAGCTGTTCAGGTCAGAGAAGTCGACGATCGGTTGGTCATCGATCTGGACGATGAGGTCGCCGCCCCGTCCGGTGGCGGGATCGGCTGCCACCACGCCGGCCCGATCCGCTGGACTGCCCGCAGCGACATCCAGAACATAGGCGCCTTGGGTCTGGGATAGCCCCAAGGTCTCCTGCTCGCTCAATGACAGCTCGTCGGCGAAACTGATGCCCAGGTAGGGATAGTCATAACTGCCGCGGGAAATCAGGCTGGGAATGATGCGTCGCACGGCCGCCACGGGAATTGAAAAGCCCACGCCGGAGTTGGTCCCCGTGGTGGTGGCGATGGCGGAGTTGACACCCACCACCTCACCCTGGAGGTTCAGGAGCGGGCCGCCGGAATTGCCCGGGTTGATCGGGGCATCGGTCTGGATGACCTCCGGCAGACTGTACGAATTGGCGCTCCGGCGAGAGCGGAGGCTGCGATCAAGCCCGCTGACGATACCCAACGACATCGAGCCCTGCTCGCCAAACGGGTTGCCGATGGCCACCACGAACTGCCCCACCTGCAGCGACCCTGCTTTGGCCAGGGGAAGGGGCTGCACCCCCGCCGGCATATCGTCGACCGTCAGCACGGCCAGGTCGCTGTCCACGTCGCGACCTTCCAGCGTGGCCTGGCGGCGTTCGCCGTCCGCGAACACGATCTCGTAGCCGCGGCCGCCGTCCACCACGTGGTTGTTGGTGACGATGTGTCCCTGGTCGTCATAGACAAAGCCGCTGCCCGAACCCACCGAGGGCACAATGATGTAGACGACAGCAGGATTGGAGCGCTGGTAGACCTGGATGAGGGTATTCTGGAGGTCGCCGGCCGCAGCCGCCGCAAGCGGCTCTGGCGCCGCAGCACTGGCAGGCGCCTGCGCTGCCTCCTGCGTCGGAGCCGCCACCTTCTGCAGTACCTGGGCGACAATGGCATTGGTGTCCACCGGCGCCTGGCTGGCTGGCCTGGCGGCAAGCTGTGGCGCCAGACGGGCTTCCACGGTGGCGGCGACCTGCTGGACAAGGGCGGCGTCGCGGCTTGCGACCGGGGGCTCCGTGTCGCGCGGCTGGGCAAATCCACAGCCCGCCAACACAACGGCCGCCAGCAAGGGGAGAAGAGGTGTGAGTGTGCGTAGGGACTTGGACATGAGCTTGACGGCGCCTGTGATCAAGGGCTCGCTTGACCTATATAAAGCATCTGGCACTGCATGGGAGTGCAGTGCCAGATGACGAGGGGAGGGAGAGGAGGTATGAGAGGGCACTGCGCCCTCGGCGGGAGAGTAGGGTTGGAAGAGAAGGTTGGTTGTTTAGAACGTGAAGCGCATGGGGGTCTGGCTGGACGGGGTGGTGGGGGTGCTGTTGCTGCCGTTGCTGCCGTTGGGGGCCATGCCGCGGCCGAAGCCTTCATGACCGCCGCGCATGCCGTGGCCACCCTTGCCGCCGAAGCCTTCGCCGCCGAAACCGGGCGCCATCATGCCGCCATGCGGTCCGGGACCGGCCTTCAGGTTGTTCAGGAAGGTGTCAGCCTGGGCCTGCGTGATCACACCGGCGGCGACTGCATCCTTGACGGCCTGCTCGTACACTTTCTGCACCTGGCCCTGCACGTCCTTGTCCTGGAAGTACTTCTCCAGCGCTTCCCGGGCCTTCATCTCGTCGGCCTGGGCCTGGGTGAGCCTGCCGTCGGTCACGGCCTGGGCCAGTTCAGCATCCCTGGCCTTGACCTGAGCCGCCTGCAGGTCGGAGACGGAGATGCCGAGAGCATCCGCTAACAGCGCCTGCGGGTCAATGCTGGTATCGCCGTACAGGTTGAACTTGTCGCCGAAGCCGAAGCCAAAGCGGCCGAGATTGCCGCGCTGCTTGACGGCGTCAGCCTGGGCCTGGGTGATCAAGCCCTTGTCCACGGCCTGCTTCAAGGCGGCTTCAAAGGCCTTCTGCTGCGCGGCCTGGAGCTGCTCGGTGGTGATGCCCAGGGCATCGGCAAGGTACTTGTCGTTGTTGACGGCGGGGCCACCGCGCCCCATCCAGCCGCTGATCGGGGCGTTGGCGGTCAAGCCGTTGGCCTGTCCGCGACCACCGGGCCCAGACTGCGCCGCGGCGAACTGTGGGATGGCGACGGTGAGGACGAGGGCAAAGGCTCCCACGATTGTGGCGCCAGCCAGCACGCCGATCCATTTCTTACTGAAGCTCATAGGGTGCTCCTTGTGCGTAGTTTCTTGTGAGTGATCATCGCGCTATCCGTCAGACGATGAAAGGGGGTTGATCCGTGCTGCATCAGCACTTCGACGGTATGACATGAGTATAGGCGAGGAACTGCGGCAGGTGGTTTAGAAAGTGTGAAGAGTTGCCAACGTGTTGGAAGCCCTTTCGTTCAGGCCATCGCTTCCGGATTGGGCGCCAGCCGGCGGCTCGTTTATCATTTGTTTTTGTAGGTCGCTTCCGCCTTTGCTTTCCCCCCTGAGGTGCAGCGATGCGTTTCTGGAATGCGGTGCTGCGGTTTTCCAGCAGGAGACCGCTGCCTTTGTTGGTGATCGCCGTCGTGGCCGTCGCCGGTTTTGGCGTGGCGACCGTTGAGCCACTGGGAAGAACGACGGCGACGCCGGCGCCAGCCACAATCACCCCCACGGCGACGGCTGCTCCCCTTCCTGTCGTGAGCCAGGGGGCGCCCCTCGCCGGCGTCTACACCTTCCGCTCTGCAGACGAGCAGACGCCCGACTACCTGATCGACCTGCGGCCGGATGGCATGGCCTTTGTGCAGGAGCGTCCGGTCGGCGCCCTCGCCATCAGCGCCGCCGGTACGGGCACGTGGTCGCTCGACCAGGGTGATGCGGTCGTGACCGTGCAGTCCCTGGCCGGGGAGGTGCTGGCGCCCCCCGAAACCCTCCGTCTGAAATTCACGGATGGTTTCCCCACCGGCGCCGAAGCCAGGGCGGGCGGCGTCTTCGAACGTCTGCCCCTGGGCACGTTCAGCCTCGGCGCCGGAGAGGAACATCCGCTGGTGCAGGTGCTGCACAAGCGGCTGGCAGCGCTGCCGTGGCTGCACTTCACAGATCCGGGGACCGCGGTCTTTGGCGAAGAAACGCGTCAGGCTCTGGCCGAGTTCCAGGGCGCCCAGGACCTGGACCCAACCGGCGTTCTCGATGCTGCCACCTGGCTGCGGCTCGAATCACCGCTTCCGCCGCCCCCGCAGCCGCCTGCGACACCCGAACCGGTGGGAAACGAGCTGCCGGCGCGTACGGAAACGGGCAAGCCGATCCTCTATCTAACCTTTGACGACGGCCCACAGCCTCAGAACACGCAGGCGGTGCTCGACCTGCTGGACAAGTACAAGGCCAAGGCCACGTTCTTCGTCGTCGGAAGCATGGCGGCGGCGTATCCGGCGACGCTGGCCGACGTCGCCGCCCGCGGTCACGTCATCGGCAACCACACGTGGAACCATAAGTCGCTGAAGGGCATGTCGTTCAGCCGCCTCCAAGACCAGGTGTCGCGCACAGATGAGGCGATCAAGCTGGCGCTCGCTGATTCGGCCAGGCCCGAAGCCAACCGGGACTATCTGCGCCCGCCCTACGGAGCGATGGACCGCAATACGAAGCGCTTCGCCGGCCGCCTGGCCTACCGCATCATGCTCTGGGACCTGGATCCGCAGGACTGGCGCCGGCCCGGAACGGCGACCATCATTCGCTACGTGCTCAAGAATGCACGACCGGGAGCGGTCCTCCTGATGCACGACGGCGGGGGAAATCGCAGCCAGACGATCGCGGCGCTACGCACGCTTCTGCCCACCCTCAAGTCACAGGGCTACGTCTTCCGCGCTCTGCCGCCGGTGCGCTAGCGCGCAGTCGCTGCTGCTCAAGCCTCTCCGTGCGGGAGGCGGTTCTCTGTGCTAGACTAGGGGCGCCTTCACGGCTCGGCCTTTGTCGCCTGGCCGGAGCGCCGCCGGCGCGGCGTTCTGGTCGTTTGCACGGAGATACCGGCGATGCCCAGAATTGCCTACAGCTCGCAGGGCTTTCCCCCGGAAATGGGCTCCCGGTTCAGCGGTGAACAGGCGCTGACCTGCAGTTGGCGAGACCTGGTATGGGCAGCACTCACCGTCGGGAAGCCGCGCGCGAGTCACATCATGCGCTATGGCCGCTACGCCTGGTTCGAGTGCCTCTACCGGGCCTCCCTTCTGTACGCCAACCTGGCGGAGCAGAACGGGCTCTTCAGGCGCACCTTAGCCTACAGCAGCCTGGACGCCACCGAGAAAGGGGCCATCTCCTACTTCCTGGGCCTGACGACGGCCAAGCTGTTTGCCGAGAAGCTCCTGGGCGTCTCCTGGTTGGCGCACATGGACGTGTACCGCGGCCAATGGGGGGCACTGGGCTTGGCTGGTGATCCCCAGCCCAGCCTGGTGGGGTTGGACCGCGAGGGGCGCTGGGTTGTCATCGAGGCGAAGGGCCGCACTGGCACCCTGGAGCACGACGTGCTGGCCAGGGCCAAGCAGCAAAGCCAGCAGGTGGCAACCATCGGCGGCAACGCCCCGCGTCTGCGCGTTGCCCTGGCTTCGTTCTTCCAGGCGGGCGCCCTGCACGTGGCCTGGGAAGATCCCGAGATGCCGCTCGCAAACGCCGTCAGCCTTGAGCTGACCCCCGGCGAGCTGCTGCACGAGTACTACCGTCCCCTGCTGGCTCTGCTCGTCGTTCAGGAGAACCAGGCAGACCTGGACTGGGTGAAGTTGGGTGAGGAGGAGTACGGGGTGCTCCACGTCCGTGAGGCGGACGTCACCATCGGCGTCGCCAGGTTCATCTACGAGGCGGCAAGCCGGGGTCCGGATGCCCTGGCCGAGGCGGTGCTCGCGGAAAGACGGCTGCTGGCGCGGCAGGCCCGGCGGCACCGGGCGGTTGGCAGCGATGGAGTGCTGGTGCAGGTGGGCGCCCTGTGGAGCAGGAAGCAGATGGTGCACGAGCCAGAGCGGCGCAGCCCGATCTGACCTCCTGGCGACGCATGCAACCGCGACTTCTTTGCGCCTGTGTCTTGACAGCACCCCGTTCCTTATGTCATGCCGAGCGGTCCTCTCACCCAACCACCCACTCGCACCCTCAGCAGCGAAGCATCTCCAACCCTCCTTCTGCCATAGGGCGCCTGCCCCGGCCGGCACGTTATGGTGCGGCTGCGATTTCCCTAGAGGCTGTCACGCGATCAAGCCGGTGACGCCTTTGTAAAGGAACCACAAACCAAAGATCAGGGACACCGCCACGGCGATGGGACGGTTGTTACGTTCCAGCCATCCCAGGGCCGCCTGCAGCGGCCCGGCGGCCTGCTGCGGCGCCACCGCAAACACCACGATTGGCGCCAGCACGAGCACCTGCGTCGCCAGGGTGTAGATCAAGTAGGCGCCGGCGCCGCTGGCCCTTCCCAATCCGGCTGCGGCGATCAGGTCGATGGCGGTCAGCGTGAACACCCACTGCTTGGCGGCGATGGCGACATAGAGCGCGCCGGCGCCAAGCGCCTTCACCGTCGAGAGCCCGCTGATGGCGCGCATCCACGCCGGCGGATCGTCGGTATCCTCCTGTTTCTGCCATTTCTTGTAAGCGGCGACCAGGAGCATGATGCCCAGAACCAGGAGCAGAGCGGAAGCGATCACCTGCGGGCCATCTTCGGGGCGCGCCTCCGCAGCGGCGCTGAAGACCAGGCCGAAGACGACGCCCTGCGCCAGGCGCACGGCCACGCTGCCCGCGACAAAAGCGATGGCCGCACGCAGCCCACCTCGGCTCTGCAGTAGGAGCAGCACCACAATGGGATACACTGGCACCAGCGTTGCCGCCAGAGTCAAGGGAACAAGGCTCACAACCGCATCAAGCATGAAACACCTTCAGAGAAACACCACGTCGCACCCGCTGGAGCCATCTGGGCGCAGCCACATGGCCCCAGCGGGTGCTGAAAGGGGAAGACGCAGGACCTGCGAACGCTACGGCGTTACGATATTGAACCAGAATTCGAAGGCATCCAGCAGTGACAGGAACTCGACCAGCTTCCCGGCATCGCCTTCGATCGCCGCCTCGCCTGCCGAAACCTTGTCGGTCATGCTGGCCTCGCCCAGGAGGACCTCGTCCAGGGCGGCGCGGGTGGTGGTCAGAGTGGCATCCGCCTGAGCTGACTGCTTGCCCTTGGCATGGTTCAACACGCCGTTCTCCACGGTCAACACGTGCTGCTCGTCGATGTCGGTGAAGCGTGCGTTGAGAACGATGGTCTTGCCCTCCGCCTTGGGCCCGATCAACTGGACGGCCAACAGGTCGAAGAGCATGTCAAGCGGCGTCGCTCTGAGGACGTCCGGAGAGATCTTCGGCGCGGCCAAATCCATCACGCCGTCCCGCAGTTCCTTGGCCGCACTCAGGTAGAAGTTGCGCCACGGGCCCGACTCGGCCTGATAGCCGAGCTGTTCCAAGGCGTCGGCCTGCAGGGCGCGGGCTTCCTGGTTGTCGGGATCGGCAAACACGAGGTGGTTGACCACCTGCGCCACCCACCGGTAATCACCTTCCGCGAACGATTGGCGCGCCTTTGCCAGCAGCGCCTCGGCGCCGCCCATGAACCCCACGTACTTCTTGCCGGCCGCTTCCGGCGGCAGAGGATGGAGGTTGGCCGGATTGCCGTCGAAAAAGCCCAGGTAACGCTGGTAGATGGCCTTGACGTTGTGGTTGATACTGCCGTAATAGCCGCGGTTGTACCAGGCCCGGAACAGCTCCGCCGGTAGGTGAATCACCTCGGGAATCTCCAGCAGGGTGTAACCCTGGTTCGCCAGCCGCAGGGTCTCATCGTGCAGGTACTTGTACATGTCCCGCTGCTTCTTCAGGAAGTCAGCGCCAGCGTCCGCCCCCCAGCAGGGCCAATGGTGGCTGGCGAAGATGACGTCGTAGCGCCCGGCAAAGCGCTCGATGGCCTCGTCGATGTAGTGGGCCCAGGCCTTGGCGTCGCGTACCTGCGCCCCTCGCAGCGTGTACAGGTTGTGCATGTTATGCGAGCAGTTCTCGGCCATGCACAGGGCACGGTAGCCGGGAAACAGGAAATTCATCTCGGCCGGCGCTTCGGTGCCAGGGGTGAGCTGGAACTCGATCTCGACGCCATCGATCACCATCGTCTGGCCGGTTTCTGTGATGCTGTCAGTCGGTTCAATCAGCGTCACCAGCCCCGTCGACGTCGTCTGCCCCAGGCCGGCGCCCACCTGTCCTTTCTCGTCTCTCGGCAGCAGGTTGCCGTACATGTAGCTGGCGCGGCGGGTCATCACGTTGCCGGCGATGACGTTCTCGCTGATGGCATGTTCCAGGAAGTGCTCCGGGGCGATCACCTTGACCTTGCCTGCCTTCACCTCGCCTTCTGAGATCACGCCCTTGACGCCGCCCCAGTGGTCGATATGGCTGTGCGTATAGATAACCGCCAGGACCGGCCTTTGACCCCGGTGCCGGTAGTAGAGCTCCATCCCCGCCTTGGCCGTGGGCACGCTTACCAGAGGATCCACGACGATGCAGCCGCTCGCCGTCTCGATAATGCTCATGACCGACAGATCGAAGCCACGGATTTGGTACACGCCTTCCGTGACCCTATACAGGCCGTGGTACAGCGCCACCAGGCGGGATTGCCGCCACAGGCTGGGGTTGACGGAGGGCGGCGCCGCTTCGGCCTCCAGGAACGGGTAAGCGCTCAGGTCCCAGGCTGGCGTGCCGGCGTGGTTGAGAATGACCGGATCCTCGAGCGTGGCGATGAAGCCCCGGCTGGCGGCCTCGAAATCGGCGGTGTCGGCCCAGTTCAGCTCGGAAAGCAGAGCGGCGTTGGCCGCTGCGGTGAATGATGTGGCGTTCTTGCGTTCTCGCATGGGTGTCTCCTTTCTGCTGTCAGGTGTTTGCGATCGATTCTAGCAGCGTCGCCGGGTCCCCGGCTCTGGCGCCGCGGAAGCTCATCCTGCCGGTTTGTTCTGTACTGCGTCAGCGCAGCGCCAGACCCGGTGAGCGCGAGGCGAAGCGTACCACAAGCGAACCTTGTTTTGGTAGAAATGATAGGGGTCGCGCCCAACGGCTGATGCCGCACTCGACGAGGGCGCCATGACTACTTCTCGGGGAGGATCGCCGTCAGGCCCAGGGTGCCGCCCGCCGCCAGCATCGCCAGGCCGGTCTTCGAGGGGTTCATCCGGCTGTGGTGACCGCAACTCCACCCGGCCCCAAATAGCATGCCGAACGACACCAGATTCGAAACCCACAGCGCCAGCATGAAGTTCCCCGGCGCGACTGCAAAGAGGACCAGGGAAGGCACCACCGCGATCACTGCCACCACGACACAGTCGACGGCGCCGATCAGATCGTCGCGCCGGATGCCTACCGGCTTGGGCTGGCTGCCGGACAGATGGGCGAGGACATCTTGATACAGTAACTGGCGCTGGGCGGCATGGGTGATTGGCTCCAGGATGGGGTCCAGCTTTCCGGCGGCAGCCTCGATGCCTTAGTGGCATCCTGTTCCGGGTTGCCGCCCCAGCCGCTGGCGGCCCCGTCGACGTTCACGTTCATTGCTACTGCTCTTGATGGCCTTCATGATGGGTATGGTGGAAAATGAGATATCACGAACCTTCCTCGCCCTGGTCAGGACCGGGATTCTCCTCCAACCACCGGAACGCCGCCTGCGCAGCCTCGTTCATGGCGGCGCCGATCAGCGGCTTGGCCATGAAGAGGTTATCGGCGCCGATGATGGCCAACTGCCCGGTCCGGGCAAGCTGGTCACGCACTGCCGGATCCACGCCAACGAGCATGAGTCTGCCGTTGCGAGCCTTCAACGATGCGGCATAGCGCTGGATGACGTTCATGAAGGTGCTGCCGAGCTCCGGCTCACCCCGCACGATGATCGCCACCACTGCCCTGTCGGACTCGTCCACCTTTGGAAGCATCTCCTCGATCGTGCCCGCGGTGGCAAAGAACAGACTGCCGTAGACGTACAAAAGCGTGAACTGGTTGCTGGGCGCATTCCGGGGTGGTTCACGCTCGATCGGGAAGCCGTTGGGCTGCAGCGCCCACTCGGTGACCACCACCTTGCTCGACGCCCGCACCACGTGCAGCACGATGCTGAGGGCGACACCCAGCAGCACGGCGAACTGCAGCGGGACGAGCAGAGTGGCCGCGAACGTGATGACCATGACCGCTGCCGTGACACGGCCAGTCCTCCAGGCAAGCACCGCCTGCTCGACACGCAGCCCCTGGAACCCGGCCACGATCAACAGCGCTGCGAGGGCAGGCATCGGCACCCACTCCACGAGCGGCGCGAACGCCAGCACGACCAGTGCCACAAAAAGACCGGCGAAGATATTGGTCCACCGCGACCTGGCGCCCGCGCCCATGATCAGCGCCGTGCCCGAGATCGAACCGCCGGCCGGAAGTCCGCCCGCAAAGCTGGTCGCCAGGTTCGCGGCGCCCTGACCGAAGAAATCACGCGAGACATTGGGGAGCTTGCCATCAGGATTTGGGGTTCCCTGGCTCACCCCCGCGCCCTGGATCAGACCGATGATCGCGACCGAAAGAGCGGGCACAAGCATGGGCAGGACGAAGGACGGGTTCGGCAGCACGAGACGCGGCAGGGACCTTGGGATAGTCGTGATATCGCCGACGGTCGGCACTTCGCCGAACATCGCGGCTGAGGGAAGCAGCGGGTTGCTTAGGATCGCCAAGAGCAGGGTCGCCGCGGCGATCGCGATGATGAAGGCGAAGCGCCCCCAGCGCGTCGCCAGCAGCGCCACGATGAGGACCAGTGTTAGCACGCCGATGATCGTGGTTGGCACCACAACCTGAGTTGGGTTGATCAAGAGGTGCAGCGCACGGGCGGCGCTGTTCTGATAGGGGCTGCTGAAACCGGTCAGGTCGCCCAACTGTCCGAGGATGATCAGGACCGCAACACCATTCAGGAAGCCCACCATGACCGCGTTCGAGACGAAACGCAGCATGAACCCAAGCCGGAACAGACCCGCCAGAAGCTGGATCACCCCCACCAGCAGCACCATCACCGCCAGCGCCTCCATGCGCTGGTTTGCCGGCACATCCGCCAACCCCGAGCCCGCGGCCACCGAAAGCGCGCTGGTTGTCGACACGTTCATGAACACCGAGCCGGTGAAGATCGCGCCGACCGGCACAGCGATCATCAACGTGTAGATCCCGACGATGGGATTGACCGTCGCCAGCAGCGCATGTCCCATCGCCTGCGGGACATTGACGATCGCAAACGTCAGCCCCGCGACCAGATCCGAGACGAGATGCCTGCGTTCCGGTTTCAGATTCTGTGTCGTGGCAACGAGTTGTTCCATAGCGCCATTCACCACGTTTCCTGCGGGGACGCCGTCGTGCGCCTGCCGCCGGCGCCCTCGCTCCGAGACGGTTGCACAATTCTGAAGCACCCCTCGGTGGCCTCCGCCATGTCCTTCTGGCTGAACCACTCGAGCGGGACATGGATCTCTTGCATGCCGGTGCAAACGGCGGTCGTTGGCAGACCCGGCTCGCTCAGGCGCGAGCCGTCAGTTCCACCGCGCGCTGGCACGGAGTAGGGCTCGACGCCGGCCAGTCGGCACGCCAGCCGCACCATCTCCGCCAGATAGGGCCGTCTCATCAATCACCTGTCTTCCTTGCGGCAGCGTCAAGCCGGCAGTTGTGCCAGCTCGTCCAGATAGACAATGGCTGTCTGAATGCCCCGCTCGAACATGTCGATGCGGTAGTGCTCGTTGGGCGCGTGTAGGCCATCGGTGTCCAGACCATAGCCCATCATCACCACCGGGGCTTTCATCAGATCGGCCAGTTCGGCCACAATGGGGATGCTGCCGCCGCCCCGTGTGAAGACGGGTGTATAGCCCCAGCCGCGCTCAAACGCGCGGGCGGCGGCCTGCATCTCCGGCAAGTCGAAGGGGATCAGGGCTGGCTTTCCCGTGGTGAGCAACCGCACCTCAACGTTCACTGTCGGCGGCGCTGCCTCCAGGATGGCCTTCCTGATCAGATCATAGATCTTGTGGCTGTCCTGGTTGCCCACCAGGCGGGCGCTGATCTTGACGCCCGCTCTTGCGGGGATGATCGTCTTGGGACCCGGGCCCGAATAGCCACTCCACAGGCCGTTGATGTCGAGCGTCGGCCGCGCAGAGATGCGCTCCCGGACCGTATAGTTGGCGTCGCCCCACACCGCCGGCACACCCGTCGCCGCCATGAAGTTCTCTTCGGTCATCGGAACCTTGGCAAGCATTGCGCGTTCCGCCTCCGTCAGCGGCGCCACGTCGTCATAGAAACCGGGGATGGCGATGGTGCCGTCGGCGTTGTAGAGCTTGCCGAGGATTTCGACCAGCGCCAGGGCGGGATTGTGCGTCGCGCCGCCCCATAGGCCGCTGTGCAGGTCTTCCCGAGGGCCGCGGACCTCGGCTTCAAGATAGGTCATGCCGCGCAGGCTGTGCGTGATCGCCGGCGTCTCGACCGCGGCCATCGATGAATCGCTGATGACGCACACGTCCGCCTGGAGCAGGTCCTTGTGCTCCCGAACCCACGGCACGAGGCTTGGCGAAGACGCTTCTTCCTCGCCCTCCAACAGGAACTTGACGTTGACGGGAGCGGCGCCGCCTGCTTTCAAATAGGATTCGAGCGCTTTGATTTGGATGAAGAACTGCCCCTTGTCGTCCGTGGCGCCGCGCGCGTAGATTATCCCGTCCTTGATCGTCGGCTCGAAAGGCGGCGTCTTCCAGCCATCTTCCATGGCCGCTGGCATCACGTCGTAGTGGCCGTAGATCAAGACGGTGCGCTTGTCCGGCCCCGCCCCCAACCATTCTCCGTAGACGAGCGGGCGGCCAGACGTTTCCACCACGCGCGCCTGGTTGAGCCCCAGACCGGCCAGGTGCGCCGCCAGCCACTCCGCGTTCCGCCGCATGTCCGCGGCGTGCTCCGGATCGGCCCCGACGCTGGGGATGCGCAGCATCTCGAACAGCTCATCCAGAAATCTCTGGGTGTTTGCACGCGCATAGGCGCGCGCTGCCTCCGTCGTCTTGATCATGTCATCCTCGTCTCAAGGGAGATCTCGAAAAGTGCTCATGGGTGCCCGCAAGCGCGGCGACGCGGTACCGCTGGTGCGCGTCTGCCCACCTGATCGTCCGTTTCCTTGTCATTCGCCGTGCCGCCGCCGCATGCTGGCTCAATCATACAGCCTTGGCCGCATTCTACGGCGATGGCGCGAGCTTGGCAAGCACGCAACGTTCCGTCGATCCAAGGGCACGTCACTCCGTCGCTCCGTCGCTCCGATGCCAGCATCCCACCAGGCCCGCTACCGGTCCGGCGAGATCGCGCTCATGGTCGGGATGGTCCTGAGGTGGATGATGACGGGATGCCCAAGCGCGGCCGCCACCTTGTCTGCCAGCTCTTTGGCCGGCCTCAGGTCACCCATTCCTTCCACGGTGATCACCGCCAGTGGGTCGCGTGAATCTACCGATACGACATGGTAGGCCGTGCCGGCCAGCCACTGTTCGGTCACGACCGCTCCCGTCTGGCTCTCCATCGCATTCCTGACTGCGCGATAGGCGGTCAGCGAAAGCGGGACCATGATCACCAATGTGGCCACGATGATGAGGACAAAGGCGTTCCGGCGCATGCGCGTCTGGCTTTCGATTGTGGCCACACGGCCCAGGCCGGAAAGCAGAAACACCACGCCTCCTGCCAGCAGGATGGCCAGGAAATTGGTCAGGAAAAGAACCATGGCGCCGGCCGCAGCGTTCCATTCTCCCTGCGACAGGGCGATGCCGACCACGCACAGTGGGGGCACCAGGGAGATGGCGATCGCCACCCCACCCATGGAATCGGCGATCTCCTCACGGCCCATGATGAAGGCGCCCGCCGCCCCCGCTCCCAGGGCGGTCAGCAAGGCAAACAGGCCGGGAGAGACGCGTGAGGCGAGCTCGGCATTCTCCGTAAAGGAGATCACGATATTGGGGACCACCAGCGTCAGCAGGGTGGACATGGTAATGACGGCGACGACGCCTGCGACCACCAGCGCCAGAGCCCGCAGCGCCCTCCTGCCCGAGCCCATGACCACGGCTGCGGTCGTCGCCATGATCGGGCCCATCAGCGGCGCCACGATCATGGCCCCGATCACGGTCGCCGTGGAAGCAGCCAAGAGACCATACGTGGCGATGAGCGTGGCCAGGAGGAGGAGAACGAAGAAGTTCGTCAGCTTGCGGCCAGTCTGCGGGCCCTCGATGAACATCTTGGCCTCGAACGCCTGCAGGTAATTGGGATCGAAGCGCATTTTGGCAGTTAGGATCCGTGCCTCAGCACTGTTTGTCATGGGCTCATGTCTCCTTTGGAGGCAGTAAAACATCAGAAAAACCAACTCGCCAGGACGGCGAACAGTATTCTACGACAACGTGGCGGCCACCACATCCCCCCCGGCGAGCACCAGGTCGCGTTCCTCCGGCCCGTTGTAGCGGGCGCGCGGACGGATAAGCTGGCCCGTCGCATACTGCTCAGTGGCGTGCCCGATCCAGCCGATGGTGCGGCCCAACGCAAAGAGGATCAGGGCGGCGCGGTCCGGCAACCTGAGCGTGCGAGCCGTGACCTCAAGGGCGAAATCAATCGTCGGCTGCAAGCCCGTCAGCTCATAGACGGCGTCGCTCAGGGCGCGCCCCTGGGCCGGAACGTCAGCAGCCGGAAAGTGCGCGTCGACCAGGTTCAGAAGAAGCCTGCCTCGCGGGTCGCCGTCGGGATACAGGGGATGGCCGAAGCCTGGGATGGGGGCGCCGCGCTTCAGGTAGCTTCCCAGCGCCACAAGCACGCCGGCCTCGGCATCATCGAGCAGTTGCGCCACCTGCTCCGTGTTCCCTCCGTGCCGGTGTCCCTGCAGCGCCGCCAAACCGGCAATCACGACCGCATAGGGCGTCGACCCGGCAGAGGCCACGCAGCGCGCGGTGAAAGCAGAGACGTTCAGCTCGTGGTCGGCGCAAAGGATCATTGCGGCCGACAATAGAGTTGCGGCTTCAGGCTGCTGCGGCGCCCAGCCCAGTTGCAGGGTTCGCGCCCATGAGGGGCCGGCGGGGCGCCCGCTTGTCACGGCCACCAACAGGTCCAGGATGTGGGCACCGGTCACCGCCACAGCCTCCGGGGTGGTGTAGTAGGCAGCCAGATCATCGCCAGCGGCACGCGCCAGCATCGTCTGGAAAAGCGCAATGGGGTTCTGGTCGCCTCCCGGCATTCTGTGCCGATCGTCAGGTGGTCGGGCTCTGCGCTCGGCGGACCCAAACAGATCGCCCGGCTCCAGCCGGTCCAGCCAGATCAGCGCTGCCACTTGTTCGACGGTGCATGCCTGCGCCAGCGCCATGACATCGTAGCCTCGGTAGAACAGGCGGCCATCCCGAATCATCGTGATCGCCGATTCCAGCACAGGTAGCCCATAGCTCAGCGCACCCTCCGCTGCCCTGGCAGGATCGTGCCGGAAGACCTTGCGGCTGCGCAGTACCTCCACATCCTCGGCGTGGTAACGGCGGGCGCGGCTGGGACCTCCGGCTGCCTCCGAGCGCACCAGCCCGCGGCTGACATACGAGTAGAGGGTAGCCAGCGTGACGCCAAGCCGGTCGGCGGCTTCGCGGGCGCTGAGGTAGCGAGGCGAGGCGTCCATTTGAGGTCCCTCCATCGGCAAACATTGATTCTTCAATCAAGATTGACAACATTGATTTTTGATCATAGCCTATCCACATGTCAAGCCGTGACATCCCTCACACGCACACCTTAAGCGAGCGAACCTATGAACTCCACCCTGAATACTGGCTTTGCTTCCGGTCTACAAGGCATTGTGGCAGCGCAGACGCGCCTGAGCCATGTCGATGGCCAACGAGGCGAGCTGATCCTGGCCGGCTACCGTGTCGAGGACGTCGCCCCCCTGGCTTCCTTCGAGGAGATGGTGCACCTGCTCTGGTACGATCATCTGCCCACAGCCGCCGAGCTGGCGCGCCTGCAACAAGCCCTGGCTCCCTGGCGCGCCTTGCCGGCAGCCACCCTCGCCCTGCTGCGCAGCGCCGCCCAGGCAGAGCGCCCGGCGATGGACGCCCTGCGCATGGCCGCGGGCGCCTTTGACCTGGACCACCCTACCGGCGTCCAGGATGACGTGACAATGGGCTACATGCTGCTGGCGCGCATGCCGGCCGCGGTGGCGGCCTACTGGCGTTTACGACAGGGGCTCACGCCCATCCCGCCCGAACCGGCGCTGGGACATGCGGCCAACTACCTGTACATGTTGAACGGCGCCTACCCTACCTCTGCGCAGGTGCGCGGCCTCGAAACCTATCTCAACACCGTCATCGACCATGGGCTCAACGCCTCCACCTTCACGGCCCGCGTGATCATCGCCACACGCTCCGACATGGTGTCGGCCATCACCGGCGCCCTGGGCGCCCTCAAAGGCCCCTTGCACGGTGGGGCGCCGGGACCGGCGCTCGACATGGTCTTCGACATCGGCGCCGCCGCCCAGGCCGAGCCCTACCTCCGGGCAAAGCTGGAGGCAGGCGAGCGCCTGATGGGCTTCGGCCACCGCGTCTACAAAGTGCGGGACCCCCGCGCCGAGGTGTTGGCGGCGGCCGCCCGAAAGCTCTATGCGGCGGGCGGAGATGGGGAGCTCTACACCCTGGCTCGCGCCGTCGAAGAGACCGCCGTGCGGCTCCTGGCCGAGTACAAACCGGGACGGAACCTCCAGACCAACGTGGAGTTCTACACGGCGCTGCTCCTGCACGGCCTGGGCATGCCCACCGCGCTCTTCACGCCAACTTTCGCCGCCGCCCGTGTGGCCGGCTGGATCGGCCATGCCTGGGAGCAGACTGCCACTGGCCGTCTCATCCGCCCAGCCTCCGAATACATCGGCGCCACAGACCGCATCTGGACGCCCCTGGAGGAACGCCTGGTTTGAGCACGGGCAGCTCTGGTCCCACAACCCGTACCTTTCCCGGTGCAGACAACGTCATGATTTGAGACAGAGGCAGCGGGGACCGGCTGTCTGAACGCGGTTTCCGGCTGAGCCTCGGCCGGTTGGCCCTCGTCTGGCTACAAGGAGGTAGCAGCATGGCGTCACAGGCGTGTCGAACGCACGATGGTGCGCAAGCTGTTTTGGCAAGGTTGGGACGCGGTGTGTGGAGACCTGCAGCAGTCTGCATCTGCCTGTCCTTTCTCCTGGTCGGGAACGCCGCCGCGCCCGCCCGCGCCGATCCGGGGCAGAACCCGGATACGGTCCCAGGGCCGATCATGGTCCCTGAAGGGGAGATGGCCGTGCCGGTGACGCCGCCCATGCTCTCAATGGCGGCAGCGAGCGATGCCATCGACGCAGCGGAGGCGTTAGGCGCACCAGGAGTGGCGCCCCTGTCGCCGCAGACGGCCATCCCCGGCCTCCTCACCCCGCAAGGGGTTTTCGTCGACCCCGTCATGAGCCGGGTCTACGTGAGCAGCTACGACAACGACAAGGTCTTTGTCCTTGACGTCACGACCCTGAAGGTGCTCAAGACCCTGACCCTCGGCGCTGGCGACAGACCCTGGGGTGTGACCATCAACCCGCAGACGGGCAAGCTTTACGTTGCTGGTTCGCGCACAGGCGCCGTCCACGTGTATGACGCCCAATCGCTGGACAAGCTCACGGTCATCAACGTCAGCTTCATGCCATCGCTCACGTTCCTGGATTCGTACGGCAAGTGGGTCTTCGCGGTCAGCAACCGCCTCAACGACCTGGTCGTCATCGATGCTACCAAAGATCAAGTGGTCAAAGAGCTCTGGCTTGGCAACGACATGGGCCCATTTGGCCTGGCGGCCGACCCCATCCTGGGGCGGGTCTACGTCGGCTCCCGCACCGCTGGAACCATCCTGACCTTCGCCGAAGCCTCGAATTGGGAACAGGTGGGCACGGCCATTCACCCCTGCGGCAGCAACGCCGGCGAAGCACCCGGCGCCATGGACCTGGATGTCACCCGCCGCTACCTCTACGTGAGCTGCTTCTCCGGTGCGAACGCGGACAAGGCCGTTCAACTCACCGTCGACGCGTCGGGCCTTGGCCTCTTGCGCTGGCTCGCCGTGGGCAACGGCGGGCCGGACGGCGGCGGCGGTGTGGTCGTCAACCCGACCACCGGCAACGTCTTCATCACCAACAGCGCGGCCAGCACGGTCAGCGTCAACAGCCGCTGGGGCCAACCGCTTGCCACCGTCCAGGTGGACGAGGACCCCTATGGGATCGGCGTGGACCCTGAGTCGGGACGGGTCTTTAGCGGCAATCGCGACGCCAGGCCCGGTGGGGTCACGGGCGGCGATCTCACCGCCTTCAACGACGTCTATGTCGCCGGTCTGAACGGGCCCAACGGCGTCGCCGTGGACCCCGTCTCGCACCGGGTCTATGTGACAAACCGTCTCAATGGGATGCTGTCGATGTATGACGGCGCCCAGCAGTTGTACAACTTCTCCTACAAGCTCTACCCAAACTTCCTTGGCTCCACCAACGTCGGGGGCATGCCCTGGGGTGTCGCCGTCAACCCCAACAACGGCAAGGTCTACGTCGCCAGCTTCCTCAACGGCAAACTTTATGTCTACAACGGCGCCACCCTGGGCCAGATGGCTGCGATCGACGTCGGCCCTGAGGCGACATTCGCCGCGGTCAACACGCGCACAGGCCAGGCGTTTGCCGTCAGCCACCGCAACAACCAGGTCACGATCGTCGATGACGCCACCTATGCCACGACAACTGTTGCTTCCGGGGGCCAGGGCGCATGGGGGCTGACCGTCAACCCCAGGCTGAATCACCTCTACGTCGGCCATCGCGACGGCGGTCTTCTGAACGTGCTCGACGGGACCAACGGCTGGCACAGCCGGCAGCAGCTCACGCCCTGCGGCAGCCAGGGCCAGCTCTTCGCCATGGACTTCAACCCGGTCAGCAGCAGACTCTACATCACCTGCGCCATCGGCGGACCAGGCAGCAGCGTCGACCAGGCCGTTGTTCTCTTCGCCGATCCGCAGACCGGCGTCCTGTCGCTGCTCGCCACCCTCGCCATTGGCGCCGGCGGCGAAAACGGCGGCGGCGGCGTGGCCGTGAACACCAGCAGCGGCCGCGCCCTCATCACCAACAGCCAGGCAGGCACCGTTACCTACATTGGCGCCGACGACAAGGTCCAGACGACGCTGCCGATCGGCAGTGATCCGTTCGGCATTGCCGTCGACCCGACGACGCAGCGCGTGTTCGTCGGTCTGCGCAGCAGCCATAACCTGGCCGTTTCCGCCGACTACACCTCGGCCATTGACACCTCCCCCAAGATCGTGTCTTCGCAGACCATCGGCTGCGCCGGTCGCCAGATCACGGTCCAGGGCAGCTACTTCCCCTATGACCCGGCGCACGGGCTTGACAGTGTGACGGTCAGCCTGGTCGGCGCAGCCCGCGTCACCGTGCCCATCAACGCCGGTGGCGCCTTCACGGCGCAGGTCGTGCCCACCCAGGTAAACGATGACTACACCATCGCCGCCAACATCACCCAGGTGCCCTCCATCGGCGCCGGCGTCCTGCTGCACACACCGCGCACCGGCCTGCCCATTATCTTTGTGCCTGGCGCCGGGGGGAGCGAGCTGGTGGTCAACCAGGCCACGCACTACTGGGCTGGTCCTGATCCTGCGCAGCTCCATTGGGACAGGAAGCTGTTCACCTATGCGCAGGGTGAACGCGCCTGGCTGGACTACCCCGGCGTCTACTCAGCCCTGCTCGGCATGGACTCGCGCTACTACGACATCCTGGAACTGCTGCCGGACGGCAGCACCCCGCGCAAAGACTCGCCTCCGCCCGGCACCCCCCAGACAACGCCCGACATTGTCGTCGGCGGGCCTGTGCAGGAGCTCTCCCTTCCCTACCCCACCATCAAGCTGCTCACAGGCGAGGTCGTCTGGAAGGACGTCACGGTCGACGTCTATAAGAACATGTTTGACAGCCTGCGCGGAGCGGGCTATGTGGACGGCCTGACCTTGTTCTCCTACCCTTACGACTGGCGCCGGGAGTTGATCAACACCGACACAGCCTTGGAACGCGTCATCGTCAAGGCCATGTATGCCTCGGGCAAGAGCAAGGTGGTGCTTCTCACCCACAGCACCGGCGGCGTGGTCATCCGCAACTACCTGCTGCGCAAGGGCACGACCCGGGTGGACCAGGTGATCTCGATGGGCACCCCTTACCTGGGCCTGGTCAAGCCGGCGTTCAAAGCCCTGGTGACAGGTGACGATGGGGGCGTCGGCTGGCATCTCACCGCTTTTGGCATCCCCACCAGCTTCGGCGTGGGCATTGACCCCAAGGAGCTGCAGCGTCTGAGCCGGAACTGGCCCTCACTCTATGAGCTGATGCCCACCGACCTCTGGTTCCAGGCAGGAACGAGCGGTGATGGCTGGTCGCCGCCCTATATCGTCATCGAGCACGCCAAGGTGTCCTACGTGGGACCCGTGCCCGTGGCCATCAGGGTCGAACAGGAGGCGCTGGACTACGCCGCCAGCCAGGCATTCAAGCGCGGCTACAACAGCAGCCTGGTGACCGCCGGCGAGACGCTGCAGGCCCAGGGCATCGGCGACATGTCACGCTTGACCGACCGCTACCTGGCCCAGCGCATTGCGGGCATCGGCCAGGATACCGGACGCCGCGTGCGCTTTGCCGAGCGCTTCATCTGCGTCGGCCTGATCTGCACAGGACCCTGGCACTGGATTGAGATGGAGACCATCAAGCAGGGCGACGACACGGTCCCTCTGCGCAGCGCCGTCGGCACCAATCTGCGGGCAGGCGATCAAAGCTACTACTGCGTGGAGTCGGCGCACGGAGCGCTTCCCGCCAACCCCAGCGTCCACACGCTTCTCGCCAACATGCTTCAAGGCCAGCTCTGCAGCAACACCCAGGCCGCGTGGGCGGCCTGCCCGAGCGTGAACGCCGAGTCGGCGGATGCGGGTGAAGCCGCACCTTCATCCGGAGCGCCGGCCGTGCCCCCCGCCCCCACCTACGAGATGCATCTCTTCGGCAACGGCACGTTGGAGGTATGGGACAGCGCCGGCAACCACGCCGGCCCCATTCCAGGCTACCCGCAGTACCTGGACAACGGCATCAAGGGCGTCGACGTACAACGAGCGGGCGAGAACACGATGGCCACCATCACCATGGGCGGCGCCTACACGGTCACCGTGCGCGGTTTGCAGGCGGGAGGCGTCGCCGAGCTGCGCCTTTCGGAGCTCTCCTCAGGATCGGTATCCAAGGCGGCGCAGTTCAGCGCCTTCCCGTTGGGCGCCAGTGCGGTGGCCACCATGACCCTTACCCTGCCCTACCTGCCGGCCACCGTGCAGATGCAGCTCCGCTCTGACCCCACCGCCCCCGTGCAGATGCTCACCGCCACCAGCGTGACCGGCGCCGCCGCCGGCGATGATGTCGCCCCGGTCGCCGGCATCAATCTGGACCTGAGCGCCAAACAGGTCACGGTCCTGGCAGCCGACAACGAAGGCGGCAGCGGGGTGGCGCACATCTATGTCAGCACCACCTGGCCAGCCCAAGGCTTCACGGAGTATACAGGCCCCTTCGCCCTGCCCAAGGGCGTTGGCTGCATCACGGCCTACGCCGTCGACAACGCCGGCAACACCGGCGGTCCCGGCTACCAGTGTCTCACGCGGCTGCCGCTGCTAAGGAGATAGCGCCGATCATCGCTTCCCTTGCAGAGTCAGGACGTGGCGGATCGATTCCTCAAACACAGGCTCGTACCGTTGGTAGTCCTCGGAACGGCTCACATTGATCTGAACCCAGGCGCGCATCGTGTTTCTGCCCATCGGCCGGAACGGGATCACGTTGGGATCGTCTGCGAGCAGGTCAGCGGCCGTCTTCTCCGGCAGCTTGACGCCGACGCCTTCCTCATACAGACAGATGCAGAGCTTGTCGCCCGCGTAGTAAGCTGGGAACCCGAACATCTTCCCTGCCCGGACCAGGGGATTGCCCAGCAGCATCTCGTCGAGGACAGCCTTGTTTTCGGGATTGAAGTTCGTCATCAGGTACTCCGTGGGTAGTCATCGCCAGGCTGCTGTTGGCTGCGCTGGACAGCAAGGCGCGCCTGGATGCGCAGCACCAGGAACGTCAGCCACGGCGAGGGCTTCTTCTTGTCCGCGAACGACCACCCCTTCCATGCCTGGTACATCGAACCCGCAGTGTAGCGTCCTTGGGCGTCCTGCTGGGCCGTGAGGGCGGTCACCATATCGCCAAATCGACGATCGGCATGGACGAACGGATAGCGGCTGAGCACATCCACCACGTGCAGAATGTCGTACCAGATGAAGGGGTACTTGAGCCTTAGAAAATCGGTCCCGATCCCAAATAGGTAGTACTTGGTTTCAGCCCGGCGCTCCCAATGGCCAAGGAGCATGTCGGCGCCCCTGAGTGTGGCAGGACTGTCAAGCTGATCGGGAACGAGGGACAGCGCTTTCAGGCTGAGAACGTTGGCGATAGGGCACGGATCGGTCTTGCGGCCGGGTCCCCGGAACTTGCCCAGCTCCGGCCCGCAGCGGCAGCGCCAGCCGACCTCGTCGCCGGCGTTCGCCAGATGGGCAACTGCCCCCTGCACGCCCATTTCTCTCCCGAGGCCCAGCGCCAACAGTGCGTAAAGCAGGGTTGGCGCGTCGCAAAGGGCCCAGCTCCACGTATTCTCGCCCGTCCCGCCGTAGGTGGGAGCGACATTCAACATGCTCTGCAGCGCGCCGTCAGTCGCGCGGTGGGCGAGCACGGCGGCAGCAGCCCGATCCAGACCGGGATCAGTTGCAGCCAGGCCGAAGTCCGCCAGCGTGCTCAAGGCATATATCGGATGGCTGGCATCATTGTGGCGCAGAATCGCCCGGCCAGGCCAAGTCTCTGCCGCGGCGATGAGATGCTGTACCTGCGGATGTGCCAGCAGCGCTGAGCGCGCCGCCGCCACCTCTGCGTCCTCCTCCGGCCTGCCCAGCAGGTCACGCAAAGTCCGGTAGCGCGTCCATGGCTCCCCGACGTCCAGCAGCCACTGCAAAACGCCGTTCATGGCTTCTCCATCCGCAGCATGACCTTGCTCAGTCTCGTGCCCTGCGCCGAGGTCAACTCCGCCATGCGCGCTTTGAGGACCGAAATGAACTCGGCCTTGCTGTTCGTGTTGGCGACCATCAGCTTGGACGTTCGGTTCCTGGTAGTGCCAGGCATTGTGGCGATGGTAATCGGGCAAGCCTATCGTGGCAGTGCTGCGGCAGCCGGGCGTGCCGCCAGGTTGCGAGTCCGGTGCGGGAGGACGACTTGCTGCCCTCCTGTCTGCTTCCTGAGCACGACGTCGTCCACGAAGACGCCGGGAGCGTTGTTGGCCGCGTCGCTCTCAAACAGGAAGGCAATCCACACCTCTGGCTGCCCTCGCAGATCGCCAATGGTGTAGACATGGCTCAGGTCAACGGTCTCCGTCACCCAGCCGTTGGTGCCGCCGCTGCTCATCATGCCGTAGAAGTGCTCGCCGTCAATCGAGGCAAGCCAGTAGAACCAGTCGTGGTCTTTCTCGGACTGCATCCAGGCCCGGAACGTCAGCTCCGCCGCCGTGGCATCCTCCAGGCTGAAGGGCCCATACGCCAGCCAGGACTCCAGATTATTGGGATAGTTGTTCGTACACGGCGCCACAGCGCCCTCACCTGCGGCCGCCGGCCAGGCGCTCCGGGTTCCTGTCGCCGCCTTGCAGGCGGTAGGTCCCCAGTGGGGGTCGCCAGCCAGCAGCCAGTCGCCGGGGAAGTCCCCCTCAAAGCCGTCGGCAAACAGGGTCTGCCAGCCTGTGGTCACCGTCGGGGTCGGGGTAGCGGTCCGCGTGGCGGTTGGGCTGGGCGTCGATGAGGCCGTCGCGGTGGGGCTCAGAGTCGGGGTGGGCGACAGGGTCGCGGTGGGTGGCTCGGTGGCGGTGGGCGTCGGTGTCGAAGTGGGCTCGGCGGTCGGGCTAGGGGTGGGCGTCGGGGGTGCCAGCGTTGGCGTGGCCGAAGCCGTCAGGGTCGGCGAGGGCGTCGCCGTGGGGCTCGCCGTCCTGGTCGGCGTCGGGGTTCGGCTGGGTGTGAGGGTCCTGCTAGGTGTGGGCGTCGATAGATAGCCGGTCTGCCGGAGGATCATAGGCAGCCAGGTGCCTCCCACGACCCCTGCACGCTCCCTGCCAACCTGAAACTTCGCTCCTTTGAAGGTGGTTTGCTCGTCGAACGTCACCCACGCCCCAAAGGTATATTCCCCTTCCAGGCCGGCCGGCGCTTGCGCCGACACGGTGACGGTATTGGTCCCCGGCGCCAGCGAGATGGTCTCGGACCGGGAAAAGTCGGGCACTTCCTTCCCTGCCGCATCCAGGAGCACCAGCCGGTAAGCGGCCGTGAGGGCTGAGGCGCCGGTCCCCTGCATTTCGGGACTGTATTCTATCCTGGCCAGCAGGCGGAGCAGGGCGCCGGGGGACAGCAGGTCGACGGCGCGACCCTCCGCGTCGGTGGCCTCCGCCGAACCCATCCGCACGGGAGAACAGCCGCGAGACGTCAATCCCACATCCAGGTCGGTCACCTCGGGAGGCACCGTCACCTGGCGGCTTTCCGCGTCCGCATAGCAAAGCTTGGAGACGCGAACGTAGAAGGTGCCGGGCGGCGTGTTCCAGCCGTACCGGCCCTGGTCGTTGCTGCTTTGCGGGTTGAGCTGCCCTGTGGCGGCCGAGTCCCACATCATGTCGCCGCCCGGCTCGCGCGCCATCAACGTCACCAGAGCGCCGGGGATCGCTTCCGATGTGGTGGCGTCGTAGATTCGCCCGCTCGGATCCAGACACATCGAGTGCAGTCTGAGCACCGTCTCGCTGCGCGTTGTCCCATCGCCCCAGGTGACGACCTTGCGGTAGGTCTGGGTCCACAGGGTCCCTCCCCCAAAGGCAAGTGTGCCGCGATAGAGCCCGCCTCCTTCGATCTCGGCCACGCGTTCCAGGGTTGCGACGACCGTGCCGTCGCCGTTGACCACCACGACACTGACAGGCGCAGCCCCGTAGATGGGCTCCTCGATGTTGACCGTACCGCCATGGCCGCAGAAGTCCACTTTGGGGTAGTTGTGGGTGCCGACGCCAGTCCAGGTGTAATCGCCGTAGGTCACCGTCGCCGGCCCCAGCCCCTGATCGTAGTCCTGCCGCACGGTAAACCCGTTGCGCAGCACGCCTGCCTTCCCGTCGGGATTGACCACGGTGACATCGTAGGTACCCGGCGCCTGGCCCCCCGGCAGGACGGCCTTCAGGCGCCAACGATGGGGCGGGCTCGCCTCAGCGCCGAGAAACTCCACCTGGCGCAGCGTTGTGGTGCCAATGTAGGCGCTGGCGCCCGGCTGCAAGAAGTAGCCGTAGATCGTGACCTCGACGCTGGGGCCCTGTCCCGCCGAGGAGGGGTCGATGCTGTCGACAACGGGCGGGCGCGGCGTGGACGTCGGCGTGGGTGTGTTTGTCGGCGTACTCGTCGGCGTGGCCGTCGGGGTAGGCGTGGGTGTGTCCGTCGGTGTGGGAGTACTCGTCGGCGTAGGCGTCCGCGTGGGTGTGCGGGTCGCGGTGGGCGTGGGGGTCGCGGTGGGCCGTGGACCGCACTGCGGCGCCACGACGCTGCCCGTTGGCGCATCCAGCCGGGCCACGAAGCCATCGCTGTAGGCGCCGTGCCGGTCGCGGCGGAAAGCGCCTGCGGTCGTGGGAAAATCGTCCGAATTCGTCCAACCGGCCACTGTCACCTGATCGTCCTCCGCGACCTTAATCCCTCTACCGTCGTAAATCACCATGTCATCCTTGCCGCCGCCCAGGAATGTGCCGTAGGTAAGCTGCGATCCCTGGGGATTGACGCGTGCCACAAACGCGTCGTAACAAGAATAGGGCTTGTTGTCCGGGGTAAGGCATGTGCCGCCAGCGTACCAGTTGCTGAATGCTGTCGAGGTCGTAGGGAAGTCGCACGAGGCCGTGTAGCCGCCGATGGTGGCGGCGCCGAAGCTGTCCAGCCCGATGCTGGTGCCCGCATCAACACTGCCTCCTCCAAGGAAGGTGGCATAAACCAGGTCGGTGCCAGCGGGGTTCAACTTGGCGGCGTATGCCTCGCTGGTCCCGTTGCTCTCGCGATCCCAGGCGCCGGGGGTGGTCAGCCACGGATCGCCGGCGGCGGCCCAGGTCCAACCCGTAAGATAGGCGGCCCCTGTGCTATTGATGGCAAGGTCCTGGACATTGCGGCCAAAGTACGTGCTGTAGGCGAGCGCTGAGCCATCCGGCGTCAGCTTGGTGACGAAGCCCGACCCGCCTTGTTGGGGGGAGGTGTCAAAGGCGCCGCCGGTCGTCGGAAAATCCGTCGAGTAGGTAGTGCCGGCGACATAGGCGGCGCCGGTGTCATCCACGGCGAGGCCGTAGATGTAGTCGGAGTTGTCGCCTTGCAGGCATTTGTAGTAGACCAACTTCGTGACGTCGGCATTGACCTTCATCACAAATGCGTTCAGAGGACCATAGGGGCAGGTGGAGAGTCCCCAACCATAGGTGTCGCCGGCGATGTAGGCGTTGCCGGTCTTGTCGACCGCAAGCCGGTAAGTGTGCGTCACAGAGTCGTTCAGGTCGTTCACGCAGGTAGCATAGTCCACGCCGGTGCCGGTCGGGTTCAGCTTGACCAGGAAGATCGTTGCCACACCCCAGTCCGGGTCACAGGTGTTGATATCCTCAATCGTTGCCGGGAAGCCCCCGTAGGCGCCGCCGACGATATAGGCGTTGCCTTGCGAGTTGACGACGATATCCTCGCCGCCCTGGCTGTTCTTGCCCAGGAAGGTCGCATAGACCAGGGCCGTGCCGCTGGGGTTGACTTTGACCACATACGCTTCGCCGCCATCCTTCTTGGGTTGGTAGGCGCCGGGCGTGGTGAAGTCGTCGTCAGCCCAATAGGAGCCGGTGAGGTAGGCGGCTCCGGCCGCGTCCGTGGTCATCGCCTTGGGCGTCGTCCCTTCCTTGCCGCCGTAGAAGGTGGAGTAGAGCAGACCGCCGGCCGCGGGCAGCGTCGGGTCGGCAGATGCTTCTGAGGACGAGGGGCGGAAGGGCCGCGACACCACGTTGCCGCTAAGCGCGGGCCGGGCTCCGGCGCCGGGCAGGAGGCTCTCAGGCGTGCTGACCGTCAGGAGGGGCAGCTCGTAGACGCCGGATGCCGTGTGGACGGTGAGGACGTCGGGCGCTCCCGACCGGCCTGGCGGCAGATCCAATGCCTCAGCGCCCTCGACCCGGAGACGGACGGCTCCCAGGTCGGCGCCGGCCCGCGCCTCCAGGCGTAGGGCCGTCGTTCCTTCCTCTCCCGTCACGACCAGGTCGATCCCCGGGTACAGGTCGGCGTAGCGCACGCCGCCCCACACCGGCACGTCGGCGCGCCAGGTGCTGCGGTCGGACTCCGGAAAATAGGAAACGTGCGTGTCCAGACGGCCGAAGGGCTCGAGGCGAGGCGCGGGCTGAGCGCCGGGGAACGTCAGGTGCAGCCGCAGATCGGGAAACGTCACCCACAGCCCATCGTCCGTCAGCCACAGCGTGCGATCGCCGCCGGGAACCTGGTAGCGGGCGACCGCGGGGAACTGGCCCGCGTTCTCGATGAAGAGCGGCCCGCTGGCAGGCGCTGGCGCCGGAGGACTCATCCCAGCCTTGGGCGCCGCCGTGCCGGGCACCAGGTGCGAGAGTACGACCAGAACGGCCAGCGCCGCAGGCAGCGCAGCCCACAGCCCTACACGAACAAGGGTCCTGTGCACGGCAACCACAACCATGGCAACCTCCACGTGGGATCGGCCAGGTCCCACACAAGGCAATGCCGGCAGGCGCTGAACAAAGAAATCTCGCCGGTGAGAACAGAGCGCCCACAGCCAGTATACCGCCGTGTCCGACCAGCGTCAATGCCAGCTCAAACTGTAAGGAACCTGACACCCGGCAACGCCCGCCGCTTCATGCTCTCCGAGCAACAAGGCGACCTAAATGGGCCTCTTGACAAATACCTGGGATCGGATATATTTGGAGCCTAATAGAAAACTGGTAGGAGTTGAGTCATAGGGGGCACTCCGCTAGGCATGGGTTGTCAAAGACTCACAGAAAGCGGAGGTGCGCCTTGAGAAGGCACACTACCACAAAACGGCAGGCGGTGAACGACCACCGGGCGCCATGCCATCTGTGGCGCAAAGTGTAGCCGCACTTGCCGAAGGAAACGACAGGGCGCCGGACTGGTCGTTCCCCGTGTGGCAAACCGGGCCGCACTGCACGGCATCTGGTACGTGTTGTGTACGGGCTGCCAGTGGAAAGCCGTCCATTGCGACTGGTTCGTCGTGTCGAGCAGTGTATTACATTTGCGCTTCCAGACCTGGCGGCAGCAAGGCATCTGGGAGAAGGTCCCTGGAGGCTGGTTCGGTCCTATGGTCGAGAGCGCCACATCAACAGGAACGAGCCAGCCGACCCTTGTCCCGCCCCGGGAGAACCGCGTTACCTGGCCCGGCGCTGGGTCGTCGAACGCACGCTTAGTTAGTTGGTAAAGCGACGCAGCCTCCACACCCGTTGGTGCAAGAAGTCCAGCAACCCGCTGGCGTTTGCCCAGCTGACTTGCGCCGGTTTCCTGTGCGACGTGACAGTTCTCGGCTAGACACTTGGTATGAATAGCAGCATCCCAGACGGGCAAGCTCAGCTCCGGCAAGAAGCAGGTCGCGAGAAGGTTTGGTTTGCCGTGATCCTGGTGCTCTACGCTGCGCTCGCCCTGGCATACAGCACGGTCAACCCGCCGTTCGAGAGCCCGGACGAGATCCACCATGATGCCTATGTGGACTTCCTGCTGCGGGAGCACCGGCTGCCGGTGGCCGAGCAGGGTGGTCCGGAATCGGAATTTCATTCGCCCCCGCTGTACTACCTGCTGGGGAGCCTTGTGACCGCGCCGTTGGGAAGCACGCGAGCACCCTACGAGGCCGCACAACGGAACCCGTTCTGGAACTTCCGAACCGATCAGCCACGGCTGGGAAACAAGAACCAGTTTATCCATGGTCCGGCGGAAACGTTCCCATATCGCGACTGGGTCCTGCGTCTGCACTTGGTTCGCCTCTTGTCAATTGCACTCGAGGCGGTCACCGTTCTCGCCACTTACCTGATCGGGCGCGAGATCTTTCCCGATCAGCCGGCCATTCGGCTTGGAGCCCTGGCGTTCGTCGCTTTTCTGCCGCAGTTCCTATTCATAGCTGGATCGGTGAGTAACGACAATCTCGTCGTTCCGGTGGCGGCGCTTCTGACCTGGCTGCTGGTTCGAATGGTCCGGCTGGGCATCACCCTTCCCCTCGCGTTGGGGTGCGGCATACTGGTGGGATTGTCATTGGAAAGCGACATGATCGCTCTGGCGATGGTGCCCCTGGTGGTTGTTACGATGACGCTCGTTGCCTGGCGAGACCGAGCCTGGGCGCGGCTGGCGCTGGCGGCATGCGCCGTGATCGGCCTGGGCTTGTTGCTGGCAGGACCCATCATGATGCACAACGTCCTCGTTTATGGTGAGCCTACCGGCCTACGTCGCATGGCTCAAATCTGGGATGAGGACAAGGCGCCGGGTCCGGTCCTGGCTGCCCTGCGCGAGTTGCCGAACGTGTGGAGTAGCTTTGTGGCGCGCTTTGGGTACGGCCAAATCCCTGTACCCGACGGCATCTACATCGGATTCCTTCTCCTCAGCCTGTTTGCGGCGCTCGGACTGGTTCTCTGGTTCATCCGGGAGCGCCGAAAGTCCCCCAGTGGGGTCCACCGGCACTCAGCAGTGACCATATGGCAGATCCTGCTGCTGGTGGTCGTGGTGCTGGTCTGGATCTTGGCGATCGTTGGCTACATCCGTGTGAGCAAGACGGCTGCCAACGGGCGGTTTCTCTTCATGGCCTTGCCGGCCTTTGCACTTCTGCTCTTTCTCGGACTCAGCGCTTGGGTGCCGCGACGCTGGCACGGCGCCTTGGCAGGCATCGCCAACGTCGCCATGTTCACCTTTGCCGTGGGCACATTGCTCTTCTCCCTGCGTCCAGCCTACGCTTCACCACCGCTGCTGAAAGCCGGGCAGGTTCCGGCCACTGCCCGGCACGGCGATGTCCTCATTGACGGCACGCTGCGATTGGTGGCCTACGATCTGCCGCAAGAGGCCGTGCGGCCAGGCGAGCAGCTGCCGGTCACCGTCTACTGGCAGTCTATAGCGGCGACTCCGCGCGATCTCAGCGCCTTCGTCCACCTATGGGGGCGAGACATGACGCTCGTCGGGCTGACCGGGACCTATCTAGGACTGGGCTCGATTCCGACGAGTGTTCTCAAGCCCGAAGATATTGTGAAGGACACATATCAGGTCCCCGTCGAGATCAGTGCGACGACGCCTTCACTCCTGCAAGTCCAGGTGGGCCTTTTCGAGTACGGAGGTGGCAACGAGCCTCCACTCCCGGCGGTGGATAGCGCTGGCAAACCTTCAAACGGCATCATCGGCACGGTTCGGCTCTTGCCACAGCAGAGACCTTCCTTCGCGCCTAGCCATGCTGACCGCTTTGACCTCGCCGGAAAAGCGACGTTGCTCGGTTACGACCTTGCGCCGGCGCTCGCATCACCGGGAGACCCAATCAACCTTGCTTTGTATTGGCAAGCCCAGTCGCGCATGGCGGAAGACTACCAGGTCTTTATCCATCTGTTGGGGCCGATACCGACGGAGGAACGCGTAGCCCAGGTGGACAGGCAGCCGCTTGCTGGCAACTGGCCAACCTCGGCGTGGGAGCCTGGCTACCCGCTGCAGGACACGTACTCGCTCTCACTGCCAGCCGATTTGCGGCCAGGAACCTATGAGGTGCGCGCCGGGCTCTATCGTCTGAGCGACGGCTGGCGCGTGCCGGTGCAGGGACCCGAAGGGCGCGTGAAGGAATCGACTATGGTCCTCGGTCGCGTCGAGGTGAGGTGAGACCCAGCATGGTTGGCGCAGGCCGAAAACGCTCAGCCTCCCCGCCAGATCCAAAGGATGGCCCCCAGAACCATACCATGCAGCACGTTGGCCACGAGGAAAGGTAGGAATGACGCGCCCAAGGCGCCTGTAAGTTCCCCATGCGGCACATAGTCCCCGGCATGGACCTGGAGCCACATCATCGCCGGCGGTAGCATGGCGAAGCAAAGGAAGGCCAGGAGCACGCCGGGGATCACCCTAATCAGACCTTCGCGCCACTCCCTCCGGCCAGGCTGGAGGCACCCCGTGATCGCAGGCCAACCCCGGACCTCCGATCGCTAGGTGGGCGCCAACAGCAACAGGAGCAGCACCTGCACGGCCACCGGGATGATGGGCATCGCCTGTGGCGTGCGGTCGGCAATGGCCTGGGCATCGCCGCCGGTGACGGCGCCATAGTACATGGCAACGACCACAATGGCCGCCAGGAAGAGAAGCGGACCGGCGATCAGGATCGCCCAGGTACGGCGCAAGGAGGTTTGGGTTTGAGGCACCGGGCATTCTCCTGGGGACGAAACGAGACGGGCTTGCTGCTGGCGCCGGTGAAGAGCGTTCTGCGCAGCACGACACAGCCAACGGCAATCGCTGCCCACACCAGACTACTGGCGATCATGAACTCGAGTTGGTTGACGAGCGTGTAGACGAAAAGGTTGGCGATGTTGATCATCAGGTGAAAGACTGCGGCCAGCATGACGCTGAAGCCGGCGTCTGCCACCAGGGCATGGTTCACGACCGCATAGGAGACCATCAGCAGGACAGAAAAGGCCATGTAGAGGGGACCATTCTGGTACATGCCCACGTGCCACAGGGCCCACATCGTACCCACGATGACCGATGAAACGATCCCCGTCATGCCAGGGTCCAGGCGCTTGTGCAGATAGCCGCGCCAGCCCAGCTCCTCGCCGATGGCGCCCAGCGGGAACCAGAGCAGCAGGCCCCAGGGCGTGGCGGCAGGCGTTGCCGTGGAGGCAGGGCGCAAGGACAGGCTGTAGACAAAGTAGACCAGCACGGCGCCCGCCAGCGGGAGGACGGCGGCCACCGTATATCGCCAGAGCGGCGTCTGGGTGTCGCGCCAGGTGATGTGAAAGCGGTCCCTGCGAAAGATCACCAGCATGAGGAGGGCTGCCAGGCCGGGCCCCCACTGCGGCAGAATGGCGGTCTGGGCCGAGATGTGAGCTGCTTCCTGGCCCGCACCTAGGAGGATGTTAGCAAGAAAGCCAGCAGATAGTAGATGACAACTCTCAGAGCCATGAGACATCTCCCGGCGGGTGTGTGTATAGCCTTGTCCGCATGCGACTCGTCGTCCTAAGCGCCCACAGGCTGAAAGGACGTCGGGCAGGCGTCGAGCTGCTACCCCTCTCCGCCTCCGGACGCCGGACCGGGTCCGGCCACCGCCAAGTCTCTCGTCACCCGCCATGAGACGGACCGGCCCCTGCCGGAGGCGCGGCGCGTCACGACAGCCAGCGTCGGCCGCTGACCATAACGACGTTTGGGCCGACAAACTGACGGCGACTACTCTTTTATCTGATCAGTGCCTTCGCCGTCTGAGACCGGCGGTGTACCATCTTCGTTCCCCTGCGGCTCATCGTCGTCAGGCGCAGAAGGCGATTCCCCGGCAGCGGGAAGCGCCGCGCTGTCGTCCATGACCGTTGGCGTATAGCCATCAGGGTGATGGGTCTCGTCGTCGATAGCAGCCGGCAGCAAGCCGGCCGCGGCCAAAATGGCATGAAAGCGCAACTCGCCGGGCCGGTTGGAGGCGTCGGGGCGGCGTCGGGCGCCCGCGCGCCCTGGAAGCGGGCCTCGCCAGGCCGCGGCCGAAGGAAGAGGTCGGGTGGAAACAGATGGAATTGGGTAAGGGATGGTCATCAAAGTCTCCTCGAAGACAGCGTGCTGAAACAGGGGGTGAATGAGAACGGATGATTGTTGACTTGTGCGGACCTTTGGGAACCAGGCCGGCGCCGCCGCGGGCTGATTTGCGCAAGGCGGACGGGCGTGATACAAAGCCGCACTGTCGGCACATCACATAGAAGTTCCTCTGGCGCCCGAAGGAACGTCGAATACGGGGTAGCGGCCCTACCCGACCTCATGGCAGATCGCTCTTGCACTGCAGAACAGCTCCAGACCGCTTTCCTCAACGCCGTCCGTGCTAGAGAATTGGAACGCTGCGCGGAGGTCCTGGACGAGCTGGCCGAGCTGGCTGTGCAGGAACCCGGTCTGGCGCCGTGGGTGCGCTATTTCGAAGGCATTCTGGCCAACGAACGCGACCATGACTGGGCCGCCGCTGAACGCATCTTCCTGGGCGTCCTGGCTGACGGCGCCGGCATCGAGCTGGGGCTGCACGCCCGGCTGCTGCTGGCCCTGGCCCTGACCTATCGGCGTGAGGGCAGGCTGCAGGAGTGCATCGCCATGTGCGAGCGTAGTCTGCCTGTCTATGCCGCCCTCGACGATGCGGTCGGCCAGGCCAAGGCTCTCAAGCAGATCGTCATCGCCTGCACGGCCGGTTATGACCAGTCCGTCTTTGGCGGTGACATTGTGCCGCAGGCGCTGGCCTACTGCCGGCGGGCCCTGGCGCTGCTTGAGAACCAGCCGCCAGCCACCGAGATTACCTGGCTGCAGGGCACGCTCTGGTGTGAGATCGGCGCCCTGCACCGGATCAAGCAGGAATGGAACGACGCCATCGCCGCCTATCAGCGCTACATGGCCATGAGCCAGGAGCTGCACTACCCGTTCGACGAAGGTCTGGCTGCCGGCAACCTTGGTGAGGTCTACCTTCAGCTTGGACCGGAGCGTTGGCCGGAAGCGCTGACAGCGTTCGAGAAGGCCCGACAGGTAGCCCACTCTTTTGATGTCCCCAGCCACGAGCTGGAGGCGCTGGCCAATCTTGCCTACCTTCATCAGCGGCTTGGCGACCTCGAGGGCGCTCTTGCCTGCCTCGTCGAGGCGGCGGCGCTCGTCAGCACGCTGCGCGCCGGGATGTCGTCAGACCTGGCGCGGGCGGGCTTCATCGCCACGGTGACGGAAACCCTGGCCAATGCCGTGCTGGCGGCGCTGGCCGTCGGGCGGTCCGACCTGGCCTTCGACCTGGGCGAACAGGCGCGGGCCCGCAGCTTGCTGGACATGGTGACCGCCGAGCCTGCCGGCATGGACGCTTGGGCGGCCGCGGAGACGCTGTCGCTGGCCCAGGTGCAGCAGACGCTTGCCCCCGGCGACGTACTCTTCAGCTATTTCACCACCGGCCTGCAGGAGACACCCGACGCCGGCGGTGACGCCGTGCGCAGTTCCGCCCGCCATCGCTTCCCGCCGCCGGCCACCCTCCTCTTCGCCGTCACCTGTGAGGGGATCCGGGTGGTCGACACCGGGGTGAACCCCAACGACCTCCTGCCGCGCCGCCTCAAGAGCGCCGCCGAGCGGCACTTCCTGCGGCCGGTCCTGCTGCGCACACTTTACGACCGTCTTGTCGCACCCGCGGCTCCCCTGCTCGCGGACAGGTCCCGGCTGTTCCTGGCGCCGCACGGCCCACTCCATTATGTTCCTTTCCCAGCGCTGACGGACCCGGCCGGTGTGCCTCTGCTGTGGAAAGAAGGGCCGGAAGTGGTGTTCGGGCCCAGTGCGAGCGTGCTGCTGCGACCGCGCGCGGAACCCCTGTGCGGCGTCCTGCCTGCCGGGGACGATTCCCGTCCCTGCCTGGCCGTGGGCTCTAACGGCGACAAGCCGCACCCTCTACGTTTCGCCGAAGAGGAAGCGCAGGCGATTGCCGCGCTTCTCGAGGGCGACGCCGTGACCGGGCCGCAAGCCACGCGGGAGGCGCTTCTCCGGCTGGCCCCCACGGCAGCGATCCTGCACTTTTCCTGCCACGGTGAGTTTGACCCGCACGATCCGATGGCGTCTCGGCTGCACCTGGCCGGGGGCGAGACGCTCACCGCTCACGAGACGCTGCAGCTCCTTCGTCTGCGCTGCCGTCTGGTGACGCTCAGCGCCTGCGAGTCGGGACTCAGCCTCGTCCAGCGCGGCGACGAGCTATTCGGCCTCATCCGTGCCTTCATGGGCGCCGGCGCCTCCGCCGTCGTGGCCAGCCTCTGGCGTGTGGACGAACGTTCGACGCGTATTCTGATGGAAAGGTTCTACAGCGAAATTGCCCAGGGGTGCACTTTCGCCCAGGCCCTGAAGCGGGCCCAGATCTACCTCCGCGGCATGACCCGCGAGGAAGCCGTCAAACACCTGGGGGGCGGGGATGTGGGCGCCGGGGAACGGCCTTTTGCCGATCCCTTCTACTGGGCAGCCTTCATCCTGGCCGGCGCCGGCTAGAAAGACAGGCCCGGCGGCAGAGGACGCTGCGGCTTGTCATTCGCGCTCGCGTACACTGGAAGCGCGGGGTCGCCCTTGCGGACGCGGTCATACTGCTTGCGGCTCACCTGCTGGCGTGAAAGAGATCTGAACGCCGGCGATACACCCTGACCAGGTAGTAGGGACCCGGCTCGTAGGTTCCATCACGGCTGATGGCCTGCATGGCCTGCAGCGCGGCTTTGCCATCTTCGATCAGACAGTACCGGTTAGCAGCAAACCGCTGCGCGCCATCGTTGCACGACAGGGGTGAATGCTCGAAGAACGCGCCGTCCGACCTCGAAACGATATCGTAGCCCAGCAGCTCGTAGTCCTCTGGTATCCCGTCAGCCTGGCTCTGCACCGGCAGCGGCTCGAGGAAGTCGCCATCACACCTGTATGGCGCCAACTCATAGGCATACAGATCGTAGCCCGTCCCCTCGTTGGGGATGATGCGCCGCGCCAGCCCTTCCGTGTCAAACAAGCCCCATTCATTGTGCACCCAGTGCTCGATCCAGCCGGGAGGGCCGGGCGAGATGCACTCGCTGACACTGCAGATTTCGTCTACCTGGGCATCGCTCACCACACTCGCGCCCAGACGTGTGATCTTGGGGAAGAAACCGATGGGAGTTGCGGCTAAAGGGTGCACAGGCCTACGAGCTCTTGTCTATCTCGAATCGCAAAACACGCAAGTCATCGGCAGGGATGTGATCGAAGACAATCTTGCCAAAGGCATCCGTCTCGCCGGCCGCCATGACCTCCCCATCGCCGCGGCGCAGGGCCACCTTGATGCCCGACAGATGGGGCCAGCCGCCCCGGCTCGGTACGTCCACCTCCACCTCAACATCGTATTGGTCCGGATGTGATGGCGCTGGCTCGGCCCCGATGCGGACCTCCAGGTCGTCGACCTGACCTGTCACGGCCAGCTCCAGCGGCGCCGGCCTGCCGTCCTTGAGGTAGCCCGGCTGCAGAGCGGGCGGCTGCAAGGCCTGCAGCAGATCGGACGAGAACTGGATGATCAGGCGGCCCAGATCGTCCAGGCGCCACGGCCTGGAGGCGAGCGGTTCGGGCAGGGAGCGGGGGACCGGCAGATAGCCGAAATCGAAGCTGGTCGCCGGCGGCGCCACCAGGCGCCCGGCGGCATCCAGGGCCAGCAGCTCGACCAGCTCTCGGTGCGCCTGCCTGCACGTCTCGCACCCGCTCATGTGGCCGGCAGCGTCAGGAAAACGGGCGGCCGCATCCTCGCCCGCCAGCTCGGCGTCGACGAAGGCCGCGATCTGCGCCTGGCAGGCTGCACATTGGGGTGTGGGCAGCGGGTCTTCGCCTAAGAGCGCACGCAGGATGTTGGCGGCGGGAGGCATCATGATGGCACGCAGCACAGGTTCATGTGACAGAAGATGCGAAAGCGGTGGCCTTTCTGTCGGTTCACGCGTACGATCCTAATCAAAGACCGCCAGCGCGGTGTGGTCCAGCCCGGAACGCTCCAGGCATTGGCGAAGCTGGCGCTTTGCCCTCTGAACGATGAGGTAGACGGCGTTGGCGGTCGTATCGAGGGCGTGGGCAACCCGGTCGGCGCTGACGCCCGCACCCAGGCAGTTGAGCACGACCAGCCGGTAGCGGTCCGACAGCCTGGTCAGGCAGGCGTGCAGGAGGTCCCGCACCTGCTGCTGCTGCGCCTGCTGCGATGGATCGGCGGCGCTTGCGTCCTCCAGTTCTGCGACAAGCTCGCGGCCGTCCCCCTCCTCGTCACCGGCATCGCCATCCGGCAGACGGCCTCGGCGCACCCAGTAGGACTTCCGCAGCTCCTGAGCCGCCTGATTGCGCACCACCTGCGCCGCCCAGGACGTAAACTTGCCATCCTCTCGGTAGGACATGAGCAGGGCGAAGCCGTCCCGCGCCAGTCGCTCCAACGTCTCCTGCACCATGTCCTGCGCCAGGGCCGCCAGGTCTTCGGGCGCCAGGTCTTCCAGGGCTGCGAGGTCGCCCTGCCGCAGGCGCAGGTAGTTGTAGGCCACGACATAGAGGTAGGAAGCCAGGTCCTGGTGGGCCTGCCTCTGGTTCTGATGGCCTGCCTGGCCGGTCAATTCCCTGACCCAGGCCTGGTTGCTGCGTTGTGCCATTTGCCCTCTGGCGAAGTGGAAGCGGAGAGCGGGTTCCCTATCGCGGGATGGGACAACTATAGCACAAGTGACCGCGCGGGCAAACTGCCCGGCGCTGGACGGACATCGTTCCAGGTTTTGCGCGACGCAGACCTCACAGTGTGACAGATTCGGCCGGGGGTTGGCATCTCTTTCCACACGCCGCTGCAAGGGCGCCTGCGTCCCACACCGCTCCCCTTCGTCCCACACACACGAGTCGAGGTCACGCCGATGTTCACCTTCCATCTTCCCGCTTCCCTCCACTTCCCCCGCCGCAAGACCGTCAAGGCCGTCCTGGCCGTGCTTGCGGCTGGCATCGTCGCCTTCCTGCTCCTCCGCCCCGGCTCAGCCTATGCAGCGCCCGCCTGCACCTTGCCGCCCCGCCTGCACCAGGGCGATGCCGTGACCGTCCTTGACAGCCGCCCGAATGCCCTGCGCCAGGGGGCCGGATTGGGCTATGCCAAGATGAACGTCAGCCTCGAACGCGGCGTTGTCTGGTACGTCATGGGCGGTCCCGTCTGCGCTGACGGCATGAACTGGTACTATGTGGGCGCCGATGATGTCGCCGGCTGGACCAGCGAAGGAACGCCGTCGGAGGGCTACTACCTCGGCAAGACCACCGCCCGGCCCCAGGAAGGCGGCTCGGCCGCTGGCGCCTGCCGCTCCCGGCAGCTTGCCCTCTTCGACGAGGTCACGGTCATCGCCGGTGGTCGCCAGCACATCCGCAGCCTGCCGCGCCGGAACGCCCCCCACACTGATTGGTTCAAGCCGGGCCAGATTCTGACCCTGTCCAAGGGACCGCGCTGCGCCGACGGCTGGGTCTGGTGGCAGGTGGCCAACGCCATGGGCCGGCCCCTGGGCTGGACCGCCGAAGGCGACGGCAGGACCGTGTGGCTGGGTCGCAGCAGCGCAGCCACCGGCGCCTCGTCCGGCGGGTCGGCGCAACCCCTGTTCACCGGCGAGTACCAGGCAACCACCCCCGGCGACTACAGGGTCACGGTCAGCCCCGACCGGCAGGCCGCGACCGTGGTCTTCAGCGGGCTGGAAGCTGCCACCCCGATCTGGGGTCTCCCCGCCGGGGCGCAGCTGCACCTGAGTCTGCCCACTGCGGCTGTGAATGGCAGTGCGGTCGTCAAGGCCGAGTTCGCCCTGAAGCTGTTCTGCGAGAAGGGCGGTCAGGCCTCGCTGACCGGCACCCTCAACGGTAAGGCCATCAATGTCGCCTGCCCGGACAGCCGGCGCACACCGACCGACCGGTCCGGCCCGCTGACCTTTTCAGCCCCCCTGCGCCCCGGAACGCCGGTGACCGTCGACGTCACCCTGAAGGCCTGGAGCCAGACGCCCGCAGGCAATGCCGACCTCGGCGTTGACCTCATCGACCTCAGCCTGGCCCCGCGCTAGCAGCACCCATTCACGTGGCAACGACTTCGGTCGTTCACAACCCGTAGTGACGCCTTCAGTCGTTCCTTGTTCCAGGGGCGACTGAAGGCGCGTCTGCGCTTGGCGCGTCCCCCGTGAACGATGCCAGGAGTCCTTCTCAAAGCTCATCGCAGTCATCCGCCACCCAGATCCTGCCCCTCCACGCACCGGCCTCCCAGCTCCCGCAGGCTCGTATCGGCGTCGGTGGGAACCAGCCTGGCCACCGGCTTGCCCGCTTTGCCGATGATGACCTCTTCGCCCTTATGACCGCCGTTCCAGTTCCGGCGGCGGGGAACCGGTGTAGGTGATGACCAGTCGCTGCCCGGCCCGCGTCATCGCCATGTAGAGCTTGCGCGTGTGGTCGCGCATCAGGTCCACCCGCTCGTCATCGGCGATGCGCAGGCTCTGCTCCTGCTCAACCATCTCGCTGATGCCGGCCAGGAACACGATCGGGCTCTCCAGCCCCGTTGAGGCGTCCAGGGTGCAGACCCGCACGCAGCCGGGCTGCGGCCCCTGCTTGGCGTCCACGGCCGCGCCAGGGCCCAACGCCGCATTGAGGCGGGTCAACAGGCTCTCGACGCCCTGCCAGTGGGCATGAATGACCAGGATGTGGCCACGGGGCACGCCCCTGTGGGCCAGGGCCTTGATCTCATTGACCACCCGGCTGACCTCATCCTGGCGGGCGCTGAGCATGATCACCTGCGGCACGAGGCCGGCCGGCATGTGCAGCAGATCGGGCGCCACTGCATCCTCATCGTCCTCGGGCAGCCGGTCGCGGTAGAACTGCGTGGCGAAGTCGAGGATCTCTCGCGTCGTGCGATAGGACCTGCTCAGCCGCAAGGAGCGGTTGCGCACCTCCAGCCCGCTGGCCAGCCACGATTGCCCGCGCTTCAAGAAGCCCTGCGAGGGGTCGGCGGCGAGGAACAGCTGGCCGCTGCCCGGCTTGAGCATGCGCTTGACGATGTCAAACCAGATCGGGGCGAAGAACTGGGCCTCGTCGATCAAGATGGCGTCGTACACGCCTCCTGCCAGGTGGCCCTCGTCCAGCAGCCGCCAGATGTGCCGGGGCACGCTGCCCCAATCCAGCAGCCCCTCGGCCCGCAGCTCCGCCTCATACGCCAGCATGGCTTCGAACACGCGCTCGCCGTGCGCCGGCGACAGCCGGTGGTCACGGCGCTTCCCCACGAGCTCGACGTACTCAGACCGGGTGCGGATGGGGCGATCCTTGAACCAGTCGATCTCGTCGCGGAACTGGGAAGCCGAGAGGGGCGCACGGCCGCCGTGCTCGAACCAAATCCGCTCGACCAGGGTCTCGCGCTGGGGTACGCCCATCGGGCTGACCCAGGGCTTCCCCTGCCAATGGTGCCGGCACCAGCCCAGGAAGGTGGCGATCCAGGGCAGCCCCTCCGTTTCCCCGCTCAGCCTCCGGTAGCGGTGGCGCAGGTCCAGGGCCAGGGGCTTATTGTGGGTGAGGATCAGGACCTTGCTCTCAGGGTAGAGCTGCCGCAGCAGGTGGGCGCGGTACACGATCAGGAGCGACTTGCCGCTGCCGGCCACGCCGTTCACCAGCCGGAGCCGGTAGTCGCCCTCGGGCGCCTCCTCCGGCGGCTGCAGATCGATCTTGAGCGCCCATTCCTGGTCGTAGTCGAACAGGTAGTCGGTCAGCCCAGCCTCGGTGTGGCGGGCGATCGGCTGCCGCGCCTCAGGCGAACGGGCGGGAGCTTGCCGCACCGTGAATTCTGCGGGGATGACGCTCTCCGGCGAAAAGGTCCGCCGCAGACGGCCGAGCATGTCCTCCGACAGCGCCGGGCCCCACTGCGCCTCCAGCCACGACTCGAACGGCGCGGGCGCCAGGTCCTCCCTGGCCGCCCATCGCAGCCCCGGCGGCAAAGAACGGGCGACGGCGCGAAGCTGGCGGCGCTCCACGTTGGGGAAGAGGAGGACCGCCGGCAGCTCCACCGCGGCCTCATCGCCGCCGGCCTCGTTGAGACGGGCAAGTAAGCGATCCACCGCCGACTTCTCCCAAGCGGCAAAACCGGCAGCCGGCGCCTTGCTGCCGAGCAGGCCTTGGAAAAGGTTGGGCTGCTGCGCCTCCTGCACCGTCTGCGGCGTCGCCGCTGAGACCTTGAGCAGGAGCGCCGCACGGTCTTCGCGCACGAGCAGGAAGTCCGGGGCGTCCTCGGGTGCGGCCAGCAGGCTGTGCCAGACGGTGTAGCGCTCGTCGGGAAGCTGCTTGAGCAGGCGGAAGACGCGCGCCACTTCCGGCGATGTCGTCCCCACAAGGGCGTTGGGCAGCATACGCGCCATCGCTCACCCTCCTCCGCCGGCAGAATGGTAGCTGCACGTGCCGAGCAGGTCGGCCAGCATGGCCACCGCCGCCTGCAGCTCCGGCTCCGGCGGCTGCGCCCTCAGGACATGCCGGCTGCCCAGGATGATGAGCTTGCTGCGCGGCCGGGTAATGGCCACGTTCAGCCGCTCCGGCTGGAAGAAGAACTCGGCCAGGTCGGCGGCAAAGCCGGGGTTGGAGGTGGTGAGCGAGACCAGGACCACATCCCGCTCCTGGCCTTGCATGCGCTCGACCGTATCAACCACCAACGCCCGGCGGATGCGGGGGTCGGGCACGGCCTGGCGCAGCAGGTTGCGGATGGCCCGCCCCTGGGCGCGGTAGGGAGCGACGACGCCGATCTCGCCCGGCGCCACCCCGCAGGCCAGCAGCTCGGCGATGAGGTCGACGGCAAGTGACGCCTCCTGCCGGCACTGGGTCGTGATGTTGCGGTGGCCGAGGTCGACGAAGACCTTCGGCTGCGCCGGGTCCAGGATGGCAGCCAGGCGCTGCGGCGGCAGGGGATAGACCATGCGGCGCCCGGCCACGTCGGGCACGGAGACCAGCCGTCCCTCGTAGAACTGGCGGCTGGGCCAATCAGTCAGCTCGGCGTTGAGCCGGTAGGTCTCGTCCAGCATGGTGTCGAAGCCCCGGTCCACCAGGGCGCCGAACACCGACTCGCGGAAGACGCCGGCGCTGTAGCGCGTGGTCAGCACCGGGGGAAGCTGGCGGTGGTCGCCGATGAAGACGAAGCGCTTCGCCGCCAGCATGCCCATGATCGCCAGGGGCAGCGTGATCTGGCTGGCCTCGTCGAAGATGACGGTGTCGAACTCGACCCCCTGCAGCCGCGAGGTGCGGGTGGCAAAGGGGGTCGCGCCCAGCACGTAGCCCCCCGCCATCTCGGCCATGGGCGAGGTCACGAACTGCTCATGGTTCGCCACGGTCAGGTCGTCGGCGCGGCTCGATTGCCCGATCTTGGCCACCGGCACATCCGGCGCCCGCCGGGCGATCATGTTGAGGGCGTTGTTGATGGCGCGATGGGTGAAGGCGGTGACGAACACGCGCTCCCCCTCCTCCACCAGCGCCTGGGCCAGGTAGGCCAGGACGCGCGTCTTGCCGGTGCCCGGCGGCCCCTGGATGAGGTGGACGAGATCGCTGGCGTACGCCTGGGCCAGGGCCTCGCCCTGGTTCCAGTTGAGCCCCCAGGCCGCCGCCAGGTCCAGGCCGCGCTGGTACCGCGCCCCATCCACCTTGGGCTCGCGGCGGCCCATGAGCAGGGGCAGGATCTGCGTGCGGCCGACGGCCGTGTCCCCGACCTGGTCGAGGGCATCCAGCGTGTACTGGCTGAGGTCGAGGAAGTCCTCGTCCAGCACCCAGCCCTCCGGCTCGCGCAGGAACACGTCGGTGGGCAGCCCCATCATGCCCTCCGCCGACACCTCCAACTCAGTGTCCTCGTCCTGCTCCAGGCTCACCTGCCAGTGCGGCGCCGCCGCTGGGTCCCCGCGGTTCAGCCGCAGCAGGTCCCCCTCGCGAAAGCGGGAGTCATTGCGCGTGCAGTGCAGGATCAGCCTGCCCCCTTTCCCCATCCCGGCGACGGTGACGTTCTCAACCGCCCTGCCCAGGGCCACGCGCTGGGCCACGGGTTTGGACCACTGCTGCAGCAGGCGGTGGCGCTGGGCGCTGCTCTCCTCGAGCACCAGGTCCGCCAGCCCTTTGAGAAAGGCCGCCATCGCGCGGCGTTGGCGTTCCCGGGCGTCGCTGTCCAGTGGAACGTCCATGACCCTACGACCGGCCTCCAGCCCGACGGCGGTTCATGGCCTGCATTATGTCACAACTACAGGCGAACGCCTACCGCCCGCAAACGTGAACCGCTCCCCCAGGTCAGCAGTTCGCTTTTTGAGCGCGGGGGTTCGTGATAGCATATCACCATGACAGCTACAGCCCATTTCTCTCTTGAACTACCACGCCGCGTTCTGTCCACGTTCCGCCAGGAACCGGACGAGTTCATGGCCGCCATGCGCCTGGCAGCGGCGGTCAAATGGTATGAAACGGCGGCAGTGTCCCAGTCCAAGGCGGCCGAGATAGCCGGTCTATCGCGCGCCGAGTTTTTGGCTGCCCTCGGCCAGTTCGGAGTGTCGCCGTTCCAGACGACCAGCGAGGAACTCCGTGAGGAAGCTGGCGGTGCCTGACAGTTGGGTGGTCAACGCCTCGCCGATCATCGTCCTGGCCAAGATCGGCCACCTGCCTCTCCTGCTGAGCCTGGCTGATGAGCTGGTGATACCATAAGCCGTGGCAGCCGAGATCATGGCAGGCCCAGAGGATGATCCAGGGCGGCTCTGGTTGCTAGGTTCGCAACTACCGATTGTCCAGCCACCGCTTGATGCCGATGTTCTTGCCTGGGATCTCGGCGCCGGCGAAAGCGAGGTCCTCAGCTATGCTCATCAAAATGAAGGCCGGGCTGCGGTGCTGGATGACCGAGCGGCGCGGCGCTGTGCCCACGCCCTCGAGGTCCCCTGTGTGGGCACCCTTGGCATCATTCTTCGCGCCAAGCGCCAGGGAGTGATACCTGCCGCCGTTCCCCTGCTCAAATCGCTGCAGGCGACGGGCTTCCGGCTCGACGCCGCCGTCCTTCGCCCGGCGCTGCTTGCAGTGGCAAACGAGGAATGGGAGTAGCGGCAACTTGGCTTGCCGGTCGTGAGGATAGGCCCTTGATCAAGGGCACCAGCTTGTATTTGCGGGCGTGCTTTTCGAGCAGTTCGGCGCGAGAGGCGCGCCACTCGGAATTTGCCCTGTTTGTCTTTCATTTGGACAGGAAAAGGCGCCTCCTGCTGTACATTGCGGCAGTGATCGTGATCCTTCTTGCCCTTCTCATCATTTTCCCCGGCAGATTGGTTGTATCGGACCTGACGGCTCTTACGGTTCTTCTTGCCATCGCTGCCTTGTTCCTTTTTGCGTCTGTGGCGATATTCGCCTTCTTTGCGGAGTTTCTTGGCAACAAGCTGCTGCCAAAGCTGCAGGATGACGAGAAGATCAGGCAGCGCTCTCTTGTGCTCGGCACCTTCTTCTTTGTGCTCAGCTTCCTGATGCAGATGACGCTCACGTTCACGCACTGAGGGCGTGGGCAAAAAGAAACCCCGTCGCGGGGGGACGGGGTTTCCGGGAAGTGGTTCCCGCTAGATTGGACACACCGTAGGGGCGATGCTCAGAAGGTGGGCCCCCAGTTGCGAGTCTCCGCGCTGGATGGCGCTGGACGAGGCTGCGAGCAGAGCTGCGCAGGCCTGGGGGACCACCGGCGGGCTGGCAAACGCGGGTACGGCGAGCGCCATCACCAACATGGCCACCAGCAGTGCGACGAGAACGGTCTTCTTCAATGAGCATCCGTTCAGTTCCCGGGCGCAGCAGATTGGGAATCATGAGTCGCTGCGCACGCCCAGGCTCCATAGCCGAACGTATGGTGGTCTTCCGCTTTTAGGGAGCCGGCGCGGAACTGCGCTCTGGCCAGGCCCGGCGAGGGCGGGCAAGGGTGAATGCAGTCGCGCCCACGTCATCGCCCCTCCCCGCCCGTCCTCTCGCCTGATTCTACCAGGCCACCAGCCTCCAGATGGCGGGCTGCAGATCGCCTTCTTCACCGATCTCGGCGAACAACTTCACTGCCTGCTTCAGGTGCGACATGGCCTCCTCATCACGACCGGCGGCGTGAAGCAGGTCGGCCAGATGGTTGTGCAGGGCGGCTTCGCGGTGGCGGTCGCCCAGCGTCGCACAGAGGGCAAGCGCCTGTGTGGTCAGGGCCAGCGCCTGCTCGCGGTTGCCGCTGGCGTCGCAGCCCAGGGCCAGGTTGTTGAGCGCCGCCACCTGGGCCACGGGGTCGCCGAAGGTCTCGGCCAGGGCCAGACTGCGCTGCAGGTGTGCATAGGCCTCATCCACGCGGCCGGCGTCGTTGGCCAGGATGCCAAGCAGATTGTGGGTCTGCGCCAGGGCGCGAGCGTCGGCGGCTGTCTCGGCCAGGATCAAGGCAGCGCCTGCCAGATCCTGTGCCTGCTCCAGTGCGCCGGCCTGATGGGCAGACAGGCTCCAGTCAGCATAGATGCGCGCCCGTTCCGCCGGCGAGCTGTCAGCACCCAGGGCGTCCAGGGCCGCCTGGTAATGGCGCTCAGCCAGGCGCCAGTCCCCCCGCCGCTGGTACACGCCGCCCAATTTGTGCTCCAGGTGCGCCAGGCTTGAGGCGGCGCTGGTAACATCGACGAAAGCTGCGGCAGCGGCGTAGGCCTTGAGCGCGACGCCATAGTCGCCCGCCAGCGTCAGGAGATCGCCAATCGCCTCGTGCAGCTCTTCCGGCCGCGGGTGGCCCAAAGCCAGTGCGGCGCGGAAGTGTGCCAGGGCCTCGGCGTTGGCATAGAGGCTGCGGGCGTACTCACCCGCTGTCCGGTAGAACTGCGCTGCCTGCGCTAGTTCCCCTGCCAACTCAAAGTGATGAGCAATGACGGCGGCATGGACTGCCTGCTCGCGCCGCTGTCGCACAGCGATGGCTTCGGCAACGCGGCGATGGAGCAGGCGGCGGCGACCGAGGCTGGTTTCTTCATAGACCAGGGAGCGCACCTTTTCATGGCTAAAGTCATAAAGCGGTGGAGCGGTGGCACTCGCAGAGGGCGTTTCGTTGACCAGGCCATGACTGATCAGCGTCTCCAGGGCAGCCACGGTCTCTTCCTCGCTGCGGCCGCCGGTCAGGCGCACGGTGTCGAAATCAAATGAGCGCCCGATAACGGCCGCCGCCGCCAGGACCTGTCTGCTGGTCTCGCTCACGCGCTCCAGCCGTGCCTCCAGGAGGTCGCGCACACTGGCAGGCATGGCAGGCACGGTGGGATGGGCGCCACCCTCTCCCGCTAACAGGGTGAGATACTCGACCAGAAAGAAGGGCAGCCCCTCGGTTTCGCGGTACAGATAGTCGTCCAGATCGCCGCCCCGGTTTGTCACGGAATGCACCAGCCTGCTCACCGCTCCAGGCGGCAGCCGTTCCAGCGAGATGACCATAGCACGGCCGGCCCGACGTGCTTCGCCCAGCAGACGCTGCAGCCGGTGTCCGGCATTGACATCTTCGGAGCGCCAGGCCAGGAGGATGCCGTAGGCCTGGCCCGCCAGCCGGCGCACAAGGTAACTTGTGACATCGACCGATGCCTCGTCGGCCCACTGCACGTCGTCGAGAAAGAGGATGCCGGGGCGGCTGCCGGCCAGCAAGCAGGACAGCGCCTGGCTGATAGCCTCCAGCAAGTGGGTTTGGGCGCCTGGCACTTCCCGCCCGGGTTCGGTCGCGGGGAACTGCGCGGCCAGTTCCGGCAGCAGCCGGCCCAGTTCTGCCTGGGCGTGGGCGGGCAGACAAGCCAGCGCCTGGGCGCGTCCGGCAGGCGCCAATGCGCCGCGCAGTGCTGCCAGATAGGGCGCATAGGCCAGTTGTGCCTCGCCTTCGTAGCAGGTCGCGGCCATCACCTCGCCGCCGTCCCGGCGCACCGTCTCCAGGAATTCCGTCGCCAGGCGGGTCTTTCCCACCCCGGGCTCGCCAGCGATCACGAGCAGCCGTCCGTCCGTCTGGATGGCGGCGTAGGCCTCGTGAAGAGCGGTCCACTCCGCCTCGCGCCCAACCATGGGGAACTGCGCCGGGCTCGTGCCCGGCAGGGCCGGAGCTGCGGTGCTGGAGATGGCGGCTGAGGGAGCGGAAACGGCCGGCGGCGTCCGGTGTTCGACAATGGCCTGGTAGAGCTGTGTGGTTTCGGCCAAGGGCGAGACCCCCAGCTCCTCGCGCAGCACCCGGATGCACTCGCGATATTGGCGCACCGCGGCGGCATCCTGGCCCGTCCAGGCATAGAGCTGCATCAAGCGCCGGTGCGCGGGCTCGTGCAGGTTGTCAAGCGCCAGCCAGCGGCGAGCGTGTGGCAGGGCGTTATCGAATTCCCCGGCCCGGACATAGATGTCGACGAGATGTTCCAGGGCGTTGGCAAGCTCCTGGCGGTGCTGCTCAGCCTGAAAGAACTGCCAGTCGTCAAAGTCAACGCTGTCCCGCAGGCTGAAGCCGGCCATGAAGTCCTGCCGGTACAGCGCCACCGCAGCCGTGAGCCAGGACTGGCAGCCTGTACAGTTGGCGTCCCTCACGACCTGGTTGCGGGCGCGCTCGACCAGGTTGCCGAACTCGCGGGCGTCGACCACCCACCCGTCGGCGAGGTCGATATGCTGGCGGTCGACCGCAAAGGCGCCTCTGCCCAGCGCTGTGGTCAGGACCGACAGTGTCCGCCGGAGGGCGGCGCGGGCGTGTTCATTGTCGTTTTCTGGCCAGAGAAAGGCGGCCAGGGCGTCGCGCAGGTGAGGCGCTGGAGTAAGGGCCAGGTAGGCCACCATGGCCAGGGCCTTGCGGGTGTCGACGCTGATCGGCTCGCCATCCCGCTCGATCCGGGGCGGCCCGAAGAGCTTGAGCGCATATTGAGTCAAGGGAGCACCATTTGCCGGAAGGCGACGCAGCGGAGGATGACCCGGTGCGGCAACTGCGCACGAGCTGATTCTAGCTGATCGCCGTCAAAACGCAACGATTTAACCCCCCTCTGTGTCTCGTAACGATCTTCGTAACGATCGGCGGATGCCTGGGGAGTAGACTGGCGATAAATCCGGCAGCCATTGTGATGGCGCTCAGAAGCCAAGGAGAATGCTACATGACGACAACCAGGCAATTTGCAGGCAAGGAGATAACCATCGGTGATGCTGCAGTGACGGGGTTATTGGCCGGGATTGTCGCCGGCCTTGGCATGGCCGCCTACCTTGTTCTGATCGGGCTGCTGGTGGGTGATGCGCCAGCACAAATGCTGGCGCGCTTTGACCCATCGGGAGCGGGGACGGCCGCGCCCGTGGCCGGCGCCCTGATTCACCTGGCCGTCTCGGCCGTGTATGGCCTGCTGTTCGGGCTGATTTACTGGTTGGTCGGGCGGGGACGGTTGGCCGGCCGAGCGGGTGGGATTCTCCTTGGCCTTGCCTACGGCCTCGTTCTGCTGTTCGTCGCGCAGGGACTGCTCGCCACTCCTGCGGCTGCGCCGTTGCGAGAAGTACCAGCCGTTCACCTCGCTGCGGCGCACCTCATCTACGGTGCGATCCTGGGCGGGCTGGTCGCCGGGAAATGATTGCGTCCTCGCAGCCCTCCAGTCTTGGCCGTGCAGGCGTATGTGAAGGGTCTGCCGTGGCGGCCCTCTGCGAATCTTCGAATCGATGGGGCGACAGGACTTCCTCCCACAGATCATTCGGCGCATCGCATATAGAATACCGAACATATTCGCCGGCCGAAAGTGCATGGATAGAAGAGTTAGCGCGCATCAACCCAAGGGGTTGTAATGAAGCTGATGCGGCGACGCTGCTCAAGAGAGCGCTGAAGGCGCTGGCGCAGGACGTGAAACGATCGGACGGGGTGACCATGGAGAGCACACTCACAGGAAGGCAGCAATGAAGGCCAATTCAGCAAGGAACCAGGTCCTGGTCTGGAGTCTGGTGGGTGCGTTGATATTCCTGTCGCTGCTCAGCCTCGTCTACTCGTTTGCGGCAGGGCCGATGGCCGGCAGGGACGTCTTGACGCTGGCGGGCGATGTGCTCTGGGGACTGCTTCCGGTGGTGTTCGCATGCCTGGCGGGGTTGATCCTGTCGCGCCAGCCGGGCAACGTGATCGGCTGGCTGCTGATGTTGCCGGCTGTCGCTTTGGCCGCCGATCGGTTCTTTGGGACCTATTTCGGCAGTTTTACCAGCGCCCCCTCCCACCCGTCACCGGCGTTTCTGTTGGCGCTCTGGTTCTACGGATGGTCGTGGTTGCTGCTCATCTTTCCCGTTTTCTTCATCTTGCAGCTTTTCCCCGCCGGCAAGCCCTTGACCGCACGCTGGCGTTGGTTCACGGTCTATACCCTTGCGGTGTGTGCATTGTTCTTCACTGCGATTGCGTTCAGCCAGACCCTGGCGCGGGACAATATCGGCTGGTCCCTGATCAATCCAGTCGGCTTTATTTCGATTACCTGGAACCAGGAGTACAGTCCGCCGATCTTCGGGATTGGGCTCATCAGCATCACGCTGTTTTCTGCGGCCTCGATGTTTCTCCGCTATCGTCGCGCCCAGGCGGTCGAGCGCCAGCAGATCAAGTGGCTGCTCTTCGCCTGTGGATTTTTCGCTGCCATCTACGTCAGCATGTTTCTGTCCAGTCTTCTCAACTCGTCGAAAGAAGTATGGGTGGCTGGTGTGTGGTATGTAGTGGGCCCTGTCGCCCTGATGACCGTGCCGGCTGCCATTGCCATTGCGATTCTGCGATACAGGCTCTGGGACATAGATGTCATCATCCGCAGGACCCTTGTCTACACCTTGGTGACAGTGCTGCTGGCGTTGGTCTACTTCGGCAGCGTGGTGCTCTTGCAGCGGCTATTCGGCATGGTGACCGGCGTCGAGCAGTCACCGTTGGCCGTGGTTGTCTCGACGCTGGTGATTGCGGCCCTCTTTACGCCGTTGCGCCGGCGCATCCAGGACGCGCTTGACCGGCGCTTCTATCGCAAGAAGTACAACGCGCAGAAGGTGCTGGCGCAATTCGCGCTCGCTGCCCGGGATGAGACCGACCTCGATACGCTGACCACGGAGCTAGAGCAGGTGGTCCAGGAAACCATGCAGCCAGCGCGAGTGACCGTGTGGTTGAGCAGGCCTCCTGCCGCGCGGCGGCAAGGAGATGCCTGATTGTCGGACTCTGGCCGGTGCGCTGAGCGATGGCATTCGGCCCAGGGGCAGTAAATGACTCCAGAGTCTACAGCCGGCGGCGATCTGTCGTCCACCGTCGTTCTTCCCGTAACGTCTTTCGTAACGATCTGGGTACGTTGGCCTGCTATGCTGTGAACAGCAGTCAAGTTGAGAGGCCAGTGCCTCGCACCCTCGACCCGAAGAGCCACATTCATGACCAGTCGCTTCAGTTTCCTACGCAGGCGCAAAACAGCGGATGGTATCGCACCCCAGGTAAGCCGGGGTGCTGACCAGGCGCCGGCCGCGCCGGCCTCGACGACCACTATCCTGGCGACACCTATCCCGGCCAACGACCCCTTGGTTGCCTACTTCCAGCACAACTCGGCGCCGGTGGAACTGGAGAGATTGACGCTGGAGTCGCCAGTGCTTGAACGCCTGCGGGCGGAGGGTGTGGCCCTGGTGGTGCCGTTGGTGAGCCAGGGAGAACTCGTGGGCATGATCAACATGGGGCCGCGCATGAGCGAACAGGAGTACACGAGCGAAGACCGCAAACTGTTGGGCGACCTCTCGTCACAGGCAGGGCCCGCGGTGCGGGTGGCGCAGCTTGTGCGCCAGCAGCGAATCGAAGCCCTGGAACGGGAACGCATCGAAACGGAGATGCGCGTCGCCCGTGTCATCCAGCAGACCCTCCTGCCGCAGGAGCTGCCGGAGCGGGAGCGCTGGAAAGTGGGCGCCCTGTGGCGGCCAGCGCGCGCCGTCGGTGGTGACTTCTACGACTTTGTTCAGTTTCGTGATGGGCGCCTCGCCATCATCATTGCCGACGTCACCGACAAGGGCGTGCCGGCAGCACTGGTGATGGCAACCACACGCAGTATCCTGCGCGCCGCCGCCGAACGCCTGGTATCGCCGGGAGCGGTGTTGGAGCGAACCAACGAGGTCCTCTGTCCCGACATCCCGCCCAAGATGTTTGTGACCTGTTTCTATGCTCTGCTCGATCCCGCCACGGGCCATTTGTGCTATGCCAACGCCGGGCAGAACCTGCCCTTTGTGCAGCGGCAGGGAGCTGTGGATGAGTTGCGGGCGACCGGTATGCCCCTGGGCCTGCTTCCAGGTATGGGCTACGAGGAGAAGGAAACCATTCTCCATCCCGGCGACCGGCTGCTGCTGTACAGCGACGGGCTGGTCGAGGCCCACAACCGCCAACGCGAGATGTTCAGCACCCCGCGGCTGCGCGATCTACTGGCCGCGCATTGCGGCGACGCCAACCTGGTGGACTACCTGCTGGCACAGATGCGGGAGTTCACCGGCCCTGATCTGGAGCAGGAGGATGACGTCACCTTTGTGACGGTGGAACACCTGCCAGTCCCGGAACCTGCGCCAGCCAACGCCAGCTGGCAGGTGCTCGACAGTTTCGAGCTGGCCAGTGAGCCGGGAAACGAGCGCCAGGCCATGAATCGTGTTGTCTCAGCGGTTGCCGGCGCCGGGCTGTCGCGGGAGCGCGTCGAGAAGCTGAAGACCGCCGTTGCCGAAGGGACCATGAACGCCATGGAACACGGCAACCATTACGACGCCGCCAAGCCGGTTGCCATTGCCGTCCTGCGCAGCGCTGCCGCCCTGGCCGTGCGCATCACCGATCAAGGCGGCGGCCGCACTATCCCTGAGGCTGCGCTTCCTGACCTGGATGCAAAGCTGGCAGGGCTGCAGTCACCCCGGGGCTGGGGTCTGTTCCTGATCAGAAGCATGGTTGATGACATGAACGTCGTTTCCGACGAGAGACAGCACACGCTTGAACTCATTTTCTCGCTCGAAGGAGAGGCCGATGGCCACCCTACCTCTTGAAGCCAGCGTCCGCTTTCAATCCGGCATGGCGATAATTGACCTGAAAGGGGAGATAGACGGCTTTGGCGAAGCAGCCCTGCAGGCGGCTTACGACCAGGCTGGCAGCCAGAATCCCGAAGCCATCCTGCTCAACTTCAGCCGCGTCGACTACATCAACAGCACCGGCATCGCTCTCATCGTCGGCCTGCTGGCGCAGGCGCGCAAGGCTCGCCGCCGTTTGCTCACCTATGGTCTGAGCGACCACTACCAGCACTTATTCACCATCACGCGACTCGCGGATTTCATGACCATGGTGCCGGACGAGGCCAGCGCCGTGGCGGAAGTGGTCAAACGTTGAAGGTTGCAGGTTGCATAGTGGCCGTGGCCACGCAACACGCATCACACCCACACCCCACCGAGGTCTCTCATGCCCCAACCCAAGCTCACCACAAACGTTCGCCATCTGGGCAGCGCCAGCATCATCGACATTCAGGGAGAAGTCAACGGCATGGCCGAGGACATCCTGATGGACGCCTATGCCCAGGCCAGCGCCAACGGCGTGCGCTGCATCGTGCTCAACTTCTCCCAACTGGAATACATGAACAGCTCCGGCATTGGCCTGCTGGTGACGCTGTTGATCCGGGTTCAGCGTCAGAAGCAGCAGCTCCGCGCCTACGGCCTCACTGAGCACTACCGGCAGATATTCGAGCTCACCCGGATCAATGAAGCTATAGGTATCTACGACAGCGAAGCAGAGGCTCTCGCAGGTCGTTAGACACTCTCGTGCGCCGCACCTCCAGGGTGTGCCGCACTCACGCGGAGGCAACCATGACAGATGCATTCACCGATGGCGAAACCCGCGCCCGCGAGGGCGATTGGGCTGCACCGGTCGACAAGCTGAGCGTTGGCGCCATCTCACCAAACGCCATCAACCTTAATGTGCAGGGCAAGCGCGTCACTTCACCGCTGCAGGGTTTCGGCCAGCTTTGGCAGAAGACCTACACGATTCCCCTTGCCGGCTCCGGTGTGACGCCGCAGGAAGTGATCAAGGTGTGGAAGGAGCACTTCGCTGAGTTCTGGCCCCAGGGTAATCGTTTCTACGGCGGGCAGGGTCCCATCCGGGCCGGTGAGGTGGCCGTGCTGAACCTGGCCAGCCCCGTGCCCGGCGCCAGCATCTCGACCGGCATTCTCGTGATCTACAGCGACGACGTCTCCTTTTCCTTCTTGACGCCGCAGGGTCACATGTTTGCGGGCATGAACACCTTCAGCTCCGTGGTCGAGGACGGCGTCACGGTGGCTCAGAATCAGGTGCTGGTGCGGGCCAGCGATCCGGTGTTCGAGATCGGCTGCCGGTTGGGCGTCGTGCACAAGAACGAAGACGCCTTCTGGAAAGGCACGCTCACCAACCTGGCCGCCCGTTTCGGTGTACAGGGCCAGCCGGTCGAGCAGAAGAATGTGCTGGTGGACAAGAAGGTGCAGTGGTCGGAGGCCGGAAACGTCTGGCAAAACGCCGCCATCCGCACCACGCTCTATACGCCCATCCACTGGGCGAAGCGGGCGGTGGGGAAGTGACGGCTAGAAAATGGGGACTGCGCATTGCGGAATGGGAGGCGAGGCGAGGGTTTGAACCGTGAAACCGGTCGAGTACGACGCCATCGTCGTCGGTTCCGGGCCTAACGGCCTGGCCGCTGCCATCGTTCTCGCCCGGTCGGGATGCCGGGTGTTGGTGCTGGAGGCGCGGGACACCGTAGGCGGCGGCATGCGTTCGACGGAGCTGACCCTGCCGGGCTTCATCCACGACATCTGCTCCGCCATCCATCCCCTGGGGATGGGGTCGCCGCTGTTCAGCAGGCTGCCTTTGGGCGAGTTCGGCTTGGAATGGATCCAGCCGGAACTGCCCCTGGCCCACCCGCTGGATGGTGGAGAGGCGGTGACGCTGCACCGCTCCCTGGACGAAACGGCAGCAGGCATGGGCCGCGACGGCAGGGCCTGGGCGCGGTTGGTTGGGCCGCTGGCCGCGGACTGGGAAGCTCTGGCTCCCATCCTCCTTGGTCCCCTGCCGGCGCCGGGACGCGCCCTCAAGCTGACTCCCTTCGGACTGCGGGCCCTGTGGCCGGCCCAATGGCTGGCGCAGGCGCTGTTTCGGGAGTTCGGCGTGCGGGGCATGTTCGCCGGCCTGTCTGCCCACGCCATGATCCCGCTCGAGGATGCCCTGACTGCTTCATTTGGCCTGGTGTTGGGCGTGCTGGCCCACGCCATCGGCTGGCCACTGCCGGTGGGGGGCGCCCAGCGCATTCCCGACGCCCTGGCTGCCTATCTGCGGTCCCTGGGTGGGGAGATCATCACTGGATACAACGTCTCGTCCCTTGACAGCCTGCCTGCGCACCGGGCTGTCCTACTGGATGTCTCGCCGCGCGCCTTGCTGCGCCTGGCCGGCGACCGCCTGCCGCCGCGCTACCGGCGCCAGCTCGAGCGCTACCGCTATGGCCCCGGCGTGTTCAAGGTGGATTACGCACTATCCGGACCTGTGCCCTGGCAGGCAGAGGCCTGCCGCCACGCCGGGACGGTGCACCTGGGCGGGACGCTGCCGGAGATTGCGGCGGCAGAGCGAGCGGTGCACCAGGGCCAACACCCGGAGCGCCCCTTTGTCCTGGTGGCGCAGCAGAGCCTGTTCGACCCCAGTCGGGCGCCCACAGACCGGCACACCCTGTGGGCCTACTGCCACGTGCCCAACGGCTCCACCGTCGACTGCACCGCCGCTATCGATGCCCAGATCGAGCGCTTTGCCCCCGGCTTCCGCGACCTGGTCCTGGCCCGCCACACCACCAACACGGCAGAGCTGGAGACCTACAACCCCAACTACGTGGGTGGAGACATCAATAACGGTGTCCAGGACCTGCGGCAGCTCTGGACGCGTCCCACCCTGCAGCGCAGCCCTTACAGCACACCGCTGCCCGGCGTCTACCTCTGCTCGTCGGCCACGCCCCCCGGCGGCGGCGTCCACGGCATGTGCGGCTATCACGCGGCGCAGGCGGCGTTGAAGAGGTTGTGAAGGTCAAGCGTTGAAGGTCGGCCGGCCCGCACGGATGGTGCTCAGCCACAGCACCGGCTTCCCGAACTGGCGCTCGTTCGAGCCCGACAAGCGTCTCAAATACCTGTTCACGCCCGGCGCCCAGTACAGCTACTCGGGTGAAGGCTACGCTCTGCTGCAGATGGTCGTCGAGCAAATCACCGGTCGTGACCTGGAAACGCTGGCCCGGCAGAAGGTCTTCGAGCCGTTGGGCATGACTCGCACGAGCTATGTCTGGCAAGAGCCCTTCCCAGGCAATGCCGCCCAGGCGCACGATCAGTACGGCCGGACCCACCGCCTCCTGCAGCTTTCCCTGCACCGCAGCGCGCCCGATGCGGCCGGCTCCATGATCTGGGCTGGGGCCGCTTCGAGTCGGAACTGGGGCCAGCCTTCTTCCACACCGGCCATGACCTCGGCTGCCAAAACCCCGCCTCCCGAACCGCTGGCGCTTGCGGTTGATGCGCTCATCCTCATCATGGTGATCACAGCCGCGCTGGTCACCCTCCTGACCAGCCGGAAGCGGCGGGCCGACCCCGATGCCGCGGCGCTGCGGGCAAGGCGCCCCCAAGGCTTTTGGACGGGGGCTGGCGCGGCCGTGGGCCTGGCGTTGGGGGTGCTGCTCGGGGTGATCTTCGGCCACACCGTCGGCGTCAGCAGCGGAGGCGTAGTGATCGGCGCTGTGCTGGGCATCGCCACCGGCGCCTTCGTCGGGGCGATCCTGGAACGGCGACACAGGGACGAGGCGCGACCGCTCACGAAGGATGAGAAGCGGGCCCGCCGGTGGATGATCGGGGTTGGCGTCGTGGCGCTGGTGCCGCTCATCGCCGTCGCCGCCGTGAGCGGCGCCGCGCTGCTATTGCTGCGGTAAACGAACCTGCGCGAGGAGGTGAGCAGATCGCCTCGAAGCGGAATGGCAGTATCTCGACTGCCGGGAAGGCGCCCATGACCGGCTGGCGGACGCCTGCGCCAGGCTGCTGACTGAACTCGACCAGGCGCCACGCTGAACACGCCTCTCGCGTGCTGTCTGCAGCGATACATTGCAGGCGAGTTGGCGCCGGCGCTCTAACCCAGGTGCCGCCCCATGACCTGCCACACCAGCGGCCAGACCTCAATAGACGTCGCCATGACTCCCGACGTTGATCAGGATGATCTCCTGTTCGCGCAGCTCGAGCTCAAGCGTGATCCGGTACTGCAGGCTGATCGAGACCGCATGCAGGCCTTCCAGTGATCCCTTCAGCGCGTGCAGTCTCAGGGCGGGGGCAAAGGGGTTGTCCTCCAGAAGGGCAAGCGTCCTGTGGTAGCGATCTCTCATATCGGGGTGCTGCCTGAGAAAGCGCTGCTCCAGCTTCTCATAGCTCTCGGTGAAGACCAGGCTATAGGGCATCTTCGGACTCTGCCTGAACCCTGGCCATGTGCTCCTCGGCGCCCTCGCGCCGGAACCGTCCTGCCGCCAGATCGGCGCGGCCCTGCAGCCAGGCGGCGGCGATCTCACACTCGCGCAGGAAATCGTAGTGTTCGATGTCCATGACCACGTAGCGCGGCTTCCCCCGGACGGTGATCACCACCTCCTGTTCATCCTGCAGAATGCGTTCAATGTCAGAAATGCCCTTCGTCTTCAGCTCGTTGGCGGTCACGACAGTCATTCGTCATCTCCAGAGGCAAATCATAGTACTTTTGACAGTACGATTCTATCACGATTGCCCGTACGATCAAAGGAAAGTCATGGGCATGCCGCCCCCCGAGCCATGCCATGGAATCTCCTATGCTGCCAGCCAGCAGTTGGCCGGCTGGGAACCCAGGCTCACCCCAGGTGCTGCCCCATGACCTGCCACACCAGCGGCCAGATGCGGCGGTCCTTGGCATACAGCTTGTAGAGCTCGTAGGCCTTGCCGTCGCTGTCCCAGGCCGTCCCCGTGGTCTCCAGGCAGACGACCGGCTTGCCCTCGCGATAGACGAGCCAGAAGCGAAAGGCAGGAATACCCAGGAAGTCACCGGCCAGGGAGGTTGCCAGCCGCGCCACCGCGCCAGGAAAATGATTCAGGTCCGGGTTGGGGATGCCGATACCCTGGTTCAGCGTGCCCACCATGCCGCTGTGGCACTCCCAAGGCGTGACCCCGAACACCGCCTGGCCCAGGGCTGCAGAGATGAAGCGGTAGACCATCGTCGCCGGCGTGCTGGCCGGCATCTTGGGCGGATGCGGCAGTCCCAGCATGTCCGCCACTCGATCCAGCACCTCTTTCGGCGAGAAGGCATTGATCAGGGCCGGCCAGATCTCCAGCGGCTCCGGCATCTCCCGGACACCGTCGAAGCGGCCAAACACGCGGAAGTACCCGTAGCGGTTGAAGTCCGCCGCATGCCCCAAGTCCTTGTTGAACAGGCTCAGGCAGTTGTACATCCCCTCGGCAGGGTGCGTCTCGACCACGACGAAGGTGTCAGGGTAACGCCGCACCAACTCGGTGACGATACGCCAGGAGGCGGATTCAATCAGTTGGGGATTCATATTGTTCCCTCCCGCAGATCAACCTGCAAGGAATTGCTCGAGGCACCCGGAGGGCGAAAAGATAGGAAAGTCCACGCCTTTGTAGTCGTCCGGATCGCGCGTGACCAGCCCGTCCAGCGCCTCAGTCTGCGCGCTCACACAAGCAGGAAATCCAGCACCACGTTGGTGTCAAGCAGCACGCGGATCATAGGTACTTGTCCATGAGATGTCGGACGTATGCATCTTCCATGTCAGCGTCACTCGGCAATGCTTGTCCACGCTTGAGCGCTCCACGAAGCTCCGTAAATGGGATCGGCGCCTCACGCCCGCCCTGAAGGGGCCTTGCTGCGGATTCGCGAATGGCGCGCAGTAGCTCCTCGACCAACCGCAGTTGCTCCTCCAGGGGTAGTTGTTTTGCCTCGGACACAATGTCGCGATAGACCATGTAGACCTCCCTTTGACCATTTTACCCAAGAAGGACGCGGCGATCAACGACCGCCCAAGAGAGCGGCTCGGCGGGTTTGATAGTTGGCTGCTGCAGCAAGGCGGCAGCGCTGACAAATCGATGGCCCTTCAGGCGGCAATGACGGGCGCCGGATAAGCCTTCAGCCGGTCGTCGTGCGTGACCAGGGTGAGCTTTTCAACCAGCGCCTGCGCTACCAGGATACGGTCAAACGGGTCGGCGTGCAGGGGCGGCAGGGTTTCGACGGCCAGGGCGTGTTCGGTCGTGATGTCCAGCGGCGTGAAGCGATGGCGCTTCAGTTCCGCCAGGTAGTCGCCCGGTGGAACACGAAGCTTGCCGATGGCCTTCTTGATCGCAATCTCCCACGCCGTCGCCGCACTCACGAAGACCACATTGCTGCCGTTCGTGATCGCCGCCCGCGCTGCCGGCGACAGCGCGGGATCGTCGGCCAGCGCCCACAGCAGCACGTGCGTATCAAGCAGCAGGTTCATCGTCCTGCCCCCCTGTAAAGAGCGCCAGCACCTCCTCCGGCAGTTCATCAAAGTCGTCGGCGATCCAGATCTTGCCCTTCCAGGCGCCGGCGCCGAGCTGGCGCGGGCTGGGATCGGCCTCATAGGGCACAAGCCGGACTACGGGCTTGCCCGCCTTGCCGATAATGACTTCCTCGCCCTGCAGCGCCTGCTCGATGAGCCGGGACAGACTTGCTTTGGCATCGGATATGTTGGTGATCACCATGGCAAACCACCTCCTGCAAACATGATCAACCCAAGTATAGCCTGGTCCGATCTGGTCTGCAAGCTGGCCTGCGCGCCGGCTCGCTGCCGGCCGGCGCCAGTCAACCCGCCGGCCAGTGTCCGGTGGTTCGACGTCGATTACCCGGACGTGATCGACCTGCGCCGCCAACTGTTTCCCGAACGGGGCGCCGCCTATCACCTGATCGGTGCACCGCTGGACGATTTGCACTGGTTGGATGACGTGCCACGGGATGGGCCCGGGCTGTTGATCGCCGAGGGGGTTCTGCACTACCTGGGCGAAGCGGAAGTGAAAGCGCTCCTCAATGCGGTGGTCGCGCACTTCTCTGGCGGTCAGATGATCTTCGATGCCTGCAATTCGTTCATTGTGAAGAGAGCGGGCTCGAACGTCGGGGGAACAGGGGCAAGCTACAAGTGGGGCCTTGATGACCCCCAGGACATCGAGCGGCTTGAGCCGAAGCTTGAACTCATCAAGGAATACAAACCAAGCGAACAGGTCGCGTTTTCCCGATTCCCGTTGTGGTGGCGGGCCCTTTACCGCGTCCAGGAGGTCATCCCCACGCTGCGCAGGATGGAGCGCATGGTGGTCTATCGCTTTTAGGGAGCCGGCGGGGAAGGCTGCTCCCCCTCTCCACTTGTTGTCAGAGGATGCGTTGCCCAGGAGCAGGCTGCGGAGGCGATGAGATAGACCACGGGGAAAGCGTTGACCTTGCCCATCTGCGGCAGTCCCACCTTCGGCGGCACGGGAACACTCTGGTCGATACCCCTTCGACTGCGCTCAGGGCAGGCCTGGTTAGGGACGGCCGCCCGCTGCTGCCCTGCTCAAAGCCTCCAATGACGTCACCAGCGTCTCCTGCAGGAACCTGGGCTTGACGATCCTGAACACCTGCGCCACCCATCCCTGCAGCGATTCCTCCGTCATCAGCAAGGTGCCGCCGTCCTGCGGCTGCATCTCCCACCGATGGATGGCCTGCGCACCCAGTGTCCCGCCCGTCCACTCAAGCCGCCTCTCCGGCTCCACCACCTGAAGCGTCGCTGTCCACGCCACGGCGCCGCCCTTCAGGCGGAAGCTCGTCCCTGGGGCTACCGGACCCTCCAATTCAATGGCGTCCACACCGGGATGCCATTGCTGCCATGACTTCAGATCCGTGAGCAGTCGCCAGACGTGCGCCGGCGGGGCCGGGATGAGCAGCTCTTCATGCGCCACCAGGGGCGCTCTGCGGTTGATTTCCATGGCGTCGCCTCCAGGCAAAGCTCCTGCGTTTGTGCCAATCACCGGTTGGTAAGCGCCAGCCGCCGTTAGCTGGTCTTGTGGGAAGGATAGCACAATACAACGCGAGCGGTGCAGCGCTTTGGCTGTGCGGATCGCGCAAGCTGAGGCAGCGCAGGCTGCCCGCTTGCGCTGCCTCGATCGGTTGGCGCTGCTTCGCCTGTCAGAGACGCACCGGCGCTAGCGCTGCCGCACCAGAGGAAACCACTGGACCATTCCCGGAGGCAGCGGTTGCAGCTCGAAGGCGCCCACGTCGCACGCCGCTACGCCGTCGCCATCCCCGTCGAACGGCCGGGGCAAACCGCGCTGATCAGCGGTGACGCTGGCGCCGCACCCGTTCGTTCCGGTAGGGATGCGATCCACGGCGACGCTGCCGGGGGCCAGCGCCATGGTTTGGGTGGCGCTGCCATTCACGGCAAGCGGTCCCAGCTTCAGTTGCGCTGCGGTCACGTTCTGCTGATCGCCCGCGGCAGTGAAGCCGCAGCTTGCGTCGCTGGCGATGTTGTAGCCATCGGAGGTGACACCGGCGCCTTTGCAGTCGCTGCCGCTGGCCTGCTTTGCCACAATGGTGTTGCTGACGTGGGCGTCATCGGAGTTGAGGCCAAAGCTCGAGTTCCCACTAATGGTGCTGTTGCGAACCGTCAACCCCGGGCCGACAATACCGCCGCCGTTGCCGCTGATGGTGCTGTTGTTCACCACCATCTTCCCACTGTAGTAGATCTCGATGCCAGAACCCTTCGTGGTGACGCCATTCCCGGTGATCGTGCTGTTGTTCACCACCACCCCAAAGCCAACACCGTATATCCCACCACCAACGTTGTCGTTCACGATACAGCCGTTCAAGGTCGTAAAGCCTGACGCTATGACGCCCCACTTGCCGCCGCTGATGGTGGCCTGATTCACCGTTGCGGGTGCGGTTTCCTCTCCACCGACATAGAGAACGTGGAACGCCTCACCTTGCGTGCTGCGGATGCTGTGGCCGTTGCCGTTGAGCGTGACACCGCTGCCTATCCCTCCTGGCAGAGCGCTGCTCAGGGTTACGTCCACCTGGAGTTCGATGGTATCAGTCGCGCCGCCCGCCGGGCAGCCGCCCGTGGCCGTGTCAGTGTTGGCGGCGGTGATGGCGTCGGCCAGCGTGCAGACCGTGCCGTCCACGGTGATGACCCTGGTGGGCACGGCGCCTGTGGGACTGCCGCTGAGCGCCAGCAGCAGGGCGGCGCCCGCCAGGCTCATGCCCAGCCGGCGCTGCCACCGCTGTCTGTGACCTGGCTGCAGGACCAGACGGTGGTAGAAATAGACGAAACGACGAAACACGTGCGACCCTTGCCGCGCCAGCTTCCCTGCCAGCCACGGTTTGCCCCCGGTGGCTGCCACCGCCTCCTGCCAGGCGGCCAGCGCTGCCGGTTCCCTGCCTGGCTGCCGATCGTCGGTGACCATGTGATCACTCTCCTTGGTGAGCATGTGATGGATGAACTGTCACCCACCAACATAGCCCACCCCTATCAAAGAACTATCAAATCCCCGTCGCTCTCAGCCTCGAATTCCGGTCATTGTTTGGCTTCTGCCTCCACTCGTGAAGGGAGGGTATCAAGAACCCGCCCGCCCCTCGCCACCGGCACGATCCGGACTGTCCTTGTCGTCGGGGGCTGGCAGTCCCTGGTCATCGGCCTGCGGCCGGCCTTCCTCCCCCCATCCGACGCCATGACGGGCCACAAACGCCGCCACACCCTCCCAATCCTGCACCGCCGCCCGTTCGCCGCTGGGGAAATGCTCCATCCAACCCCGCCACGACAGCCTTCCATCTCGCCATACCAGGCGTAGGCGGAGGATGAAGGTGCTGGTGCAAGCCCGATTGTGGTGCCGGGACCGGGATGAGAGCCTGTTCATAGAGTGTGCCGACTTGGAAGCCGGGGCCTGAACGTCCAGGCCCCGGCGGCTCCGGCGGCGGCGCTTGCCCTCTCGCCCAGAGCCAGCGTACCGCCGCAACGCCCTCATGGTCGCACCTCCCTATCAAATCTCTATCAAAAGCCACCCGCCACGCCGCAATGCGCGCAACAGGGAACAGGCGCTGCAGATCACGCCCGCGTCGGTTTGGCGCCGGCTCCCCTCTCCCATCGGCCGGGCGATCAATGCTCAGCCAGCACGATGGCCTTCCACCCTCGCTCCCCCTGCGTCGGCGGCATGGTGTGATGCTGCACCCAAGGCTTTACCAGGAAGGGGACCTGGGGATAGAACCACGGGCACACCGGCGCCTCCCGCAGCAAAAGGGCGTCGGCGCTGCGGTAGAGACGCAGCCGCGCCTCTGGATCGAGCACGTGCCGGGCATCCTCCACCGTTTGCTGAAAGTCAGCGTTGTGCCAATGCGTGAACCTGCGCACCTGGGCCATACCCATCCGCATAGGTTCGTCCGGGTCGGGATAGCTGGCCCACCACGACATCGCAAAGAGCTGCGCCGGGTCTGCCGCCAGCTCGGCCAGGTAGGCGCTCCGTTCGCTGACCTCGGGTGTCACATCCACGCCGAGCACGCGCCGCCAAAACGCGATGATGGCAGGGAGCGTCTGCTCGGTCTCCGGTGTGCGGAACGTGCGGTAACGCACCGTGGGGAAACCGCGCCCTTCCGGGAAGCCCGCATCAGCCAGCAATTGCCGGGCCCGCAAGGGGTCGAAAGGCAGACAGGCGTTCGCCGTGTGCCCGGGCATGCCGGCGGGGATCCAGCCTCCCTGGTCGGCGACCCAGTGCTCCTTGTGCTGCTCATCGCGCACAGTCTTCACGTCCGAAGCCAAGGCAAAGGCCTGCCGCACCCGCACATCGTCGAAAGGAGGCTGTCCCACATCGAACCCAACGGCGTTTGTATAGTAGAGACGGACGAGTTTGCGCTCGGCGCGAAACCGCCGATCCACCTCCTCCAGCGCGGCCTGAGGCATGTTGCCCAGCATCCAGGCGTCGATGGCGTTGTCCGCGTAAAGCGCCCGCGCCGCTCGCCAGTCGTTTCTCGCTTCCTGGTTGAGCAGCAGGTGGATATCCTGCAGATTGCCCGTGAATCGTCCCCTGTAGCCGGAATTGCGGGCAAGGACGATCCTGTCTCCCGGCTGCCAGCTCAACAGCCGGAAGGCCCCGTTGCTGGCGATATGTTCGGGCTTCGACCAGGCCTCGCCCCAGCGTTTCACCGCATGCCGGGGAATGGGGAAAGATACCGGCAGCGCCATCAGGTGCAGAAAATAGGCAGCCGGTGCCGCCAGGGTGACGGCCAGCGTGTGGTCGTCTAGTGCTCTCACGCCCAGTGCGGAGGCATCGTCCACCAAGCCCTCGTGCAGCGCCTGCGCGCCTTCGACGTCATACAGGAAGCGAGCGGCGGGAGATTCCCGCTGCGCAAGCACCCGCTTCCAGGCGAACTCAAAGTCGGCGGCACTCACCGGCGTCCCATCGGTCCACACGGCGTCGGGGCGGAGATGAAACACGTAGCGCCTTCCTCCGTCCAACAATTCCCACCGCCAGGCCGCGTCGGGAATCACCTCCATCTCCGGGCTTTCCTCCACCAGGCCACTGAAGACATGGTGTGTGATCCCGGCGTCGCCGAGGATAGGGTCGAAGGTGACGGGATAGTGAACCCACAACAGTCGCAGGGGGTGCGGCGCCGGCGGCAGAGCAGAACTATGGGCGCTGGCCGCCTCCGTCCTTTGCCAGCGGATGAAAGCCTCGTCGTATGCCTGCGCTGCGGCCTCGAAGCTGAAAATGCTGTGCTGCGTCTGCCCCAGTCGCAGGAGCGTGTGCGCGACCGCCTCTTCGTCGCCCAGGTCATTGGCTACCACCAGCGCCCGCTGATAGTAGTCGATCGCCTCTTTGGCGGCATAAAGAATCCGCGCCTGGTCGCCAGACAGCCACAGGTAGTATAGCGCCTTGGCCGCCAGCGCCGAGTCGCGTCCCCGCCCTTGCTCGAAATGATAGGCCAGCTCGCCCGCCATGGCGCCGTCGGCGGTGGAGTTGGCGGCCTCCATTGCCGCTGCCACTCGTGCATGCACGTGCTGGCGCCGGCGCTGCGGCAGGCTGCCGCAAACCACTTCTTGAATCTTGTGGTGACAGAAGGCATAGTCGCGGCCCAAAGCGCCCGTCCCCTCCTGGACCAGCCGGTGGCGCAGCAGATCCTCGATCGCGGTCAGCGTCGCCTCCTCACCCTGTGCCCAGACGGCATTGAGCAGGTCGAAGTCGAACTCGCGTCCCAGCACCGCCGCCACCTGGAGCGCCTCCTGGGTGCGCGGTCCCACCCTTTGCGCCCTCGCCAGGATCGTCTCGCCCAGGCTGGCCGGCGCCGGCAGGCGGCCGTTTCCAGTGGCGACAAAATCGCCTTCCCAGACGCCTCCTTCCAGGTGAATCGTGCCGGTCTCAAACAGGGCTCTGATCATCTCGTTCAGGTAGAAGGGATTCCCCTCGCTCTCCTGATAGAGGCGCTCCGCCAGCGGCGCCGCCGCCGAAGCTCCGGACATCTCTGCCACCAGCAGCGACACGGCCTCTGGCGCCAGCGGCGGCAGGACGATCGTGTCAAGCAGGCCGTCCCGGCCCAGGCGGCGGCGAATGGCGATCAGGGGATGCTGGGGTTCCAGCGCCTCCGGACGCAGCGTGAGCAAGATCAGAACCGGCCTGGTGGCAAGGCTGCGGGCAAGGTAGTGCACCATCTCAAGAGTTGGCTCGGTGGCCCAGTGCACATCCTCCAGCACGAGCAGGAGAGGAGCGTGGGCGGCCAGCTCGGCCAGAAAACGGACCACTCCGTCGAAATGAGGGTCAGATCCGGGAACGGAGGGTGAGGCAGGGAGATGGCCAGGCCGCTGCTCGCCGAACTCGGGCGCCAGCCAACTCACCCCGGCCAGCACCCGGGATGGCAAGGCCGCCAGCTCTGCAGGCGCCAGCACCGGCAGCAGCGTCCGCAGCGCTTCGGCGACGGGCTGGTAGGGCAGGATGCGCTCAAACTCGTAGCAGCGCCCCCACAACACCCGGCGCCCCTGCCAGCGCAGTTGTTGGGCGAACTCCTCCACCAGGCGCGTCTTGCCCATCCCGGCTTCGCCCTGGACGAGAACAAGGCGTCCCTGTCCCGCGCGCGCCCGCTCCCAACGCTGGTGCAGATAGGCCAGTTCCGCGTCCCGGCCCACCATGCGCACGGGGGACCATGCCTCCAGAGGGTTGATCGCCGCCGGCGCCTGCTCTGGGATCGGCGCCGCGCCGGCGACAGCCAACGCATGTCCTACGGCATAACGGCCGCTGCGGATGGACTCGTAGAGCTCGGTCGTCGCCGCTTCCGGCGCCGCGTCCAGCTCCGCCTGCATGACCTGTCGGCAGCGCTCGTACTGGTCAAGGGCGGCATTGCGCTGTCCCAGCCGGCAGAAGGCCCGCATCGCCGCCCGGTGGGCATCCTCACGCAGCGGGTCGACGGCGATCAGGCGCAGCGCCGTCGTCAGGGTCTGCCAATGATCGGCCGCGGACTCCTGCGCCGCCATCAGCCGCGTCAGCGCTTCGACCCACAGCGTCTCCAGGCGGTAGCGCTCGCTGATCACCCAGTCGTCGAAAAAGCCGTCGAGGAACTCACCCCGATAGAGATGCGCTGCCTGGTCCAGGGAGGCCGCTTCCGATGACGACGCCAGCCTGGCGAACGCTTCCACATCAAGCCACAGCTCGGCCAGGGGATCGAACTGCACCGTCTGGGGGTCGCTCAACAGCATCCGCTCGTCCGGCAGACAGCGCCGGATGTGCCAGAGCGCCGTCGCCAGGGAGTGCCGGGCCTTGTTCTCCGGCCGTTCTCCCCAGAACAGGTCGCCCAGCCGGTCGCGTGTGAGAGGCTGCCGCCGGTGGAGCAGGAGATAGGCCAGCAGAGCCTGTGATTTGAGGGTGGGCGGCCTCGGCAAGAGGCGGTCCTCCTCGCGCAACTCCAACGTTCCCAGCAGGCGCACGCGCAGCACGTCTGTGGTCCTCCAACGTAGACCTGATCAGCGACAGCGGCAAGCAGAGACGCTTCCATTCTACTCCCGCACACCCCACAGGCCAAAGTGCACCGCAGCGCCGGCCGCACGCATCCGGCAAACACAAGGCCAGGAGAGCGGGGACTCCTGGCCTTTGCGGATCATATGGGCGGGTGGACGAGAGTCGCGCCCGCTGCTTGTGTGCGGTTGTGCGCTTAGCGCAGCAGGCGAGGCAGGCTCAGGGTGTTGGCAGGAACGGCGATCCCCGCCGGAACCACCACCATGAGGCCGCCGCCTTCCTGCACTCGCTCCGGAGCTTCGGGCGCCAGCAGCAACGTGGTGGCGCCGGCGTCTCCGTTGGCGGTGGTCTTGACGTCATAGAACCCTGGCGATGCCGCGGTTGTGTCAAGGAAGAAGATGAACTCGCCCGTGGACGAGCTTCTGGCGGTGGCCACCAAGGGAGTTCCGTTCAACTCGATGGTCACCGTTTGATTGGGCCTGAACGCGTGCCCGGTCAGGGTTATGAAGTTGCCAGGTCGGGCGGACCCGTAGTTGGCGGCCAGGATCGGCGGCTCGGCCGCCGCCACCGCCGTCACCGGCGTGGCGCTGGAGGCTATCGCGCCCAAGCCAAGCGCCCCGTACCAATCTGAGCCCCAACACATGACACGCCCGCTGCCAACAAGGGCGCAAGTATGCCGATCACCTGCGGAAAGCGCGGTCGCGCCACTGCTCAGGCCGATAACCGAGACCGGCGTCGGATGGGTTTCGGCGGTCGTGCCGTCGCCGATCTCGCCGTCCCCGCCGTAGCCCCAGCACTTGACGCCGCCGCCGGTGGTCAGAGCGCACGGGTGGTCACCCTCTGCCTTCACTGCCATAACTCCGTTGCCTAGCCCGGCCACGTCCACCGGCGTCAGTCGCTGCGTGGTGGTGCCATCGCCTAGCTGTCCATAGGCATTGTCGCCCCAGCACTTGACACCACTGGCGCTTGTCAGGGCACAGGTCGAGGAGTACCCGGCCGCAATTGCGGTGACACCGCTGGTCAGTCCGGCGACGTCCACCGGTGAATTGCTCCCGGCGGTCGTGCCGTCGCCCAATTGTCCGTAGATGTTTGCTCCCCAGCATTTCACGCCACCGCTGCCAGTGAGTGCACACGTGTGCCTGTATCCCGTTGCCACTGCCACGACACCGCTGCTCAGACCGGCGACGTCCACCGGGGTCTTCCGCAAGGTTTTGGTGCCGTCGCCCAACTGCCCGAAATTGTTCACCCCCCAGCACTTGACGCCGCCTGCTGTGGTCAGCGCGCAAGAGTGGAACCCTCCCGCGGCCACGGCGGCGGCGCCGGTCGCCAGCCCGACCACATCCACGGGCGTGGTCCGGTTCGTGCCCTGCGTGCCATCGCCAAGCTGAGCGGCGTCATTCCATCCCCAGCACTTGACGCCTCCGGCAGCGGTGACGGCACAGGTATGGCTGCCGCCAGCGGCGACCATGGCGACGGCGCTCAAGGACGCCGTGCAGCCGGACGCCCCACCCGCACAAACAGCCACAGGGGAACCCTGGTTTGCGGTCGCCCCGTTGCCGAGTTGACCCGTCAAGCCTGCGCCCCAGCATCGCACCTCACCCCCAGTTGTCAGACCACACGTGTGGGCCCCTCCGCTTGTCAGCAAAGCGACGCCACTCGTCAGACCGGCCACATCGGCGGGCAGGGCGCGCAGCACGGGCGCCGGAGACGTGAGCTGAAGGAATTGGTTGTCGCCCCAACACTTCACTTCACCCCCATCTGTGACGGCGCAGGTGTGCTTATAGCCCGTCGACACCATTTTGACGCCGCTCTGGAGACCGGCCACGTCCACCGGCTTGGTCTGGTTCGCAAGCGTGCCGTCGCCCAGTTGGCCGGCATCATTCTTCCCCCAGCATTTGACGCCACCGGTCGTCATGACGGCACAGGTGTGACCGGCTTCGACATACTCCGACGAATTGGCGCCGATCAGTGCTACCCCGCCGCCGAGACCGCTCACTGCCACCGGCGACTTGCGGTTAGTTGTGGTGCCGTCGCCCAACTGACCGAACTTGTTCGCCCCCCAGCACTTGACGTCGCCAGCGGTGCCAAGGGAGCAGCTGTGGCGAGTACCGCCCGCCAGGGCCGCAATGCCGCTGCCCAGACCGGTGACGGCGACCGGCGTGGTGCGGTCGGTTGTGGAGCCGTCGCCCAACTGGCCGCTATCATTCAATCCCCAGCACTTCACGGCACCGCCGCTGGTCACAGCGCAGGTGTGGTAACCGCCCACTGTCAATCCTATAGCGCCGTTGCTCATGCCGCTCACGTCGACCGGGGTGAGGCGGTCAGTCGTAGAGCCATCGCCCAACTGCCCGTACTGGTTACCGCCCCAGCACTTGACGGCGCCACCGCTGGTCAGGGCGCAGGTGTGGTCCATCCCCGCCGCCACGGCGATGACGCCGCTTGACAGACCTACCACTGTCACAGGGGTCACGAAGTCTCCCGTCTTACCGTTGCCAACCTGTCCTTTGGCATTCGCCCCCCAGCATTGGAGTCTACCTCCGCTGGTGATAGCACAGGTGTGACCGAGTCCCGCCGCCATGCCTGCAACGCCACTGGCGAACCCGGACATATCGACGGGGACCCCGCAACTCTCACCCGGTTTACAGGCCGAGGCGAGTTGTCCCACGACGTTGCTTCCCCAACATTTCATGCCGCCAGCGTTGGTAAGGGCGCAGGTGTGTATGGCTCCCGCCGCCACGCCGGTGATGTTCGTCAGGGGCGGAACAGAAGAGGGATTGAAGGCGACGACGCCCGCACCATCCCCGGGGAGACTGCCTGCAGGCTGGGCTGTAGCTGTGGAAGCCAGAAGCAAGCTCACAACCACGACCAGCGCCGCGAACAACGAGAAATGGGTACCGATTTGCTTTGACATGGTTCACCTTGCGCTGTGGCGGGCGCACCCGGCGGCGGCTGAGGCGTGCCGCATGCTGCGGAACAGGTCACTCGACGTCCGGCCACGTCCGCTTGCAGTGGCGGCTTCGTGGCACGAATCTTCTTCATCCTACCGAGCGACTATCAAAAAAGTATCAAAACGCCGTCAAGCCCTCGCCTCGTCGCCAGGCATCTCCCTGCCGTTGACCCGTCCTAGAAGCTGTCTCCAGCATCAGCCTCAAGGAGGGGCTGTACACATGTGACGCTGGAGACAGCCTCGTGTGTGGGAAGCGGCGGCCACGGAGGTGTAGGTTCAGGCATTCTGCTAGTCAAGGCCGATGGTGCGCATGAAGGAGGCGGCAGCGTGACTAGAGCTGCCCAGACGCCAGCGGCCACCGCCCAGACCAATGTGCTGGTCGCGAGGTGAGATGCGAGGGCAATGGCGTCCTCGCATCTGAAAGAAGCGTGCTCGTGGTCGCCGCTGTTCTGATACGGGTCACCCGGGTTGGTCGAGATCTGGGCTTCGTCGGGGAAAGCCCGAGGGCGCGCCGCAAAGCGGCGACTGCCAGGTGCAGCGGCGCCAAGCCTTCGTTTGCACATTGGGCACAAACGGCACAACGGCACATCTGTCGCCGCCAACACGAGCCGGCGTAAGAAGCTGCAGCCGGCCTTTCACCTGAAAGGCCAAAGGGCCCAACATCGACGACAAGAAACGCCAGAAGTGGTAGTACTTTTTGGTCATGCCAACGGGGCGGCAAGCAGTCACTCTGCTGGCCTGCAGCTTTGCTCCTTGAGGCATCTACGCGTCAACTGTCACGGCCGGAATGAGAATGGCCTTGACACAACCATCTAAAAGTATGGTTTTCAACCACACTTTTGGATGGTTTCAACCTTAAAACATCTGTATCACAACCATCCAAAAGTATGGTCTTTAGCCATACTTTTGGATGGTTATCCACCATACCCCTGTAATGTTACATGAGACAAGGATAAGGCGAAGGGCGAAATAGGCGCGTGGATCTCCGCATATAGTCAAAATTGACTATTGACATGCACAAAATCGTGCGCTACTATCGTAATCAAGAAATGGCTGCAGCGCCTCGTGCGCGCGGCCATTTTTCATATCCGCCTCCAGCCAACAAGGACATCCCCTCATGACACCCACCTCGTATCGCCTCCCCCGCGCAAGACCCGCCGCACCCATCTGCCTGTCCAGGCAGAGGAGCCTCCAAGCCCCACATCCCCATTCGCTCCCCGCAGAACGTCCCGACGGTACGGCGACGCTGCGACCGATGTGATGGCCTGCCAGATCGCCGAGTTCCTGCTCGATGCCCGCGCTCGGCAACTCACTCACGCCACCCAGCGCTTTTACCGCCAGCAGCTCGAAGGCTTCGCAGCCTATGTCGCCACTTTGGGGGTCACCGACCTGGCCGGGCTCACGCCTGGCCACATCCGCTCATACCTGGCGGCGCTGCAGGACCGCAATCTGCGCCCTCACTCCATCCACGCAGCGGCCCGCGCCATTCGCACCCTGTGCCATTTTCTGGAGGCGGAAGGCATACAGCCCTCCCATCCGATGCGCAAGGTACGGATGCCCCGCCTCCCCAGCGTCATCCCACCGGCGTTCAACAGACTCGAGGCCCGGCGCTTGCTGGCGGCCTGCGACAATGCCCGTGACCGGGCGCTGATCATGGCCCTGCTCGACTCGGGCTGCCGGGTATCGGAAACGGTAGCCCTGAACGTGGGGGATGTGGTCCTCCGCACTGGCGAGGTCCACGTCCGGCACGGCAAAGGGCGCCGGGAACGCATGGTCTACATCGGGCCCTTGTCCCAGTGCTACCTCCTGCGCTACCTCTCGGAACGCCGCGGGCCCGAGAAGGAAGATCCCCTCTGGGTCAGCCTGACGACGGGCGAACGGCTGACGACAAACGGACTACGTCTGTTGCTCCGCCGCCTCGGCGTCCGCGCCGGGGTGAAACACTGCCATCCCCACACCTTCCGCCGGACTTTTGCCCTCTGGAGCCTGCGCTCAGGCATGAACATCTACGCCCTGCAGCGGCTGATGGGGCACGCCGACCTGCAGATCCTCCGGCAGTACCTGGCGCTGGTTGACAGCGACCTGCATTCGGCCCATGACCAGCACGGCGCCGTTGAAGCCCTCTTTGAGAGTGATGAGCCATGAGCCAATCCGAAAGCTTCCCGTTCGCCAAATACCACATCATACGGAGCGCAGTGGCGCTGCCCCAGTCAAAGCGCTGGCAGGGCTCCCCGTGGCGCCGCCGCTATCCGCGGCTCCGTTACCCCACGCCCGCCACGATCGAACTCCCGGAACCGCTGGGCGACCGCCCACCGACGCAGTACGCGGAGCACTGGCAGCACTCCGGCCTGGGCTGGGGCCGCGACTTTCGCGCCCTGAGCCTGATGGCGGTCACCGGCTGGTGCAGCCGTCTCGCCTTGACCGAGTGGCTGGTCGCCAACGATCCCTCATTTGGCTCCACCGAGTCCGGATCGATCAAACGCCTGTGGCAGCGCCTGACCACGCGTGAACCCGACTTCGCCGGACCGCTGGTCCTGGAGGAACGCGTGCCCATCGACCCGGGACACCGCTTCGAGGTCGCCCTGGTGCACCTGGGCATCAGTGGACGCGAGCTTGTGAACGACATGGGGATTCCGCTGACGGCGGTCTCAGAGTTGGATCGCCTGGATCGCCGGCACCATGCCTGCAGCCAACCGGTACACACGGCCATGATCATTCTCGCCGCTCACTACTTCCGTCGCCACGGCTTCTGGACGCAGGTGGTCCCGGTGCTACCCTGGCCTCTGGCCCCCGACATCCTGGTCGTCGACCCGGTCACCGAGAGGCGGTTCTACGTCGAAGTCGAGGCGCCACAGGCGACGGGCAGAGCCAAAGCGCTGCGTCTGCGCCGAAAGTGGGAGCTGCAGCAGCAGCTGCAGGGGTTTGCCTGCCTGGTCGCGCTCTCGCCCCGCCAGCTTGCACAGCGCGTGCGCTCGGCCACCACGATCGCCGAGGATGGGCTGGCAACCGACTTGCGCTCTCTCTCCCACCATCCCGAAACGCTCTGGACCACGACTTGGGGCAGATTCGCCCGGCGCAACCCCTTCGCCGGTCATGCCACGGACCAGACGCCTGCTATGCAGGGGGGCGGAGCGAGAGGGAGCCTGACGCCGACCCGAAAGGGGAGGGTGGCACCTGCCTGGCAGCTCGCAACCAAGACAAACCCGGCGCAGGGCGGCGATGAAAGGAGGCCAATTACACCGGTCCCAGTGCCGTCTAGCCCGGCGGCAAAACCGGCTCCTGCCGTGGTTCAGCGACCGGCGGACCAATCACGGCCGGCGGCGGCGGTGGCGCCAAGGGGGCCATTCGCGGTGCCATCCGACTACCCCCGGACGGCGGATCGGCCCACTTGGCCGCCGCCTTCGCGACCTCAGGACCAGCCTGGCGAGCCCGAAGCCCCAGATGAAAGCCGGCCATTCACCTCGCCCAGGCCTCCCTTGTGGCCGCGCCCTAGCCCCCGCCCTTCGTCATGGTGAACAAGCCCATGTCCGCGGCGACCCCCTCCTTTGCGTTCCCCTCCCCACAGGTCGAGATCCTGCCCCGGCCTCCCCTCGTCATGCGCCGCCCGCTCGCCCTGCTCGACGGCCGCGCCTACGCCGCCGCCTGGCTCGACGTGCGTATCACCCACCCTCCTGCCCCCGACTCCAAAGGCAGGTCAGGTGCGCCCGCTCGCGTCGTGGAGGAGAAGCGCCTCTTCATTCTCCGCGATGACGGCATCTGCTTCGGTGACGGCGCCGGCGAACCCCTGACCAGCCTGCCGGTCACCCTGCAGCTATCCGAAACGCCCCCGCCCCAGCGCTGCTGGTCCGCCGAGGGCGTCGCGGCCTTCCGCCAGGGGCACAGGCCGCTCCCGTTGGACATCTTCGCCCGCCTCACCTCCGTCCTCGACACCTTTCTTGACTTCCAGCGCAGCCTGGCCGACCAGCGCACCATGACCGAGCTACTGGCCACCTACGCCCTCGCCACCTGGCTCCTCGACGCCTTTCACGTGATCGGCTATCTCTGGCCCAACGGTGACCGCGGCTGCGGCAAGACCCAGTGCCTCCTCCTCATGGCCGAGGTCTGCCATCTCGGCCTCGTTGTTCAGGGCGGCGCCAGCTTCGCCACCCTGCGCGACATGGCCGACTGTGGCGCCACCCTCGCCTTCGACGACGCCGAGAACCTCGCCTCGGCCGCCCGTACCGACCCCGACAAGCGCACCCTGCTCCTCGCCGGCAACCGCCGCGGCAGCGTCGTCTCCCTCAAAGAGCCGGTTGGCAAGGGCCGCTGGCAGACTCGTCTCGTCAACACCTTCTGCCCCCGCTTGTTCTCAGCCATTCGCCTCCCCGACCCAGTGCTTGCCAGCCGCACCCTGGTCGTGCCCATGGCCCGCACGACCGACCGCCGCCGCGCCAACGCCGAGCCTCTCGACTTTTCCTTCCGGCCCTGCCACCGCCGCACCCTTGTCGATGACCTGTGGGCTCTGGCGGTCACAGCCCTGCCGGCCTTCGCCGCCGGCGGCTATGAAGCCCGCGCCGCCGCTCAGGCCCGGTTCAGCGGCCGTGAGCTGGAGCCCTGGCGCGCCCTCCTGGCCGTCGTCCTCTGGCTGGACGACCATGATAGCCTCGGCAGCCTGCGTCGCCCCCACCCTGGCCAGGAGGCGCTTCCCCAACGCCACTCATGGTGGAGCGAGCCGCCGGACGCAGGGGTGGGACTGTTCACACGTCTGGAGGCCCTCTCCTGGCGCTACCAGGAGGAGCGCCCCCAGCTTGAGAACGATGACCTCACCCGCCTGGTCGTCCGCAGCTTGTGCGGTTGTGCCGTTCGGGCCAGTGTGGCGGATGGGGCGGCAGACTCTCCCCCCGCCTCCGGCTGCCACCCTGCGCCTGACCGTGCAGCAGGTCATGACCGAGGCCCTGGCCGTTGCCAGCGACGAAGGCTGGAACGTGCGCGACACCCTGGTCTCGCCGCGCCGCGTGGGCCGCGTGCTGGCCCGACTACGCCTGCGCCCTGCACCGCGCGCCGGCGGGCAAGGGAGCCGGCAGTATGAGCTGTTCGTGGCCGATGCCGCCGGCCTGGCCCAGGCCTACGCTGTCCCCTGTCCGGAACTGGGTCCGGAGCCGGCAGCCTCTCTCACCGGTCGCAGCGCTGGCGGTCATGGTCCCACCGGTCAAGGCCCCACCGGTCACGGCGCCGTCTCCCTGCCGCCAGGCGGGGATCGGCGATAGGCGGAGGCGGCCTTTCCACCGTGGGAGGTAGTCGTTGTCCCATGTGGCCGCAGTCGCGGACGTTGCCTGAAGGGCGCCATCAACCGACCCGATGCTGGCGTCCGCGACTGAGGGTTGACGCCCACAGCGGCAGGGGGATGCGAGCGCGGATCGGCAGGGACGATGGACCGGGATAGCCCGACGCAAGCCCTGACGCGCATCACCCAGGAGACCCTCGCTGGAGGCTCCGCGCGGCATGACAGGCCATGCGTCAGCCCGGTGGCAGTACACTGTTATGCAGCAGAGACGACTACCGGAGCTCCCTGATCAAAGGCACGAGCCTGTATTTGCGGGCATGCTTGGCGAGCAGCTCGGTTTGATAGATGCGCCACTCGGCTTCTCTACCCGCGGCCAGATATGCCGCACGCGCTCGCTCCAGCCAGGCGGCAGCGGCAGCATAGTACTGCGATCGACCCGCATCCATGATCTCTTCGGCCTGGCGGCGGCTTGTGGCGATGGTCCAGTCGGGCCGGCTCATGGTCGCGGCCTCGGCCACCTTCGCCAGCGTTTCGTAGCTTGCGAATCCCTTGGTGACCACGGCAATAGCGTCGTCGATCAGGCCCTCCTTGAGGAAGATGTCCACCTTGCCGTCAGGCGCCCAGGTGTCGTGCGGGCGCAGATGGTCCAGAAGCGCTGCACGGACCTTCGGCCAGGCCGCACCGGCCCGCTGCTGCAGATCGGCATAGTCCTGAAGGTTCGGGTGCTCCCGACAGATCACCACTGTCGCTTCCAGCGCCAGCACCCCCTTGCCGTCTGCCGACGCCAGATCGCGCGTCCAGGTGGACAATGACAGTTTTGCCCCCGGCTGCCGCAAACCCCACTGTGCCACATCTAGCGCTCTCGCCGTGGCACCGGCGCCGTGCAGGGCTTTTGCCACCGTAAGGACCTCATCGCTTCGTTGCAGCTGGCCCATGGTGCAGGCTACCGCCTCGTCGATGCGACCTATCTGCACCAGCATCTGGGCATAGTACACATACAGACCCTCGTACGCGGCCAGACGCAGATACTCGTCACTCCGCCCCTGCCGTTCCAGGACGTGCAGACGTGCGACAGTAAGGGCAACGCCGTAGAATGGCTCCTGTCCATCATCGGCGCCCGCGTCCGCCTCGACCACGGTTCCCGCCAGGATGCGCTGAAGCTCGGCATCGTCCCAATAGAATTCGACCGCGCCCAAGGCTACTTCCAGCCCCGCCTCCGACCCGTAATCCGACAGGTAGTTGCACCATTCCTCCAGTCTGGTGCGCCAGCGGTCGCGATCGGCAGGGCCAAGTTGGGTTGAGAGGATGGCCTCGGCCCAGGCGGTGCCCAAAGTGCTGACGAACTCCGTCGCCATGCCATCGGAGTCGTCGAGCGTCTCCCAGTCCGCAAGGTAGGCGTCGGTGATCGCATCGAGCGCAACCAAGGCATTGGCGCCGTCCCCCTGCCGGATGAGGTTCCAAGCCTGATCGAGCACCCGCTCTAGCCGGCCAAGCACACCGCCAACGCTCACGTAGCCGCCCCATCGATTTGTGTCGCCTTCACTGCGCAGCGCTTCCCCGATCTGGCGGCGCAGGATCTGCGGATTGACCAGGACTGCCGGCCGGCTCGACTCTGCCTGCGATCCGGAGCCACTTGCCGGCGGCTGGCTCAGGAGCGGCAGACAGGCCTCGACTTCTGCCATCACCTCCGGCCGGCGTTCCGCGAGCCTGAGCAGCAGGCGGGCCAACTGATCACGGTCAAGGGGAGCCAGAGCCTCGGCGAGTGGCAGTCGCCGTTCGACGGCACTGCCGTCGCTGAAGGCAAGCACGGCGGCTGCGATGTGCTTGCACCAGCCGCCCCAATCGTAAGGACAGGTGCAGCTTACTTGCTCCAGCTCGTCACCGGCAAGCAGAAACCGGACAACATACGGATCAGGATCGCTGCCGGCAACCGCGGCCTCCACGGCGTCGCCGCGCTGAATCACCGACAGAACGGCGCCTTCCTGGTAGTAGGCTTCACCACGCTGGTAGGCTTGGGGTGAGGTATGCAGTCGTAGGTGGGTGAGGATGGACATCGATCTCGTGGCAGTGCCGTAGCGCCATCCAGGATACGGATGGCATGCGGAGTGGGCAACCAGGACACGCAGGGTTGTCTGCGCAGGGTATCACCGGATGGGCAGTAGATGCTGCGGGCTCAGATCGGCTCAACGCCTAAAGAGGCCAGCCACTCGCGCATGCGCTGCTCGGTGCGCTCGTCGCGAAAAAGGAACCAGCGCTGCTCCTCGCGCGGCCTCTCACGGAGCTCGTCCTTGAACCGGCGGAAAGCGCCGCGACCCCGGATGGCCCACTGCAGGCGTTCCTGCAGAGCGGAATCGCGCACGGTGGCGATGAAGTCCTCCATGTCACCATAGGCCGTATGACTATCCGACTTGGGAATGCCCAGGTAGCGCTCGCCGTAGCCCATTTCCACATCGTACGCCTCAAGCACTGCATCGGTCTCCCATTCGGGCATGTTGGTTCCTGCCAGAGCAACCGCCAGATCTTCCTGCGAAGGCGCAGACGAACCAAGGTCTGTCATCAGGTCCTCCATGATGGCCCGCATCTCCGCCATCACCAGCACGACGGCGCCCGTTTCGATGTCGAGATAGAAACTCGCTTCGGCACTGCCGTTGTCAAACGCCTCGGCAAGGTCAGCCAGGTCGATCGGTATGTGTCGCACAGATATTCTTCATGGCGATGGCCGCCCGATTCCCAGCAGATCAACGCCCTCGGCTGGAAAACGGTCGTCGAAAGTGTAAATCCGTCCGACCCCGCCCTGGCGCGCTTCGACCCACAACAGCGCGTCCGCAAACGAGTGGCGCTTGGAGTCGCGGCAGAGGCGCAATGCCTCCAGCGCCGCGGGCTTGGCAAGGTTGAGCAGGCGAATGTTGCGGCGTTGGATGAACGCGCTCAGCGCATCCACGACGGCAGCCCGGGGGATGTCATAGACTCCGGTCAGGACATACGCCGTTTCGGCCAGGATCACCTCGCTCAGGATCAGCGACTGGTCCCCCTCGATGATGTGGGCGGCCGCTGCGGCCATGGACGGAGGATCATCTGTCAGGTAGCGTACAATCACACTCGTATCCACGAAAGCCGAAGGCAAGGGCTGGCTCATAGTGCGGCCTCGTCAGCGCCTCCCTCGGACCGGGCAGCCCCGGCCCACGATGCCGCCACAGCCTCCGACCACGCCTCCGGTGGGATGGAGCGCTTCGCCTGACCTGCCAATACCCCGCGCAGCGACTCCTCATGTTCCGGTGGGTAGAAATAGAGTTCCACGTGGTCATTCACCAGGCGCTGGATGGCAAGGTAGCCTGGCTCCAGGTGGAGCGCATCCCGGATCGGCTTCTCGATGACGATCTGCCCTTTTTGTCCTACCACACTAGGCATATTCATACTCCGCAACAAAATACATACCTTGACAGCCGGATTATACCGGTGTCATCGACGAGCGTCAACCACGCGAATTGCCACACCCAGATCCTCACTACTGTGCAGCGTCCGGCCACCAGAGTACAACATGCTGTCTACGGCGCCTTGTTTGCGGTGCGCTTCCTTCAGGTCTTCCTCGACCAGCGTCAGATAGCGGCGCAGACACTGCAGGTTGGAATCCCCCATGAAGTGCTGCAGGCTATGAATGTTCAGCCTGCTGAGTAGCGACTATAGTGCAGATGTGCGTCGGAGCATATGCTGTGGCAGTGCACCCCACCGACCCCAACCATAGACAGAAAACGCGAGATCAAGCCGCCTGTCGATCTGTCCGTTCGGCCGCCAATGGCAACTGAAAATGCCCTGCCAGCACTCCCGGCACCGTGATGTCCTCATCTAGTGCTTCCCACCGCAGCGCGTAGCCATTCAAGCGCAAAGTGACCTCGCCAAGCTGCTCTGTTGTCGCCGCCGCTAGCAAACGGAAGCGGTCTGCCGGAAACCCAACGATGCGACCGTCCGTCAACTCCAGATAAATGTACCGTCCTTCAACCCAAACGCGAATGGCGCTCGGTTCATCGGAGAGTTGCACCTGACTAGGCCGCATTGTGGAACTTCTCATATGCGTTCAACAGCTCAACTTGGTGCTCAAACACAAGACGCTCCATCTCACGTACGACGTGCTGAGGAACACCCTTGTTGCGAGCAAGGAGAATGGGTGAGAGCCAGAACTTGCACTCAGCGTCAGACGTGGCCACATGAATGTGGGGTGGCTCATTCCGTTCATCAGAGTAGAAGTGGAATCTAAACGAGCCAATCCGCAGAACCGTTGGCATGGCGCTCACTGAAACAGTACATACGCAGGTGATTCTGACAGAACTGCAGATGTCCAGAAAGGGTGACTTCTGCGAAACCCGCGCCATACCAAGGATAGGCCGCAACAGTGTGTCGGCTTCTGCGTGTCAGTTTGGCGGGCTCTGTGACAGGATTATAGCCCGGACAGATTGGCCGCGCAAAACAGTCGCAGAAGCAGCCCATATTGGAGCCATTCCTTCCAGCCAATCGAGAACCGCTGCCCCGGAGGGCTCGCTACATGCGCTCACCCCGGTCTTCCGCAAACATTGGGGGCGGTAGCCAGGGCATCCGCGTCTCCAATTTCGCACGCTGAGAAACCGGCATTGGGGGCAAGAGCGAGCCGAAGTCGAAGCTACAACATACTGTCCACGGCGCCGTGTTTGCGGTGCGCCTCCTTCAGGTCCTCCTCGACCACCATTTGACAGTAGCAGCGCAGAATCTGCAGGTCGGAATGCCCCATGATCTGCTGAAGGGCGTAAATGTTCATGCCGCTGCGCAGCGACCACAAGGCGAAGGTGCGCCGGAAGGTGTGCGGGTGGCAGTGCTCAACGCCGGCCTGCGTACCCAACCGCTGCAAGAACTGCCTGAAACCCCAGTCGGTCAGCCGCTCGCCCGTCGTCCGGCTCAGCCAGAGCGGCTCTTCGGGCTTTGGCGACCCGCGCTCCATCAGGTGCTTCAGAAGCCCCTTGCGGGCACGGGCGCCCAGGAAGGCCAGCCGCTGCTTGCGTCCCTTGCCCAGCCGCACCTTGACGGTCCCCGACTTCAGGTCCACATCGCTGACGTCCAGGCCGACGAACTCTGCCGCCCGGCAGCCGGTGTCCAGGAGGCAGAGCACGATGGCTGCATCACGGCTGTGCTTGCAGGCAGCCAGTAGCCG